>NZ_JAESJQ010000005.1:0-532855 GCF_017891615.1 Staphylococcus sp. GDY8P198P
TTTGATTCAACATTTAATGTTGAAATCGGAATTAACGTTGACATATTGCACTTCAGTTTTCAATGTTCATTTAAATAAATAATTGCTTTACTACTATATCATCTTTGTTTACACTTTGTCAACAAAGATTTCATTTGCTTAACAATCATTTAACATTACTTTAACAATATTAAATTATTAATATCTTTTTTTCAAGTATATTTTTTACACTTTTAAAAATTTATTTAAAATAATGTTTTGCCATTTTGACGACTTTTATATATTATCAACTTCATAATAAAAAGTCAATAGTTTAAATATATTTTTGCAACAAACTTTTCAAGCTACTTAATCGTGCTTTCATTGGTCACAAGAAATTATTCTAACAGCAATTCAAAAAATTGCAAGAGAAAAACTGAGCAGAATTAAAAATTTCTACCCAGTTCTATAAATAATCTATTTTTTTGTTTTGTCGATGATTTGTTTTGCCATTGATTGATATATTTTACCTAGTCGATCATCCGCTTGATAAATAGAAGGTGCGAAATCTTTTGGATTCCATGATGGCTGTTCTAATGGTAATTGACCTAAAAGTTCTGTTTGCAACTCATCAGCTAACTTTTCACCGCCACCTTTACCAAACACGTATTCTTTATTACCAGTTTCTTTACTTTCAAAGTATGACATGTTTTCTATAACACCTAAAATAGAATGTTCTGTATGTTTAGCCATTGCACCTGCTCTTGCTGCAACAAAAGCTGCAGTCGGATGCGGCGTAGAAACAATAATTTCTTTACTAGATGGTAGCATTGTATGAACATCTAAAGCGACATCACCTGTACCTGGAGGTAAGTCTAAAAGAAGATAATCTAAATCTCCCCAACGTACCTCAACAAAAAAGTTAGTTAACATTTTACCTAACATAGGTCCTCTCCATATAACTGGCGCATTTTCTTCTACAAAAAATGCCATCGAAATGACTTTAACTCCATGTCTCTCAACTGGTATAATCTCTTTGCCATCCACTTCTGGCTTTTTGTCTATACCCATCATATCTGGAACACTGAAACCATATATATCAGCATCGACGAGTCCAACTTTTTTACCTTCCCTTGCTAATGAAACGGCTAAGTTTACAGCTACAGTGGATTTACCAACGCCCCCTTTACCAGATGCGATTGCTATAAATTCAACAGGATTATCCTTTGATAGTAAACCTTCTATTGTTTGCGGTTGGTCATCACTGTTACCTCTATACTGTTCAACAACATCAGACGGTAATTCCTCAAATCTTATTCCAACAGTATTCGCGCCATTTTCTTTAAGCACTTCCACAATAGCCATTTGTAAATCTAACTGTGGCTGTCCTCCTAATTGAGCCATAGCCACTTTAACACTTACATGTTCTATCTCATCTTTTGTTGTTACCTCTACGATTCCATCAGTTTCCTTTAAAGGAACATTAATAATTGGATCCTTAAGTTCTCCAACAAGTTCTTTAACTTGCTCTATCGTTAACACAAAGCGTCCCCCTCTATTATATAAATATATCCACTAATATTCTAACAAACATAACTTAATTTTGCTTAAGTAGTTTACACTTAGTATAAATATAATCTTGGTAATACAAAAGCAGTTAGCTCAACGGTCACTTAACCACCTCTTAGCACTTATATCATCAACTATTTATTCTGATTAAGATTTTTGCTATCAGGATAAAAGACTTCTTTACATATAAATAGAATACCCATAATTACAACAATCACCCAAAAATCAATATCTATATATGCATAATGAATGTGAACAATAAAATAGAATAATAACGTTGTAACAACAAATGTTATTAAATGATAAGTTATTCCTTGAAAATAGGGATTATCTGGTAATTTTTTTCTGAAATAATCCATTAAGTTCTCAATAATAAATAAAGTAAAATAACCTAATACGATATAACTGCCGTAATAAATTAAGTTATCATAAAAGCTTTTATTATAACCAAAGTATGCTAGATGAAAAAATATAAGGATACGGCTTAATCCATATAAGCCAAATCCTAAGAATGCTAAAAATATAGCGCCAGAAATGATAAATACCGAAAGCACAATAAGCGTCGTAAATAAATACTTTATATATTTCATTGCTTACTGTCCTCCCCTTCACCTAATTTATTTTCTGCTTATTTCACATTAATCCTTAATTAAAAACTGTTTCTTATTTTACCATTATAACAACATACACCCAAATACAAATAAGCAAGTATTAAAATTCACTAAACTTCAATACTTGCTTAATAATTAAAATACATATAACTTTTTGTTTTTATTCTAAGAATTGAATTTGCGATCATCTTGTTTATACAGTGTATTCCAAAGTACAAACAGTACGATTAAGATGATAAAACTGAGTAAAATCACATTGTGTATTGGTAAATGAATAAATGCGATTGTTAAACCATAAACCGTACCCATAATTGTAGAGCCGATAGAATTACCTAAACTTTTTGTTAATGTATATAATGACATCATACGCTTCATATTCTGTGGGGAAGTTTCTTCTTGAGTTATTACACTATCTTTCGTATAAACTGTTCCAAAACTAATACCAGCCAGCAATAAACTAAACGCTATAAATATTGGTGTTTTTGTACCTGCAAATATAAAAATGCCACATATTGTTAATAATGTAAAAGCAAATATATACAAGCCTTTTCTAGACATTTTTGCTTCTAACCTATTTAAGTTGAAATTTAACACTAACCAAGCAAAGGAAATTGGAAAAATAACAAACCCACTTTGTAATGGTGATAGTCCGAGTTCTTCTTGAAGATATATCGGCATATATAAATTATATCCCATCAATATCATTGCATATAAAAAATCTGTGATGAAAACAAGTATAATTGTTTTGTTAAATTCTTTAACAGGGAAAAATGGAGCCGCTACGCCCTTTTCATTTTTAATTAAGATCATACCCATAGCTATCGCTACAATAAACGAAATACAATTTAAATACCAATGACTGCTATTCATTACTGTAAACATTAAAAAGAAAACAAACAGATAAAATAACATAAGCCCTTTAATATCTAATTTATGTGAAGTTGTCGTTTGTTCATGTTCAAAATGAAATGTAAACACTACCAATAACATCGCAACGATAGCGATAGGTATATTGACAAAGAATAACCAATGCCATGTAGCAAATTCTAAAATCCCACCGCCTAGGACGGGACCTATGATACTTGATATACCCCACACACTGCCCACAATCCCCATGATTTTATATCTTAATGGAATTGCAAAAGCAAGCTTTGGAACTATTTGACTCAAAGCCATCATTATTCCTGCACCTAATCCTTGAATAAAGCGCGAGATAATTAATATACCAAATGTACTACTTATACCTGAAAAAAAGCTTCCAATCGTAAAAAAGACTAATCCTAATAGTGTTATGTATATGATTTTAGTGCGGTCCAACAACTCACCTACAATTGGATTAGCAATTACAATTGCTATAAAATAGACTGAAAATATGAGTGATATTGAACCAGTCACATTTAAATCTTCTTTTATAGTAGGCAATGCTAATGAAACGATTGATGTTTCAATTGCAGACATAAACATAATTAATATTAATGCAACAACAACACCAAATGTTTTTATATTCATAATTAATCTCCTAACACGATACTTTCATTATCAATCATTACTAAATCACTAATTGTGCCTAAGTTCAATAGGTTTGCTGCAAATTACTTCTTTTGCCCTATAAAAAGGGATTAAAAAGAAAGCGAGAATTATAATCAAATGAACCTTTTTTGATTTACTTCTCGCTCCCTTATTTGAGTGCTTTTTTAATCCTATTCATTTTGTAAAATAATCATACTTTACATTTAAATGGTCCATCTATTCAATGATTACATAAAATATAAAATAGCTATAAAGTGAAAAACAGAAGCTATTAAAATAAACAAATGCCAAATCATATGAAAATAAGGTCTATCTTTTTGCGCATAGAACCACGCACCTAATGTATAGGCTATACCGCCCAATAGTATAAATAACATAAACTTCAAGCTAGTATCGAAAATAATTGTGGGTAAAAATATTATGCCGATCCATCCCATCACTAAGTACATCGTTAAGCTAAGCTTATGATTGACATGTTTAGCTAAAGATTTATAGAGTATGCCCCAAAGCGTTATACCCCATAAAACAATCATTGCTGTCCAGCCTATCCAACCACCTACTAGTACTAGACACACTGGTGTATAGGTTCCAGCAATGGCAATATAAATCATACTATGATCAATGATTCTAAGTATAAATTTATGTGAAGAATAATTAGGCATTGTATGATAGACCGTTGAAGATAGAAACATTAAAAAAATACTTATTACATAGACAGAAACACTAAAAGAGCCTAAAACACCATGTGCAAAATAACTTTGTAATGCTGCATATGGCAATGCGCATAAAGTAACAAAGGCAGCTACGCCATGTGATACTGCATTACCAATTTCTTCTCCAAAAGTTAATGGTATGATGTTTTTAAATGATTTAGTGACTTTATTGCTTTTAATCTCTAATGGTTTAGTCATTAGTGTAATCACCTTTTCTTAGATCCTATTTAAACGTTTTAAATCAGCTGTAGCGGTTTCCACACTATCTTTGCCCTCTTTGTTTTTTAATGGTGAGAACTCTTCGTCCCTCGGTACTTGTAATGTTATAAAACTATGAGCATATTGGAAGATATCAAAATAAAATAATTCAAATTTTAAAGCAGGATTTTCAATAACGCCAAAATCATCGTCCAATTGTTTAAGCTGTTTTACTGCTAAATGATATGGCAAATGATTATCTACAGCAGTGTTAATAAATTGTAGCTTAAACATATGTATACCAATGTTTGCATTATTTAATTGATTTGCAGTTTCTGCTTCCAATTCTGAGTATTCAAGCACTGTATCTTTATCCTCGTTTGTAACTAACCTTCCGACGCTTTCCCCATGCTTGGGCTGAATCGATTTCGTTGTAATATCCATACTATTTTGGAAAGTATAACCTGCAAAAAATAAATCTAGCACTTTTACCAAAACATTATCAATGTTATTTAAAAAGATATATTCAACACCATTTTCTGTCATATCTTCAAGATATCCTGCTTTTTTGAGTGATTTAAATACGCCACCATTACCATTTGGAGTTTCCAAAATAGAACTATCAACATCTAAAATAAGTTTGCCTTCTTCAGATAATGCGACGATATTATCTTGAATAAAAAAGTGTACATGTTCTTTGTCATATCCAAAATAATTTTTTTCTTCAAAAAACAACTGGGTTTGACTATCATTTATTTTACTTGTCATGATATACCAATCTACATAAACACCCGTTTTTTCTTTCAATTCTAATAATTGACGTGCTTGTAGTTCAAATAAGCTCACACCTTCAATCTCAAATGCACCCTTAGGTCCTTTGTATCCTAAACGTGTGCCTTGTCCACCTGCCATTAAAACTACTGCAAATCTACCTTTTTTAATTGCTTCTATGCCAACATCTTCAAATTGTTTAATTTCTTCATCTGAAAAATTTTCTTTTATATCGTATTTCACTTCATTTACTGAAGATATATCATCTATCATTTGTTTATTTAAATACAAATCACGATATAAATCTTGAATGTAAGCTAAATCTAATTGATCAACTTGACTAGCTAATTGTTCTTTTTCATTATTACTCATTAATTTTTCAAATTCTATTAGATGTTCTTGGTTAAACTTTGCTAACTCTTTCTTATCTAACATGTTCTCTCTCCTTTATATTCAAAATAGATAAAAATAATATCTTATATCTAATAGGAATATATAATTTCACTATATGCACTTTATATTATTACAATTATAATCACAACCATAATCACTAAAAATTTAAAAAGAGATTATTAAAAAATGATTTGAATAATACGTAAAGCGCACCTATTGAAAGCGCGCCTGCTAACGATAAGTCTACTAAGCCACCTGTTTTAAAAACTAAGGGGAATTTAATCGTTAACGGTATTGGATATAATAATTTTACACCTCTAGGTGTTAACATATCTAGTATAACATGTGAAAGCAAACCAAGGATAATTGAAACCAAATAATACTCTGGTGTTTGAATAAAATATAAAAGGATACTAATTATAGAAAGGAATAATAACGAGTGTGTAAATGTCCTATGACCAAACAGTATACGAACTAAAAAACTCAATACTTTGAAACGTCTTCCAACCTTGCTTTGCGTGTGACAAATATCAGGTAATAAGCTTGATATAACTGCAAGCGTCATAATTGTAATCGATGTAAATAAATCTGTTTGGTAATATTCTATAGTTAATGCGCCTACTAATAAACCGCATGATGTGTGTGTTTTACCTGTCATGTGCATTGCCCCTTTTCTCGGCTAAATTTTACCATAAAATTATAGAAAATGCGAACATACTTTCGTAAAATAAAATAGTATGACATAATGATTAAAAGTATCACACAATCACTTGAAAACGATTACTTTTTATTGTATGCTATAGCTATAAATAATTTAAAGGATGTGTTCGCGATATGGCAATGACAGTAAAAAAAGATAACAATGAAGTAAGAATTCAATGGAGAGTCGCTGATATTAAGATTCCAACAAGTGAAATTAAAAATGTTTCTCAAGATCAAAATATCCATGCAGTTCCAAAATTAGATAGAGAAAAAGTTTCACGTATTGGTTCTACATTTGGAAAAACAAATCGTGTTATCATTGATACTGATAATCATGAATACATTATATACACGCAAAATGATCAAAAAGTTTATAATGAAATTACAAAATAATAATCACTAAAAGTTTAATTTAATAAATCTAATTGATTATAAAAAGAAGTGAAATTCTGATAAATAGAATTTCACTTCTTTTTCAATATACAGAGTAAGTGAATATTGAACAATGGCTTTCAATCATATAAAGGTTTAGTTAAATGCTATACTAAAAATATCAATTAGAAAGTAGGTGAATAATATGTATGTTGTTACTAATAGAATAGATGTTAAGAAAGGGTTTGCTGAAAAACTAGCACCAAAATTTACACAAGGCGGAAAAATTCAAGATTTAGATGGCTTTCATCATATTGAAGTATGGTTAATAGATGACGAAGCAGATTACGACCAAATGTATGTTAATACTTGGTGGGAAAATGAGGCAGCTTTCAACGGTTGGCTAAAAAGTGACGCTTTTAAAGAAGCGCATAGTCAAAACAATAATTCCCAACAAGATGAGCCATCTCCTATTTTAGGAAATAAAATTGTCAAAGCTACTGTTTTAACAGAACTTCACTAATCTAATTAAAAAACACACATTTACAAATATGAGAAATGACTTAAAGGTAGGTTACCTCTAAAAATTTCAAATATGAGTTCATGTGTGTTTTATTTTATTTAATTAAAATAAAGATGTGCCATTAAAGCAATAATTGGTAAAGCGATGATTGTTCTAATCAAGAAAATAACAAACAATTTAAAAATACTAACTGGTATTTTAGATCCTAATATGACGCCACCCACTTCAGATAAATAGATCAACTGCGTAATACTCAAAGCACCAATGACAAACAATGTTATGTCATTGCCCACACCTTCAATTAAAATAGAAGGCAAGAACATGTCAGCAAAACCTATTAAAACTGTTTCTGAAGCCTGTGTAGCTTCTGGAATTTGCAATAAATCTAAATAAGGTACAAAAGGTTTACCAATGATTGCAAATATTGGAGTATAAGTCGCAATGACTGTAGCTAAAGTCCCAACACTCATTACAACTGGTAATATAACGAACCACATATCTATAACAGTTTTAAATCCAGATTTAAAGAACGATTTGAATCCTGGTGCTCTAATTCCTGTTTCTGTAGCCATATCAAATCCATGTTTCAACGCAGTTTTATTTTCAGGTAACTTCTCAGTTCTCATTTCCTCAGATACTTCTTTGGAATATTCATCTTTAATCTTACTCAATGGCCATATTCTAGGTAAAATCAAGGCACATACAATACATGATACGATTACTGATAAATAAAAATAAAAGAAATGATTTTGCATATGTACTGTTTCTGCAACAACAATTGCAAATGTTAATGATACTACACTGAAAGTTGTAGCTATCACTGTCGCTTCACGTCTAGAATAAAATCCACCTTCATACTGCCTACTTGTTATTAAAACTCCAACTGTCCCATCGCCAATAAATGATGCTAAATTATCTACTGTCGAACGTCCTGGCAGCGTAAATAGTGGTCTCATGATTGGTCTGAAAATCGGTCCTAATAATTCTAATAAGCCATATTCCATTAATAAAGGTAAAAAAAGTGCCGCAAAGAAAAACACAGATACAAGCGTTGGTAATAAACTTTCGAACACTAAACCACCAGTATCAGTTGAATAAATTGCTTTTGAGCCCATTTTCAAATATGTCATCCAGACAAAAATAACGGCTAAAACCCTTAAAATAAGCCATACAAATTTTACATTAAATGCGTTATTCATTAATCCATCAGGTTTCAATTTATTTTTCAATACCGTCGAACAGATGATAGATAAAACACCTGAAATAGTAATTATTATTACAATAATCACTGGCATCGCATCACCTAATAAATCTTTTAATAGACCTGCTAAAAATGCCACTGGTAAAGTCGTTTGCTTTTCACCATCTTCAGTCACGGTTATAGGAATCAAAAATAGAATAATCCCCAAAACTGACATCAAAATGAATTTTAATCTTCCTTTGATAATTTGTGCTTTACTATAATCGTCCATTTCGTTCACCCCTTAGGTGTGTATATATTTTCATAAACACTTTAAAAAGCAACAGCAATAATTATAACCTATTTTGTATAAATATGTAAATCAAATTTTAATGTCTTTTTAATGTCATTTCTTTTTATAGCTAATAAAAGGAGTGGGACAGAAATCTAATTTTATTAAATAGATTTCGTCGTCCCACCCCGATAAGGTTGACTAGAATTGAAAAACTTAATCTAAAGCGCGTTTTCAGTTCAGTCATTTTCTGTCAATATGAAGTGAGGTTGGTACAAATGCATGTTGTCTCAGCCTCTACTTTAAATGAAAGCGCTTTCGTTTTCAATCTTTTATATATTAAATTTATAATTTTCTCAATAAAAATAGAAAATATGGTACACCAACAATTGCGACAATGACACCAACAGGAATATCAATTGGCGGATGGATGCCTCTTGCTAGACTGTCGCTTATCATTAAAATTAAAGCACCTAATAAGCCAGACATAAGCGTAATATGCTTATGTTTATGACCAACTAATTGTCTAGCTATGTGAGGTGCAATGAGACCTAAAAAGCTCAGTCCACCAACTACTGATATTGAAGCACCTGCTAGGATGACAGCTAAAAATAAAAGAATTGCTTTTACCTTTTTCACTTTTGCCCCGAGTGCAATCGCTATCTCATCTCCTAATGTCAAAATATCTAGTTGATGACAATAATAAAATATCACCGGTAACGCAACAATAAACCAAGGTAATATCACCCACACATTTGACATACTATGACCATATAAGCTACCTGTTAGCCAGACTAATGCCGTGTTAGCGTCAAGCGGGTTACGTATGAGCATATATTGTACAATTGCTGTACATATTGCACCTATCGCTAAACCAATTAATGCTAACTTAGAGCCCTTTACATTAAATCTTGATATTAATATAGTTAAAATTAAACTTATGATTAATGCGCCTGCAAATGATCCAAATGGCAATATGAATAAAGGCGCTGATGGAAATAACATGATGATTGTAACGGCAGATAAACTTGCACCTTTGGTAATACCTATCACATCAGGAGAAGCCAGAGCATTTCTTACTACGCCCTGTATCAATGCACCGGAAATAGCAAGGCTACTACCTACAATTAATGCCAAAAACATTCTTGGCGCTCTATACTCGTTAATTATAAAATTATTTTGCGTAAAAAGGCTATTTACCGCTTCAAACGGATTGATTAAAACAGCACCTATTGAAAGGGACGCAATTGACGCAATCAATAACAATACTGTAACTAACAAATAGCGAAATATGAATGGACGCCTCATAGCCTTCTCACCCCTTTTATTGTAAATGCTAAGAAATAAAAAGCACCTATAAATGACGTTACTATACCTACAGGTGATTCAAAAGGAAAGGCAATCAATCTACTTAAAACGTCAGATAATAATAATAAGTTTGCACCGATAATCATCGTTAAAGGCACCATTAATCTATAATCTGTTTTAATATAGTGTTTAACAATATGTGGCACTATCAGTCCTACAAAACCAATTGGACCTGCGATTGAAACAGAAGTACCTGCCAACACAATGACTAAGATACCAATGATCATTCTTATCAATTTAACATTTTGGCCTAATGAGGTGGCCAAATCTTCACCTAATTCCATGATTGTCAATTGTTTAGCTATGATAACTGTACAGATAAATGCAAGTATCAACCATGGCAAGATACCTAATACTTGTGTCCATGTAATCGAAGATAAAGATCCTACTAACCAAAACATCACTGTTGATGTTGCATCTTCATTTAATAAGATAATACCCTGTGTCATACTTGAAAAAAATAAATGGATTGCCATTCCGGCAAGCGCTAACTTAATTGGAGTCATCCCTCTAGTTGAGCCAGATAAAGCGTAGACAGTTAGACCACCTATAAAGGCACCTATAAAAGCTAATATCGTTGCATAAGATGACAACGATGGCACAATCATAGTAATCAATACAATCACGAAAGATGCACCTGAATTCACGCCAAATATTTGAGGAGAAGCTAAAGGATTTCTAGTCATCGCTTGCATTAACAATCCTGCTAACCCTAGCGCTGCACCTATGAATAAACCAGCTAACATTCTTGGTATTCGTACATTATGTATTAAAAAAGTTTGTTTCGTTTGTGAATGCGCAAAAAAATAATCATTAAAGTCATTGAAAGTAATATGAGATGCGCCTATACTTAAATTAAAATAAATAATGACAAAAAGCGCACACACACTCACAATAAATGTGAGTGCTGTGCGTTTGTTATTTTTCTTGTCTTCAGTTTTGGTTTGGTTAATGCTATTAGACTTAGTCATTTACCGTTCACCTTACTTTTGTTGTTTATCATTTTTTTCATCTTTTGAAATCTCTACTAACTGTTTAGCAATCTCTTCAGAAGAAATGATACCTCTTGCACGAGCCCAAGTATTTCTATCTACAATAGCAATTCTATCATTTTTAACAGCATCTAAACTTTGCCAAACTGGCTCTTCTTCTTGCTTTTTCAAGTTTGGATCAGCTTTTCCTTTGTCCACCATGATAAACATGCGTCCTGGATTAATGTCTGAAAGCACTTCTGAATTTAGTTGTAAGTATGGTCCTTTTAAATACTTAGATAGATTATCTGTTTCAGTTTTATTAAGCGCGTTGTTAAAACCTAATTCTTTTAATAATTCACCTACATATGTATTTTCTGGGTGTGCAAGCAAACCAGATTTGGCAATTACTGTAGCTAATACTGGTTGAGATTTGTCCATTGTTATTTCTTTCTTATATTTATCCATTAACTCATTATGTTCTTTTAATCTTTCTTTTCCTTTATCTTCTTCACCTGTAGCTTTAGCAATTGTTTTAAATGCCTCTAAGTTGTCTTTATAATCACTATCAAAGCTTGGTAACATTATCGTAGGGGCAATTTTTTCTAAATCTTTTTGTATGCCTTTATGTCTATTACTATCTGCGATAATTAAATCTGGTTTCTGATTACTAATTTCTTCCAGGTTTGGTTGTTTACGTGCACCCACTGATTGATAATCACCTATTTTTTCACGAATCGGTGCTAAAATTCTATCTTTTTTACCATCATCAGCGACACCAACCGGTTTAATATCCAATGCCGCTAATGCATCAACAAATGAAAACTCAAGTGCAACTACACGTTTAGGTTTTTTATCAATGTTAGTTGTTCCTCCATCATGCTTAATCGTTGTGCCGTTTTTACTTTTGTCGTCCTTTTTAGATTGGTCAGAACCATTATCACTAACTTTACCACAAGCCGCTAACAGGATAAGCGTTAATGTGATTAATAATAGACCCATCCATTTAGATCTCTGCTTCATCGTTTTCACTCCTTAGATATGTATCATTACACATCTAATTTTATTGATAACGATTCTCAATGTCAATAATTTTTTTATTAAAATTTGATAAAAATCAAATTTTATTCAATATTCTCATATTTTTGATATAACACATTTTTTCAATAACATCATCACTCTGATAATCTTTAGCTAAATTAGGTACAAACATACTTTGTGCTAAAGCTTTGTAACCTAAACTGAACTGTATTTTATCTCCGATACGGTAATGATCATTATTTAATAAATTTATCATAAGGTGGTCACTCGTCGCACCCAAAACTTTCACTTGATGATGTAATGGTTTAATGTCATTAACGTCTGTGTCTAAATTTCCTATATCTACAATTGCTTGTAAATAGTGTTCTCCATCATTCATGTTAATACGTGGTTTGATTTCAACAATTTCTGTTTCTAAAATGATGGCATTTTGATATAAAGTAGCAAATGAATTATTTGTAGTCGTTTCAATTCCTCTAAACAAAGTTTCTCCAACTCTTAATTCATTAATTTTTCCTAAATCGTTATAAAGCATTTGTAATAGCATACTAGAATTGCCACCTGAGATTATTTCAAATTTCATATGTGTTTCTTTCTCGATTGAAGTTATAAACTGATTGATCATCTCAACGTCCTCTTCGGTTGGAGCAATAGCATTAAAACACATAAAATTAAAAGCCAATCCTTTGAGGGAAATATGATGCATGTTAATAATTTCTCTAATATAAGCAATTACATCGTAAGTCAGCACACCTTCTCTAGCATCTTTCCAATCAACCATTAATAATATTTTATGTTTCACATTATAATTACTTGCGATTTCATTGATTTGTCGTATTGTTTTTAATTCAGTTTGGATGCTCATGTCAACGTGGCGTACTACATTTTCTAATTCATCATGGTTACTATTTCTAATTAATGTATAAGATATGGCTTCATCTGTACTTTTTAGAATATTGCTGATCCTTGCGTCTGCAACATGTGTAATGCCAATACTTTTCAACGTTTCAACGATTGTTTTATCACCCGCTACACATTTAATCACAGGTGTAAAAGCAATGTGATGTTGTTTTAAAAGTGTGTTTAATGTCATGGCGTTGTATTTAATTTTAGAAAGATTTATGTTGATTTTTGCCATAATTACACCTCATTACTTAAAGGATTATCTAAATCTACAGTTAAATAATTTTTAACCTTACCTTCCATTCGCATACGTAGCAATGCTTTCACATTTATTTTAGCTCCAAATAAGGTTTGTCGTAGTATGTGTGCATGTGCTTTTTTAGAATCAATGGATTGTTCAACTGCTTCGCGTACAAGGTCAAATAGTTCGTCTGCTTCAATACCATCATATTGCGTAAAATGATGTATTAGTTCTGAAATTTGATTTTGAATGACAGCATGTTGAAATTTTGCTATGACCGCTTCAATATTCTCGACGATTAAACTTTTATTAGTAACATTAATGTTAGGTAATTGAGCTTTTAACGTATCTAAGTCAATTCTTGAACCTCCTAAATCTCTGATCATAAACTTCATTTTAAAATCGTGGTTCAAATTAACAATTGTGTTTTGCATGTGCGCTTCTAATGCAACACCGTAATCTTGGATATAGGCTATTAATGGTTTTATAAGTGTTAATGCATAATTACTAATAAATTTTTTAATTGTCTCTTTGGTTAACTTTAGACCAAGCCATTCTATATAACTATCGACAATGATTTGATTATCTACAGGATTTCTATTGACCAAACTTCCAGTTACTATCGTGAGACCAGTGTTTGAAATTTGTGGCTGATAGCGCACAATACAAGCTAATTGGCGTGCGATATCTTCATCTGTATCAGCATATATACCATAGGGCTCCAACGCGACCTTTAATTGAGGATACACATCCATCATATCTTGCAGCTCATAACTTAATTTAGGACCGTCAACGGTTGTTACTGCTGAAACGGTTCTCACTGCACTTGTCGCCTGAACATTTATTGGTAATTTGACATGAAATGGTTTATTGAGTAGCTCCATTGTTCTAAAAGACAGTGTTGCTTTGGATTCTAAGTCAAACGGTGTCGCTACAAGACGTTGTGTTTCTATCCAATGTCCAAATTGTTGTGGAATAACATTTTCATATTGCCATGGATGTACAAATATAATTCGATAATCTGCTAAATCTAAATCATGTGAATCTAGAAATGCTTTTATTTTAACTTTATATTCAGGAATGACTTGATTGATGATATATTGTTCATCGTCTTCCATCGCAGTTGCTATACAAAATTGTTTATGGATAAGCATGATTTTCAATGGAATAATTTTTTCAAATTCAGGCGCATATAATTTAACTTCTTCATTCGTTAAGGGTAACTTTGTTTTAGTTAAAGGGTGCGTTGGATGCCCCTCCACTACAAGACTTTCAGAATAAATTAAATCATTAACGTCATTATCTTCTTTCATATGTTGGAGCCATGTAAAAAAGTTGATCGTAATTGGCATCCTTGAAAAATTCAAACTATCACGAATGTTAGATTGTCTATTATTAAAATGTTCATAACTCATCGCTAGTCCTTCTCGGCTTGATTGTAACTCTGCTGTTAGTCTAGTACTAATAGGGATATCAAATTGATTTGTTAATAATTCAAGCAATTGTTCCAAAGATTCAATATTAAAACTTGCGTCACCTTTAATATAACGTATCTCACCTTCAAAGACATAACGCATTAAAGGACTCTTTCTTATATAGTTAACATTTAATGCTTGTCCTTTGTATTGAAGTTCTAGGCATTTATCAAAAGACTTAAAGAACATTTGCTCAGGAAAAATATGTTCTTTAAGAATTGCATTAAACATGCGGTGTTGAATATTTAAATCTGCTAATTTCCATATATGATGCATCATACAACATTGCCTCCATTTGTTCTTTGTCTGTTAATCGTGCCAAATATTAATGCAATCGTTAAGGTACTTAATCCCATAATAATGAAGGTTTCTATAATACCTATGTACTCAGTTAAAAAACTCATGATCATGGCACCTAGGGGAATCATCCCTCTATCCATCATTACAACACTTAGTATTTTCCCTCGATGTTCTGATTTAACACGATGTTGAAAATAAATCCTATTAGTGGTACGCATCCATTGACTGAACAGACCAATTAAGAAAACTGAAATAAAAAAAACAACAATATTCTGGCTAATACTACCTAATAAAGAAACGCCAAATAATATCGAACTATAATAATACATCTTCACCATAGAGATGTTTTCTAGTAAATTAGGTAAAATCATCGTCGCAATAATACCACCTATTGCACAACATGTCATTGCTGTCCCAAACATCGTTACTTGTTCAGGGAACGTCTTATCTGTTAAAACTGGTAATAATGAAGTATATGTAAAACCACTAGCCATTATAAATAAAGATGTTACAAATATCCTAGTGCCAACACTATTATCTTTAAAGTATTCAAACACAAATTTAATACTCATTTGTGTTTGTGCTTCATTATCTCTCGGTTGTTCAATCTTGAGAGGCAAGCACAGCATTAAAGATATTAAGTAACATACCGCTTGTATAATGAAACTTATTTCTGCGTTATAACTCGCCATTACTAAACCTGCTATAGCAGGACCTATAGATCTACAAATATTAATAATAAATGAATGGTACGAAACAACCTGTGTTGTTGTTAAACGTTTCGTCAAATCTGGTAGTACAGATTGACGAACTGGCGTTTCTATTGCACTCATAATACCTCTACCCAATGAATATAATAAAAATACTACAATCGGTATATCCCATTCTTGAAAGATTAAGACACACAATAAAGTGGTAAGTAAGAAAGAAGAAGAGATAGTTATTTTCAATAATTTCCCCCTATTACATCGATCTGCTAATGCACCAGCCCATACACTTATGAGTAAAATAGGTACAAGACGGAAAAAATTAATGAGTCCAAGATGAATTGCGTTATGATATAACGTATACACATACCAATTTAAAGTGATATGTCCAATCCAATTTCCTAAAAATAATAGGAACGAACTTGGGAAAAAATACTTTGCCATAATTTCACCTGACTTTTTAATTGATAATAATTATCATTATCGATATTATGGATTATACAAATATCTTATACTTTTGTAAAATAATTTTTAGAGGTGCTTTATGAATTCAAAAAGTATTAACAACAATTTTTTAAATAATATTAACAATGACGAACAACATGCATTTGATTATTTATCATCAATCAATGAACAATGGGCAAAATTGTTCCTAAATATGCTTTTAGAAAGTCGAGATAAAATATCTCAAAGATTAATTTCTTCATTACATAGGGAAAATTTAGTAGAAAGTCGGAGCCACAGTAAGGTTATTTCTAATCAAGATTTGAACATTGAACACTTACCAGCAAACAGTAAATTGTTATCCATTGCGTTTCCTAAACTTAATAAGACACTATATGCAACTATAACAGGAGAACATGCATTTGATCGCTTAGATGTTCAAGGGCCATTTTATATTGAACACAATGGCAGTTACAATAGGGTACAACATCCAAATGAAATATTAAACATTATTTTAACAATATCGCCAGAACTTGATAATGAAGCTAGCACTCAATTTTATGAAGATTTGAACAATAGTGTCACAAATATGGCAATTGCATTAAGCTATCAAGCATACACATTAGAAAACAATAAAAAAAGTTTATATGATTTAATTATAAATTCAGAGGATAGTTATTTGAGTTCTGAACAGTTTGTTATTGAAGGACACCCAATTCATCCGGGAGCTAAATTACGAAAAGGAATGACACCAGAAACTGTAATTAATTATTCAGCGGAATTTGGTAATGCCATATCCTTACAATTTATTTTAATACATAAATCAATAGCAAAAGCTCAAACTTATATTGAAGAAGAAAATGATTTACTTTTTAGAATGTTTGAAGGGTTAGAAGCAGCTGTTATGAATCATGTTGGTCGTGATCAAATTAATCAATATTACGTAATGGTCGTGCATCCATGGCAATACGACCATATATTATTACAGGAGTACAAAGCAGAATTAAATACCAAGAAAGTGATACCAATTGATTATCAACAATCATATTACGCAGGACTATCATTTAGAACATTAATGCCCAAATATCCTGAAAAATTACCTCATATTAAGTTATCAACTAATGTTCATATTACTGGTGAGATAAGAACATTATCTGAACAAACTACAATAAATGGGCCACAGGTAACACGTATCCTTAATGATATTAAACAAAATGATTCATTGTTTAAGCATATAAACGCTGATACAATTGATGAGCTTGCCGGTATTCATTTTTATAACTCATTGGATGAGACAACTATCAGAACAAAAAGAAGTGAACAACTAGGTACATTATTTAGAACCAATATTTATCAATTGATCAAAAATGATACTACACCCATCATTCCTTCAGCATTAGTTACTTCAACTATATATAATGATGAACCATTAATTGTCTCGTTAATTAAAAAATATAAAGAAAAAAATAAACTTCCGACCTTTGAAATAGCTGCTTTATCTTGGATACAACAATACAGCCAAGCCTTAATAGATATCACGATTCCTCTATATGTGAAATACGGAATCGCCCTTGAAGCGCATCTACAAAATTCAATCGCTACATTTACCGAAGATGGGCTTTTAGATACACTTTATTTACGTGATTTTGAAGGGCTACGTATAGATCAAATGCACTTAAATAAGATGGGCTATAGTACTGCAAAATTTCATGAAAAATCTTTAATTTTATCTGACCAACCTCAAACAGTATTCAATAAAGTTTTTTACTCAAGTATTCAAAATCATCTCGGTGAATTAATTGTCAGTATTACAAAATCAAGTGAGCACTCTAATTTTGAAACTCAACTTTGGCAATTGATCCATGATATTTTAATTGCTAAATTAAAAGTTATTGCAAATGATATAGATGACCAACAACGCGTAGAAAATATTAAATCAATTCTATTGGCACCAAAAATAGATTATAAATGTGTTACAACGATGCGCCTCACAGATGAAGCGGATTATTATACTTATATCAAGGTTAGCAATCCATTATATCAGGAATAAAAATACGCTATATGAACGTACAAAAAAACTACCGGTAAAGTAATTACTTTACCGGTAGTTTTGTATTAAGCATTATTGTAAGCCTTTATTTTCGTTGTTTGAATCTTGGCTTTTTTCATTTTTTTGTGACCATTCTTTTCTAGTCATCACGTCTTCAACACGCATATTCACTTCTACAACTTCAAGACCAGTAATATATTTAACTTGTTCTTTTACTAAGTCTGTCACTTTGCGGAAGATTTTAGGTGCAGATTCACCATATTCTAAAATAACTTTTAAATCAACTGCCGCTTGTTTTTCGCCTACTTCAACGCTAACACCTTGTGTTACGTTGTTACTGCTACCAAATGAACTAGAAATGTTATCAACGAAGCCGCCTTTCATTTCTAAAATACCATTTACTTCGCGTGCAGCAATACCAGCAATTTTTTCAATAACTTCGTCTGAGAAAGTTAACTTATTAGTGAATTCTGGTTCTTGTTGCTGTTGTTGTTGCTGTTGTTGCTGTTCTTGCTCTTTTTCTTTTACTCCAGTTTGATTATCATATGCTTGTTTTGCTTTATTATTATCTACTGCCATAATTAATTCTCCTTTTTTATATAAGATTTTAAAATGATTAATTTACTATTTTAAATTAATTAACTCCATCGATTTAAGAAATTCAAAAAATCCTGCTTACGGTCTTTAGTATACCCAATACCAATACCAATTAAACATAAAACAATTATTAATATTGTACTCCAGAAACCTAACGTTAAAAATAAGATAGCGATAATTAGAAATGCTAAAAATCCAATTATTCTCCATTTAAACGTTTTGAAAAAATCAACAACTTCTTGTGTAGAATCTTGTCTTTGTTGGTTATTATTGTTAGCCATGATAACCCTCCCTTACAACACACGTTTGCCTGAGGCTTTTTGATCTCTAACATTAACCTCTAATTTTGAAACTGGTAATTCTGTGAAATGCTCAACATTTTGTTTAATGTCATTTCTTACTTCTTCTGTCAATGAACCAACTTGAACATCACCTGGAACAAAGAAATCCGCTTTTAAAGCAATATGTGATTTCTTTTTCTTGTTATATAGTTTCGCTATAACATTTGGTTGACGAATTTGGTCATATTTTACAAGTGTATCGTATGCAGATTTTTCAACTGCTTTTCTTGATACATAAATATGTCCATCTTCATAGTCTTTATAAAGTCCAGGTTTTCTGTACGTAGGTTTAAACAAGCTAAATACAAGTATTAGACCTATTAAAATCAGTAGGGCTGCTAAGCCAATAAGCGTCGGTTCAAACCAATTAAATTGCTTGAAGTAGTCTTGGTACTCACTAATTCTAGAATCTTTGATATACATAAATAGTAAAAAACCAACGATGACTACGATTAATAGACCCAGTATAAAATTTTTAATTCGCTTCACCTCGTATGACACCTCCTATAGTTAAATTATATGTACATGTCATACATCTTTATACCCCGTTAAATAAAAGTAAAAACATTTTAAATTGAAATTATAATGTATTTGGTAAAATAATTTTAATTACTGTCGTGATGCGTTTGTGATTGACTATTTTTTTCATGGTCTTGACTCGCTTTTCGATATTGTAAATATTTTTCATCTGAAACAAGTAATTTATTGCTAGGCCGTGGTTTTTCAATTGATAATGATTTGAATAACGACCAAATCATAAAGATAATAACGATTGAAAAAGGTAATGCTGCTATGATTAATAAGTTTTGTATTGACTGTGTACCACCTGTATAAATCATAATCATAGCAAATAGTGCTAAAATAACACCCCAACTTACTTTTACTACGCCAGATGGATTAATACTCCCTTTAGAACTCAACATACCTAGCACATAAGTTGCAGAGTCTGCTGAAGTAACAAAGAAAATCATAATTACAATGAGTGTAATAATACTGAGTAAAAATCCTAATGGAAAATGCTCAAGTGTTGCAAATGTTGCAGTTTCAGTTGCCTCTTTAGCAATGTTGGCAATGCCATTTTGCTGTAAATAAATCGCTGACGCCCCGAACACTGCAAAGAATAAAAAACAAACAAGTGCAGGTACAAAAAGTACACCTAAAATAAATTCTTTAATTGTTCTACCTCGAGAAACTCGAGCAATGAATATGCCAACAAAAGGTGCCCAAGAGACCCACCATGCCCAGTAGAAAATTGTCCACTGTTGCAACCATTGGAATTTCTCCCCACCTGATTGTGGAATACGTAAACTCATGTTAAAGAAATTAGCAATATAATCTCCCAATGAGTTAGTAAACGTATTTAAAATGTTTAACGTAGGTCCGACACAAAATAATGCGATTAATACTACAAAAGCTAAAAACATATTAATATTACTTAAGTTTTTAATGCCTTTATCAATACCTGACCAAGCAGACCACGTAAATAACACTGTAGCAATAACAATAATCACAACTTGTGTACCAAAATTAGAAGGTATTTTAAATAAAAAATTTAGACCTTCATTAATTTGTAATGCACCAAATCCAAGTGTCGCAGCAACACCAGTCACTGTGGCGATAATTGCAAGCACATCGATTGCGCCACCTATTGGCCCACGCATCATCTTTTCTCCTAAAACTGGTCTTAATGTAGCACTCACTAATCCAGGATAACCTTTATGAAAATTAAAGTATGCAAACACAAGTCCAACAATTCCGTACACTGCCCATGCATGTATACCCCAGTGGAAAAATGAGAACTGCATCGCTTCATTTATAGCAGTTTGTGTTCCTGCTTTATGTATCGGTGTTAATGTAAATGCATGACTGATAGGTTCAGCTGTTGTCCAAAATACTAAACCAATCCCCATACCCGCACTAAACAACATTGCAAACCATGATTTTAGTGAAAATTCTGGGTCTTCTCCTTCTTCTCCTAAAGTTATTGTTGAATATCTAGAAAATAATAAATAAATAGATACAACTAAAATAGCTAATACTAATAGTAAATAATACCATCCAAAATTTACTGCAATAAAATTGGTAATCGCTTGTGTAACCGATTCTAATTGTTTAGGCGCAATTGCGCCATAAATAACAAATAGCGTACAAATCGTTAGCGCTACCCAAAAAACTACTGTTAATTTTTTAAGACGCATATTAACATGACACTCTCCCTTTACTTTATGTGTCATATATACCCTTACATCGTGGTAATATGCGTAATTTATGAATTTAATTGTATTTAACACTTTAATTTATACATTTTATATCTTAAATTGTGCGTATATTCAAAAGTAATAATTTTCGATATTGATATTGTGAGAAACCGTTACTTTGAAAAAATAAAGGAGCAAAATAACAATCAAATATACTGTTTTGATTGTCTTTGCTCCTTTGTAGCAGCTATTTTATTGAAAGCTGTTAAACTTTTATAGTATTGCTTAACAATAAGAATTTCTCAATAGCAGTGTTCATATTTATAACATCGTGCACTTTTACTAAATAGAAATAACTAATTTGCCAACCATGCTGTGGTTTTCCATTTTTTTATGCGCTTCATAAATATTATCTGCTGTTAATCCTTTTAACACTTCATTTGCTGTTGGTTTATAGTCGCCTGATTCTACTTTGTTAGTGATATCTTTTAAATAGGTACCATGAATAGACATATCTTCTGTTTTATTTAACGGTCTTGAATACATATATTCATGTGTAAAGGTTACACTTTTAGGCTTCAATAAATTTAAATCTTGCTTATTGTTGAAAGCAACAATTGTAGCAATCTTACCGCGTGGTTTTACTAATTCAATCATTTTTTCGTAATACAAGTCCGTATCAAAAGTACAAAATATATAATCTACTTCACTAATTTCATATTTTTTAAATTCATCTGTCAGATTATTTTTATGATTCAACACGATGTCTGCACCTAATGATTTTGACCAATTATACGTTTCATTGCGAGATGCAGTGGTGATGACGTGTAGCCCGTAATACTTTGCTATCTGTGTTGCGATACTGCCTACGCCACCTGCGCCATTAATTATTAATATGGACTTGCCTTTATTTTCTTCTGGATTATGAGAAATATTAAAAACATCAAAAAGCGTTTCTGAAGCTGTTAAACCAGTTAAAGGGAGACTTGCCGCTTCAACATCACTAATATTACTCGGCTTCAATGCTACCAATCGTTCATCAACAAGTTGATATGTCTGATTCGATCCTTGATACGAAGGTGAACCTGAATAATAAACTTCATCGCCAATCTTAAATTGTTTAACATCTTCGCCTATAGCTTCTACAACACCTACAGCATCATATCCTAAAATTCTTGGCGACTCATTTATAGACGATTGTCTAATTTTCGTATCTACTGGATTCACACTAATAGCAGTTAAACGCACTAATAATTCATATTGCTGAGGCTTTGGCTTCTCTATATCCATTTCATAAAATTGATTACCCTCATCTAATGTAAACGGTCTATCTGCAGCAATTGCTTTCATATGTGCATCTCCTTTACTTATAAATTGTCTGAAACTTGGACCACTTGTTTACCAAAATTATCTCCAGTAAATAAATTTCTAAATGCATTAGGCACGTTTTCAAATCCTTCTACGATCGAAGTTTTTGTTTTTATTTTATCTTCATTTACCCACTGAGCAAGCTGTTGACTCGCTTGTTTAAAGTCATCAGCAAAATTTGCAACAACAAATCCTTTCATAAGTGCTTGTGATTTTATCAAAATCGGCTGAATACGTGGTCCGTGCTCAATACTTTTATCATTATAGCCAGAAATTGCACCACATACTGGAATTCTAGCAAATTGATTTAAGTGTTTCATTACTTCATCTGCAATGTGTCCACCAACATTTTCAAAATAAACATCTACACCATCTGGAACTGCTTGAGCTAATTGTTCTGAGAAGTTATCAGCTTTATAATCTACACTAGCATCAAATCCT
Organism: Staphylococcus sp. GDY8P198P; assembly: GCF_017891615.1. NCBI lineage: Bacteria > Bacillati > Bacillota > Bacilli > Caryophanales > Staphylococcaceae > Staphylococcus > Staphylococcus sp. GDY8P198P. The sequence continues at coordinate 23,258 of NZ_JAESJQ010000005.1, forward strand.
AATTGTTCAGTTAAATATTTCGTTTTGGTTGTTCCGCCTGCAATACCAACCACACGCGCACCTTTTAATTTAGCTATTTGACCTACTACTGAACCGACAGCCCCTGAAGCTGCAGATACAACAACAGTTTCTCCTTCTTTTGGTTGGCCGATTTTTAGCAGACCATGGTATGCCGTTTGACCAGTCATACCTAATACACTTAGATATAAATAAAGTGGAATGTCTCTCTGAGTAATTTTCGTAACTTTTTGAGCTGATACATTTGTATATTTTTGCCAAGGTAACATACCTAATACATAATCACCTTGCTCAAAAGTGTCAGCGTTGGATTGCACTACTTTTCCAACAATATGTCCTGCCAATGGTTCATCTAATTGAAATGGTTGTATATAAGATTTACTATCATCCATTCTGCCACGCATATATGGATCTACCGAAATATATATCGCTTCAACTTGAATCTCATCATTACCAGGCTCATCTATTTCAATAGTTTCGTATCTAAATACATCATCAGAAGGTATGCCTTCTGGGCGTTTTGCTAATACAATGCTTTCTGTTTTCATTATTTTGCCTCCATTTCATATTTTCTTCTATTCTATAGTGATGAAGTTATGCAATCAATCAAATCGCTTATTTGATATTTTGTCCTCGTGTTATGATAAATAAAATGGAGCACTTAAATGATTGTAATGAAGGAGAGTGTAATATGCGATTAAGTATACTAGACTATGTTCCAATATTTGAAGGCAGCGATACTACTCAAGCGATAAATCATTCTGTTGAATTAGCTCAATTTGCAGAATCGCTAGGTTTTTATCGATTTTGGGTTGCTGAACATCACAAAGTATTGTCAGTTGCTTCTAGTGCTCCTGAAATGATAATGATGACTTTGCTAGAAAATACAAATTCGATTCGCATAGGCAGTGGTGGTGTTATGCTTCCTCACTATAGTGCATATAAAGTAGCAGAAGTATTTAAAATACTAGAAGGACGTCATCCCGGCAGAGTGGATTTAGGCATTGGCCGTTCTATGAGTTTTAAAAATGTAAATCAAGCATTAAATGAAAACAAAACAACCAACGTTGATTTTAAAACACAAATTGTGGATTTAACAAACTATTTTAATGATGACATTCAAAGACAAAGATTTCTTGGATTATACGCTACACCTTTAATCAATACACAACCTGATATGCATTTATTGGGCACAAGCCAAAATAGCGCTGAACTCGCTGCACAACTTGGTTTACCCTTTGTCACTGCTTTAATGGGTAAGAATAAAGATAAGGTTAAACAATCCATCGATGATTATCGAAAACTATTTTCAAAACTTCATCCAAACCGAACACCTTATGTTATTATTTCAACTTTTGTAATCACTGCAAATGACATTCAAAAGATTAAAGAATTGGAACAAGCTTTTCATCTATGGTTATTGCGTATTAACTATTTAAAACAACCTAGTCACTATCCATCAATTACATTTGCTCAACAAAGACAACCATCTACTAGAGAACTTGAAAAAATGAGGCAAAATGAACCACGCTTTATCAGTGGTTTACCAAATGAAGTTTACACACAATTACAAGCAATCGCACATAACTACAATGCGGATGAAGTAATGATTCAACCACATGTTTATGGGGAGTCAAACCGCAAAAACGTGTTACAATTATTAGCAATTGAAAACAATCAATTTTAAGTTTTTTATAATGAGTAAATATAGTGACTTCATAACTGTTCAAAAGATAATTCTAATATAATAGAGTTATCTTTTTTATTTATAATTCCCAAAGAAATGCATTAATTTGATCTGTAACTTTTTCATTATCATGAAGCTCGCTATGTTCAGCTTTAGGTCCATAAATTTTGTATGTTTTATAAGTTTTAACATGATTTGATAATAAGTACCTTAACGATTCTGATGATACATTCGTTACTCTACCATCAGAATGCGTCCCGTCTTTTAAATCACCATAAATATTAAGAACTTCAGCGTTTTTAGGATAGTGTGCTTGCATGGATAATAAATCGCGGTATTCTTTTAACATCTTGTTGGGTTTGCCATTTTTGTCTAAATGTATATTTAAGTCTAAACCATTGATATCTACTTCTCCGTTAAAGTTTCCAGCTAAACTAACTTGCTTATTCAACTTAGGTAAAACACTATCATCACCATACTTTAACATATAATAACTAAAAGATTGATTTCCCATTGAATGTGCAACAAAATTAAATTTTTTAAAATGATATTTTGCATTAAAAGCTATCATAACATTTTTGATCCATTGTGCATTTTTTTCTAAATTTTTATTTTCATTATCTTCAAGTATAATTTTTATAATTGGACGCTTCATATTGTTAGATATATTTTTATTAAATGTCACCTTTCCATTTGATGAAACTTTAGCTTCAACAACGTCATTTGTAATATTATTTTGGACTGCCGAATTTACCATGTATTTTTCTGATTGAGTTGTTCCAGAATAACCATGTAAATAAAATGTCGGTACTGATGTTTCACTGGACATGTTTTTAATTAACGTTTTGTTAAACACTTGGTTCATGACCAAAAGAATAATGCTAGAAAAAATAATTAATATTAATACGATACTCAATTTTTTTAAGTGATGATTTAGTTTGTTGAATGTCATATGTATAACCTCTAATACTGTTTTATTTTATTATACTTCATACTATTTGAACTTACTAAAATAAAACAAATTCTTTCTATTTTTACGAGTACAAAAGTTGTATACATTTTTGATTATTTATAAAACAAAAAAACTTCCCATATTAATATGGGAAGTTTGAAACGTTTCTTCTGTTTGACATCAATTACCTAAGCAATTAATGTACCAAATCTGTGAGCGAAAAATATTCGCAACAACATTTGGGAAATTAACGTTTTGAGAATTGTGGTGAACGACGAGCTTTTTTAAGACCTGGTTTTTTACGTTCTTTCATACGTGGGTCACGTGTAAGTAATCCAGCGCGTTTTAATGAACCTCTATATTCAGGATCTGCTTCTAATAAAGCACGTGCAATACCATGACGGATAGCTTGTGCTTGTCCAGTGAAGCCACCACCGTGAACGTTAACTAATACATCATAGTTACCTTTAGTTTCTGTAACATCAAATGGTTGGTTTAAGTCTAAGATTAATGATTCGAATGGTAAGTAGCTACGTACATCAGTGTGGTTAACAGTAATGTTACCTTCGCCAGGTACTAAACGTACACGTGCTACTGAGTTTTTACGACGGCCTGTGCCTTTATATTCAACTTGTGCCAATGTAATTTCCTCCTTTTAATTAACCACGTAACTCGTAGTTTTCTGGTTGTTGTGCAGCGTGTGGATGTTCAGCGCCACCATATACAAATAATTTTTTGCCTTGTTTTTCACCTAGACGTGTGCTTGGTAACATACCTTTAATTGAGTTTTCAAGTAGACGTTCTGGGTTTGTAGCTTTTAACTCACCAGCAGAGATTGATTTGATTCCGCCTGGGTGGTTACTATGACGGTAATACATTTTGTCTTGTTCTTTATTACCAGTGAATTGAATTTTAGCAGCGTTGATGATAATTACATAATCACCTGAATCAACGTGTGGTGTATAAGTTACTTTATTTTTACCGCGTAGAATAGCAGCTACTTCTGATGATAAACGACCAAGTGTTTTACCTTCAGCATCAATAACATACCATTTGCGCTCAATGTTTGCTTCATTAGCCATAAATGTTTGACGCATATAATTGTCCTCCTAGAATAAATAAATGTTTCTTGTCTAATTAAAGTGATATTTAAACTTAAATTCATTTATTTTGTTAATTTATAATTTCTACGTGCTTCTATATCTTGTTACACAATAAGATTCCGGGGCTTATCGTGGGGTGATATAAAACAATACCGTTAGTTATCGTATAATTTTTATGGGGTTTTGTCAATGTAATTCAACTATTTTGTGTAGATTTTTTTTGATATATTTTTATATCTTCACCAAAGTCTCTTTTCAGTGCTTCGGGGGATAAATATATATGTTCCAAATACAATCCATCAGCTGGTGCAGTGAACGGAACTTTATTGCGATCTTTAGCAATTAATAATTGTGGAACTACCTCAGGTTGGAATTTCCCTTTGCCTACTCCAATTAAAAATGCTACTAACACACGCACCATATTATATAAAAATCCCGAACCAGTAACGACATAATCAAAACCATATTCTGTTTTTTCTATTTTACTTTCATATAACGTACGGACTTTACTTTCAACTTCTGTTTTTTGGGAACAAAATCCAGTAAAGTCATGTGTACCAATAAACAAATTGGCAGCTTGTGACATTTTTTCAAAGTTTAAACTTTCTGGTACGTGATTTTTTAAACCACATTCAAATGGATTTTTATTAGGTGATTGATAAACTTTATAGCGATAAGTTTTACCGACACAATCATAACGACAATGGAATGATTCATCTACAAATGAAACATCTTTCACATAAACATCATCAGGCAATGCCCGATTCATCGCATATCGCCATTGATCTGGTGAAATGTTAAGCTCTGTATCAAAATGAAAATATTGTTCTAATGCATGCACGCCACGATCAGTTCGACTACTAGGATGTATTCTAATATGTCGTTTGTGCATGCGTTTAAGTATTTTTTCAAATTGTTGTTGTACGGTTCTACCATTATTTTGAATTTGAAAACCTAAGAATTGACTACCCTGATATGAAATATTTACTAAAACACGAACCATTCTTTACACTCCCATATACTTTAACACAAATAATATTATTGCTATTGGTATAATTGAAATCAATAACAAACTATCAGACCATTGCCAGTCTAATTGACGATAACTTGTTCGCTGTTTGTTTGTTTCATAACCACGGACTTCCATTGCAATGGCTAAATCTTCTGCTCTTTGGAAAGCTGAGATAAATAAGGGTATCAATAAAGGAATAAATGCTTTAACTCTGTTAATTAACCCCCCAGAACTGATTTCAGAACCTCTTGATTTCTGTGCTAAGATAATCTTATCTAGCTCATTCATTAAAGTTGGAATAAAACGTAAAGCGATTGACATCATCATACTCAGTAAATGTACAGGAACTTTTATCAACTTTAATGGATATAATAATCGTTCAAACGCATCAGTAAGATCTAATGGACTTGTCGTTAAAGTCATGATCGTAGATACCATAATGATAAACATTAGCCTCAACACAATATAAATACCTTCTAAAACGCCCTGAGTATCAATTGAAATAAACCCTATCTCAAATATACGCATACCACCTTTAGTTAAAAACAAATGCATTAAAAAGGTGAAAATCAGAAAAATCCATATAGGTGTTAATCCCTTTATTAAAAACCAAGATTTTATGTGCGCTGCTTTCATCATGGTTACAATGATCAAGAATAACCATAAATAAGTGATAAATGAATGTGCAAAAAATATTAGTATGATAAATAAAAATACAAATATTAATTTGGCACGTGGATCACGACGATGTACAAAAGTGTCTAATGGAAGATAACGTCCTATAATAAACTTATCTCTCATGTTGTTGCCACTCCTTATACATCTCAGTGAATTCTGATTCGGTTAATGCCGTGCGCTCAAATTTAAATTGATGCTTTGCTTCAATATCTCTCTGTAATTTGACGATGTCTGGTACATCTAAATGCATATCTTTAACATAGTCGTCAGCATTAAACAATTTTCTTGGAGAACAGCTTTCCACTAACTTGCCATGTTTAATAATTTTCACTTCATCAACATATTTTGCAACATCATTCATTTCATGCGTAACTAATATGATTGTTTTATTTTGTTCAAGCTGAAGTTTCTTTAACATTTCCATGATTTGATTTCTACTTTTAGGGTCAAGTCCTGCAGTAGGTTCATCTAAAATAACAATATCTGGATCCATAGCTAATATAGAAGTAATTGCTATTTTTCTCATTTGACCTCCCGACATTTGGAAAGGTGATTGTTCAAGTATATCCCTATTAAAACCGAACTCTAATAATAATTGAAATGCTCGTGTTTTTACTTCTTCAAGTGGCATATTAAAATTTTTAGGTCCGAATAAAATTTCTCGTTCCACGGAGTCTTCAAAAAGTTGTGATTCTGGAAATTGGAATACTACCCCTACACGCTTACGCACTTGCTTTAAATATTTATCTCTAGTCTTGTGCGTAATCATGACCTCATTGACCTCTAAAGCGCCATGTGACGGTTTTAGCAATCCATTAATATGCTGTATTAATGTAGACTTACCAGAGCCTGTTTGACCAATCACTGCATAATACTTACCTTGTTCAAAAGTAGTTACAATCTCTTTCAATGCAAGATGTTCATAAGGTGTTCCTTTTTGATAAACATAGGACACTTGATTGAATTTAACAGTCATAATTTGCTTACCAACCCTTCATAAGAAATATAGTCAGTAACACCTAATAGTTGTTGGCTCATTCTCATTGCAAACGGTAAATCTAAACCTATTTGTGTTAATGCCTCTCCTTTATTAAAAATAACTTGAGGCAAACCTGATTGATATAGAAAGCCTTGGTTTAAAACAACTAAATGATCCGCATCTATAGCTTCAGATAAATCATGAGTGATGGATATAATTGTCACATCTTTTTCTTCCTTTAAACGATGTATGAGTGAAATTAATTCTGTTCTACCTTCTGGATCTAACATAGACGTCGCTTCATCTAATATGATGATATCTGTATTTAATGCTAAAACACCTGCGATAGCGACACGCTGTTTTTGGCCACCAGAAAGTGATTGCGGCTCATATGTAGCTCTGTCCAGCATATCTACATCCGCTAATGCTTTAGGCACAATTTCATGCATTTTCTCGTAAGTCATAGCATTATTTTCTAAACCAAATGCTACATCAAATTCCACAGTAGACCCAACAAATTGATTTTCTGGATTTTGAAATACAATTCCTATATGCTGTCTCAACTTATTTAAGTTATCGTCATTGATACTAACACCGTTTAAATATATTTGGCCCTCAAAAGGTTTTTGAATGCCTATCATCAGTTTTGCTATCGTTGATTTACCTGAACCATTATGACCTACTATAGAGGTCCATTTGCCTCTAGGAATGCTAAATGATACATCATTTAACGCAAGTGGTTCATCGCTATTATATTTAAAAGATACATGATCAAATTTAATTATTTCTTCTGCTTGCGTTATCATACCAGTTATCTCCTAAATCAAAAATATTAATCATATACTTAATCATTTTACATGAAAAACGATAAATAAGCACTTCATCTTCATTAATTTCTCTTTTAAATTTTATTTATTGAGACACGCATAAAGATAATTTTGAGCATAAAATACACTTCTCATTAATATAAATAGTTAACAATTATTGTTTCTTAGCAATTTATCTACTTTTAAATTTATGAACAAAATATTGCCTAGTTAGAACTTCTTATGCATTGGCTCTATGAATGTATTCCTTTACCTTACCCAAATTAAGGCTCAGCGGTTCGCTATTGCTTCGCAATTGCATAAGTCCCCCTAAATTCTTCGAATTAAGGCTCAGCAGTTCGCTATTGCTTCGCAATTGCATAAGTCCCCCTAAATTCTTTGAATTAAGGCTCAGCAGTTCGCTATTGCTTCGCAATTGCATAAGTCCCCCTAAATTCTTCGAATTAAGGGGGACTAACAAAAAAAGCGCGCACCCCATCATATTTGAGTTCACGCTTTAAAATTTATTAAGTTTGATGGGGTACTCTGAGCTAGACAATATTTGTATGTGGCAAACATTATCGTTGCACTCATTTGCTTTATACATAGTAGTATGTGTATTTAAATTAAACTAATTCTATAATTACTGATTCAGCACCGTCACCGCGACGAGGGCCTACTTTAAGGATACGTGTGTAACCACCTTGACGTTCTGTATAACGTTCAGCAATTTCACCAAATAATTTTTGAAGTGCAGTTTGTGTAGTTTCATCTTCATTTAAGACTTCAACATTACGTAAAGTTTTAGCAGCTTGACGACGAGATGCTAAATCTCCTTTTTTACCTAAAGTGATTAATTTTTCAACAACACTACGTAATTCTTTTGCACGTGCTTCTGTCGTTTCAACACGTTCACTAACAATAAGTGAAGTAGCTAAGTCACGTAACATCGCTTTACGTTGATCAGAAGTACGACCTAATTTTCTGTAACCCATGAGTTAACCTCCTTTTTATTAATCTTCTTTTCTAAGACCTAAGCCTAGATCTTCAAGTTTATATTTAACTTCTTCTAATGATTTGCGTCCTAAATTGCGCACTTTCATCATATCTGCTTCAGATTTATCAGCTAATTCTTGAACAGAATTAATACCTGCGCGTTTCAAACAGTTATATGAACGGACAGATAAGTCTAATTCTTCTATAGACATTTCAAGTACTTTTTCTTTTTGATCTTCTTCTTTTTCAATCATGATTTCAGCATTTTGTGCTTCATCAGTTAATCCAACGAAGATGTTCAAATGTTCAGTTAGGATTTTTGCCGCTAGAGAAACAGACTCTTGTGGCGTAATTGAACCATTAGTCCAAACATCCAAAGTTAATTTATCAAAATCACTACTTTGACCTACACGTGTGTTTTCTACAGTATAGTTAACACGTTCTACTGGTGAATATAGTGAATCCACTGGAATTACACCAATTGGTAAATCACTAGTGTTATTTTGTTCTGCTAATGCGTAACCTCTACCCTTATTAGCAACAAGACGGATTTTTAAATGTCCACCTTTAGATACTGTTGCGATTTTAATCTCAGGATTTAAAATCTCTACATCACTATCATGCGTGATGTCGCTTGCAGTAACTTCGCCTTCATCTTTTACATCAATCTCTAATGTTTTATCTTCTTCAGAATAAATTTTCAATGCTAGCTTTTTGATGTTCATAATAATTGTTGAAACATCTTCTACAACATTATCTATTGCTGAGAATTCATGTAATACACCTTCGATTTCGATGTACTTAACGGCTGCACCTGGTAATGAAGATAGTAGGATACGACGTAAGGAGTTTCCTAGTGTAGTACCGTAGCCACGTTCTAGTGGTTCAACAACGAACTTACCGAATTTAGCATCTTCACTAATTTCAATTGTTTCAATTCTAGGTTTTTCGATTTCAATCATTTACAAATATCCTCCTTGATTACGTCGACTTGAATTGTACTGTGTTTCTCAGTGACTTGCGACAATAACGATAATATTATACGCGACGACGTTTTGGTGGACGACAACCATTATGTGGTACTGGAGTAACGTCACGGATTGCAGTTACATCTAATCCAGCTGATTGTAATGCACGGATCGCTGATTCACGACCTGGGCCAGGACCTTTAACAGTAACTTCAACAGTTTTTAAACCATGTTCCATAGCTGCTTTAGCTGCAGTTTCTGATGCCATTTGTGCTGCAAATGGTGTTGATTTTTTTGATCCTTTAAATCCAAGTGCACCTGCTGATGACCATGATAAAGCATTACCAAATTCATCAGTAATAGTTACGATTGTATTATTGAATGTTGAGCGGATGTGTGCCACACCATTCTCAATATTCTTTTTCACTCTACGTTTACGAGATACTTGTTTACGTGCCATTTAAAATTTGCCTCCTTTACCTATTATTTTTTCTTGTTAGCTACAGTTTTAACTGGGCCTTTACGAGTACGAGCATTGTTTTTTGTCTTTTGTCCGCGTACTGGTAAACCACGACGGTGACGGATACCACGGTATGATGAGATTTCCATTAAACGTTTAATGTTTAAGTTTTGCTCACGACGTAAGTCACCTTCTACTTTATAATTGTCTACTACTTCACGGATACGACCTAATTCGTCATCAGTTAAGTCTTTAACGCGAGTATCTGTAGATACATTAACTTCTTCAACAATTTTTTGAGCTGTAGTAGTACCGATACCATATACATAAGTTAAAGAAATAACAATACGTTTTTCACGTGGAATATCTACTCCTGCAATACGTGCCATAATTATTTACACCTCTCTTTATTAACCTTGTCTTTGTTTGTGTTTTGGATTGCTACAAATTACCATTACTTTACCTTTACGTTTAATGACTTTACATTTTTCGCAAATTGGTTTTACTGATGGTCTTACTTTCATTTTAATACCTCCCTATATTATGGAGTGACGATTATTTATAACGATACGTAATTCTTCCGCGTGTTAAATCATACGGAGACATTTCTACAGTTACTTTGTCGCCAGGTAGAATTCGAATATAATTCATTCTGATTTTACCACTTACGTGAGCTAAAATCTCATGACCATTTTCTAATTCTACTTTAAACATTGCATTTGGTAAAGTATCTAATACTGTACCTTCTAATTCAATAACATCTTGCTTAGCCATTTATTAACTTCCCCCTTTTTACAATAGTTGGTTATCGTCTAAGATCAACTATAACCATACGAGTCTATAAGTGTTGTTAATAAGTTCAACAAAATTAAAATGAATTACTATATCGCATTGTCACTCTTTTTCGTTTATACTCTTGGCATTACATAGACCGTACAAAGTTGATACTATTTTAGGTTCTCAAGAATATCGATTACGTTTGAAGTAACCTCATTAATATCTTTTGAACCATCAATGTTTTTCAATACATTTTCATTATCATAGTATTCTAGGATTGGCTTAGATTGTTTTACATTGACATTTAAACGATTTGCAACTGTTTCTGGGTTGTCATCTTCACGTTGGTATAATTTACCACCGTCAATATCACAAATGCCATCAACTTTTGGAGGATTGAATACAAGATGATAAGTGTGCCCGCATTTTTCGCAAATTCTACGACCAGTAAGGCGGTTCATTAATTCTTCTTCAGGTACCTCTATATTGATAACAGCATCAATTTTTCTATCTAGTTCTTGCATGATTTCACTTAATGCTTTTGCTTGTTCAATAGTACGAGGAAAGCCGTCAAGTAAGAATCCTTTTTTTGCATCGTCTTCAGAAATTCTTTCTTTAACAATGCCCACAGTAACTTCATCAGGGACTAATTCTCCACGATCCATGTACGATTTAGCTTCTTTTCCTAAATCAGTTTCATCTTTAATCGCTTTTCTGAACATGTCTCCAGTAGATATGTGTGGAATTGGGAATTTCTTAACAATTTCACTCGCTTGAGTTCCTTTACCTGCGCCAGGTAAACCCATTAAAATGATATTCATAAGTGCCCTCCTACAATTTATCTACCACCAAAGCCTCTATAATCTTTTTGACTCACTTGAGCTTCAAGACTCTTCATTGTTTCAATCGCAACACCAATTACGATAAGTAGACTTGTACCACCGACTTGTATCGATTGTGGTAAGTCCATCACCTTAGTAGCAATGATTGGTAGTATAGCAACGACAGCTAAGAATATTGATCCTACAAAGGTCAATCTGTAGAGAACTTTAGTAATATATTTTTTTGTTTGTTCGCCAGGTCTAATACCCGGAACATAACTGCCTTGTTTTTTAAGGTTATCAGACATCTTTTCAGGATTGACTTGTACAAATGCATAGAAATATGTGAATGCAATAATAAGAATCACATAAACAATCATCCCTATATTATTTGATGGATTTGCAACGTCAGATATTTTTTGCGCCCAACTTGCATCAGGGAAGAACAAAGTTAATGTTCTTGGTAATAAGAAGAACGCCATTGCAAAGATGACTGGGATAACCCCTGCAGAGTTAACTTTCAAAGGTAAATATGTTGCTTGTGAACCTAATCGTTGTGCAGACTGTTTTTTCGCATATTGAATTGGTATTTTTCTAATAGCTTGTAGTACGAATATTGCACCAACCGTTAGCAATACCATTCCAACAATTAATCCAATAACTTTTAACCATGCTAAAGTTGTATCATCTTGTCCTACAAAGGACTGTTGGTAAAACTGGATTAATGATGAAGGTAATGAAGATAAAATACCTCCAAAGATAATGATGGAAATACCATTACCAACACCGAATTGAGTGATTTGTTCACCTATCCAAATTAAAAACGCTGTACCAGCTGTTAACACAACAGCTATTGTTAGGTAGCTTATTACGGACTGATCCATAATAAGTTGACCTTTCAAATAATTATTAAATTGGAACGCCATTCCTATTGATTGGATAAAAGCAAGTACAATCGCAAAATAACGGGTTACGTTATTAAGTTTTTTTCTACCTGCATCACCTTGTTTTGCCCACTCTGAAAACTTTGGAACAATATCCATTTGTAATAACTGCATCACAATTGATGCAGTAATATATGGCATTATACCCATGGCAAAGATAGAAAAGTTCTGCAAGGCTCCGCCACCAAACGTGTTAAGTAAGTCAGTGACACCTTGAGAACCTTGTTGACTGTCAAAAGCAGCTGGATTTACGCCAGGTGCTGGAATATAAGTACCTATTTTAAAAATAACTAACATTGCGAGCGTAAAAAAGATCTTGTTACGAACTTCTTTTGTAGTAAAGAAGCTCACAAGCGTTTGAAACATTAGATCACCTCGTGTGCTCCGCCTTTAGCATCAATAGCTTCTGCTGCAGAAGCAGAGAATTTGTTAGCTTTCACTGTTAACTTCTTGTCAAGTGAACCACTACCTAGTACTTTAATACCAGATTTTTCACTTTTAACTACACCAGATTCTACTAATAAAGCAGGAGTTACTTCAGTACCATCCTCAAATTTATTAAGTTGGTCTAAGTTAACAATAGCATATTCTTTGCGGTTAATGTTAGTAAAACCTCGTTTTGGTAAACGGCGGAATAAAGGTAATTGTCCACCTTCAAATCCTGGTCTAATACTACCACCTGAACGCGCTTTTTGTCCTTTTTGTCCACGGCCACTAGTTTTACCGTTACCAGTAGCTGCACCACGACCTACGCGGTTACGAACTTTACGAGAACCTTCTGCTGGTTTTAACTCATGTAATTTCATTTCGGCACCTCCTTAATTATTTTTCTTCTACTGTCACTAAGTGACTTACTTTGTTGATTTGCCCACGAATAGCAGGGTTATCTTCAACAACTACTGAAGAGTTTGTTTTTTTCAAACCTAAAGCTTCAACAGTTTTACGTTGTGTTTCTGGACGACCTATAACACTACGAGTGAGGGTAATTTGTAATTTAGCCATAACTTATTTTCCCTCCTTAATTATATAATTCTTCTACTGACTTGCCACGTAATTTCGCAACTTGTTCAGCATTTTTAAGGTTTTGTAATCCATTAATTGTTGCACGCACCATATTGATTGGTGTGTTTGAACCTAAAGATTTACTTAAGATATCAGTGATACCTGCTAGTTCTAATACTGCACGAACAGGACCACCCGCAATAACACCAGTACCAGGAGCTGCTGGTTTCATTAATACACTACCTGAACTGAATTGTCCAGTGATCATGTGAGGAGTTGTACCTTCGACACGTGGAACTTCAACTAAGTTTTTCTTAGCTGCTTCAACTGCTTTTTTGATTGCTTCAGGTACCTCTTGTGCTTTACCAGTACCGAATCCAACGCGACCGTTTTTATCTCCAACTACTACTAAAGCGCTGAAACGGAAACTACGACCACCTTTTACAACTTTTGCAACACGATTAATTGTAACAACGCGTTCTTCAAATTCTTTCGCTTCTTCTCTAAGAGCCATGTAAATGTCCCTCCTTTAAATTAAAATTGTAAACCATTTTCACGAGCTGCATCTGCTAATGCTTTAACACGTCCGTGATATAAATATCCTCCGCGGTCAAATACAATTGTTTTTACGCCTTTTTCATTCGCTCTTTTAGCAATTGTTTCGCCGACTTTAGCTGATAAATCAACTTTAGATCCAGTTTCATTAGCTAGATCTTTTTCTTGTGTTGAAGCTTGTGCTAATGTTTTACCATTAACATCATCGATAACTTGTGCATAAATGTGTTTGTTTGAACGATAAACATTTAAACGTGGTTTTTCAGCAGTGCCAGATAATTTGTTACGGACACGAGCATGTCTTTTCAAACGCACTTTGTTTTTATCAATTTTGCTGATCATTTTATTACTCCTTTCTTCTGAAAGTTATTTATTATTTACCAGTTTTACCTTCTTTACGGCGAACGTATTCACCTTGGTAACGAATTCCTTTACCTTTATAAGGTTCTGGAGGTCTTACTGAACGAATGTTTGAAGCAATAGCTCCAACTTGTTCTTTTGAAATACCTTCTACAGTTACTGTAGTGTTTTTATCAACACCGAAAGTGATACCATCTTCAGCTTTAAATTCAACTGGGTGTGAGTATCCAACGTTTAATACTAGATCATTACCTTGCATTTGAGCACGGTAACCTACACCTACAAGTTCAAGTGTTTTTTTGTAGCCATCTTTAACACCTAGAATCATATTATTAATCAAAGCACGAGTTGTACCATGAACTGTTCTGTCATTTTGAGAATCAGTTGGTCTTACAACTTCTAATGTGTTTTCATCTTGCTTATATGTCATTCTTTCATTCATTGTTTGTGATAATTCACCTTTTGGACCTTTAACAGAAACTGTATTTCCTTCGATAGTTACTGTAACGTCACTAGGGATGTCAATAATTTTTTTACCAACACGACTCATGTTATCGCACCTCCTTGTTATTAATTATTACCAAACGTAACCTAAGATTTCTCCACCAATATTACGTTTTCTTGCTTCTTTATCAGTGATTACACCTTCAGAAGTAGAAACTAATGCAATACCTAAACCATTTAACACTTTAGGCACTTCGTTTGCTTTAGCATAAACACGTAAACCTGGTTTTGAGATACGTTTTAATCCAGTGATAACACGTTCATTGTTTTGACCATATTTAAGGAATAAACGAATAACCCCTTGTTTATCGTCTTCAACGTATTCTACGTTTTTAATGAAACCTTCACTTTTTAATATTTCAGCAATTTCTTTTTTGATATTTGATGCAGGCAATTCTAACTTATCATGGCGCACCATGTTTGCGTTTCTTACACGAGTTAGCATATCTGCAATTGGATCGTTGATTGTCATTGAATGTTGCCTCCTTTCAGACTTTTTTCTATTACCAGCTAGCTTTACGAACGCCAGGGATTTGGCCTTTATAAGCTAATTCACGGAAACAAATACGGCATAATTTAAATTTACGATATACAGAATGTGGACGACCACAGCGTTCACAACGCGTATATTCACGTACTTGGAACTTTTGTTTTTTTTGTTGCTTAGCAACCATTGAAGTTTTAGCCACTTAATTAGCCTCCTTTAGAGATTATTTTTGAAATGGCATACCGAATTGTGTTAACAATTCACGAGCTTCCTCGTCAGTGTTAGCAGTTGTTACGATAACGATATCCATTCCTCGTATTTTACTTACTCGGTCATAGTCGATTTCAGGGAAAATTAATTGTTCTTTAACACCTAAAGTGTAGTTACCTCTACCGTCAAATGCTGATTTTGATACACCACGGAAGTCACGAACACGTGGAAGTGATACCGCAATTAATTTATCTAAAAAGTCATACATTCTTTCACCACGTAAAGTTACTTTAGCGCCGATTGGCATACCTTCACGTAAACGGAATGTAGCGACAGATTTTTTCGCTTTAGTTACTAATGGTTTTTGACCAGTGATAGCTTGTAATTCTTCTACAGCATCATCTAATACTTTAGAGTTTTGTACAGCATCACCAACACCCATGTTCACTACAATTTTTTCTATTTTTGGTACTTCCATTACTGAACTATAGTTGAATTTTTTGACTAAGTCCGTTGTAACTTCAGAATTAAATTTTTCTTTTAAACGATTCACAGTGGATCCTCCTTTCAATTAGTTATTCATTATTAGATTTGATTTCTTCGCCAGATTTTTTAGCGATTCTAACTTTTTTACCGTCTTCGAATTTGAAACCTACGCGAGTTGGTTCATTCGTTTTAGGGTCTAATAATTGTACATTAGAAACATGGATTGCTGCCTCTGTTTCTAAGATTCCACCTTCAGGATTAAATTGAGTTGGTTTTTGGTGTTTTTTAATAGTGTTAACACCTTCCACAACGACACGGTCTTTTTTAGGTTCTGTAGCTACTACTTTACCTTCTTTACCTTTGTCTTTACCTGCGATAACTTTTACGTTGTCACCTTTTTTGATATGCATGTGTGGCACCTCCTTAAATTTATATATTTATAAATAATTTATTAAAGTACTTCTGGAGCTAATGATACAATTTTCATGAAATTACCTTCACGTAATTCACGTGCAACTGGTCCAAAAATACGAGTACCACGTGGGCCTTTGTCGTCACGAATGATGACACATGCATTTTCATCAAATTTGATATATGAACCGTCATTACGACGTACACCTGATTTAGTACGTACAACAACAGCTTTAACTACTTCACCTTTTTTGACAACGCCGCCTGGTGTAGCATGTTTAACAGTAACGACGATAACGTCACCAATGTTCGCTGTTTTACGACCAGATCCACCTAATACTTTGACTGTAAGTACTTCACGTGCACCAGAGTTATCTGCTACTTTTAATCGTGTTTCTTGTTGGATCATGAGTTAAACCTCCTTTATCTTTACTGTTTATTAAATAATTACTGATTCTTCAACAATATCTACTAAACGGAAACGCTTAGTTGCTGATAAAGGACGTGTTTCTTGAATCTTAACGATGTCCCCTAATTTAGCTGAGTTGTTTTCATCATGTGTTTTGTATTTTTTAGAGTATTTTACTCGTTTGCCATATAGTTTGTGTGTTTTGTATGTTTCAACAAGTACAGTTACTGTTTTATCCATTTTATCGGAAACGACTCTACCTACATAAACTTTACGATCATTTCTTTCGCTCACTTTAGTAACCTCCTCTTTCAATTTGATTATTGATTAGCCTTACCTTGTTCAATTTCTCTTTCACGAGCAACAGTTTTTAGACGTGCAATCGTTTTTCTTACTGTACGAATACGTGCAGTTTCCTCTAATTGACCTGTAGCTAACTGAAAGCGTAGGTTAAAAAGCTCCTCTTTTGAAGATTTGATTTGTTCTTCGATTTCAGAAGTGGTTAAGTCTCTAATTTCCTTAGCTTTCATTTGTTTCACCACCCAATTCTTCACGTTTTACAAACTTAGTTTTAACTGGAAGTTTGTGACTAGCTAAACGTAATGCTTCACGCGCAACTTCTTCGTTTACGCCTGCAACTTCAAATAAAATTCTACCTGGTTTTGCAACTGCAATCCAGCCTTCAACGGCACCTTTACCAGCACCCATACGAACTTCTAAAGGTTTTTTAGTGTAAGGTGTATGTGGGAAGATTTTGATCCAAACTTTCCCGCCACGTTTCATATAACGAGTCATTGCAATACGAGCTGATTCGATTTGACGAGATGTGATCCAAGACGTTGTAGTTGCTTGTAAACCATACTCACCAAATGTTACATAGTTACCGCCTTTAGAACGACCAGTTGTTTTAGGACGATGTTGACGACGATATTTAACACGTTTTGGTAGTAACATTATTATTTTCCTCCTTCACTAGTGTTCTTAGTAGGAAGAACTTCTCCACGATAAATCCACACTTTGACACCTAACTTACCATAAGTTGTGTCTGCTTCTGCGTGTGCATAGCCTATGTCAGCACGTAGTGTATGAAGTGGAACAGTTCCTTCTGAATATTGTTCTGCACGAGCGATATCAGCACCAGCTAAACGACCAGATACTTGTGTTTTGATACCTTTAGCGCCTTGTTTCATCGCTCTTGTAATAGCTTGTTTTTGTACACGACGGAATGATGCACGGTTTTCTAATTGACGCGCAATATTTTCTGCTACCAATTTAGCATCTAAATCAACTTTTTTGATTTCAATTACGTTGATGTGTACTTTTTTATTTGTTAATGAATTTAATTTGTTACGAAGTTTTTCGATTTCTGAACCGCCTTTACCGATTACCATACCTGGTTTACCAGTGTGAATAGCGATGTTGATACGATTAGCTGCACGTTCAATTTCTACATGAGAAACTGATGCTTCACTTAATGCGTTATCAATAAACTTACGGATTTTTAAATCTTCGTGTAATAATGATGCGAAGTCTTTTTCTGCATACCATTTAGCTTCCCAATCACGGATTACACCGACACGAAGTCCAATTGGATTAATTTTTTGACCCACAGTGTTCCCTCCTTAAGATTTTATTAAGCTTCTTTAGCTTCTTCTTTACCGTCACTTACGACGATTGTAATGTGGCTTGTACGTTTGTTGATCGCACTTGCACTACCTTGTGCACGTGGACGGAAACGTTTTAAAGTTGGTCCTTCATTAGCATAAGCTTCTTTAACTATTAATTCATCTGTGTTCATATCATAGTTATGTTCTGCATTAGCTAAAGCGGACATTAATAATTTTTCAATTACTGGTGATGAAGCCTTGTTTGTTAATTTTAAAATCGCTATCGCTTCACCAGCGCTTTTGCCTCTAATTAGATCTAATACTAATCTAACTTTACGAGGTGCGATTCTTATTGTTTTAGCAACCGCTTTTGCTTCCATTCCAATTCCTCCTCTACCTGTTAGATATTATCTTCTTGTTTTTTTATCGTCTGCAACGTGACCTTTAAATGTACGTGTTGGTGCAAACTCTCCAAGTTTATGACCAACCATATCTTCTGTTACAAATACAGGCACATGTTTACGTCCATCATATACAGCGAATGTATGTCCGATGAAATCAGGGAAAATAGTTGAACGACGTGACCAAGTTTTGATTACTTGTTTTTTCTCGCTTCCGCTTTGAGCTTCTACCTTTTTCATTAGGTGATCGTCAACGAAAGGTCCTTTTTTAATACTACGAGCCATAGTGGCGCCTCCCTTCTTATTATGTGCGTGCAGCGTTTAAGCCGCACACCCAAATAAGTTATTTTTATTTTTTCTTACGTCCACGAACGATAAGTTTATCTGATGATTTTTTACCGCGACGTGTTTTCTTACCAAGTGTTGGTTTGCCCCAAGGTGACATTGGAGAAGGCATACCGATTGGTGCGCGTCCTTCACCACCACCGTGTGGGTGATCGTTAGGGTTCATTACAGAACCACGAACTGTTGGACGGATACCTTTCCATCTTGAACGTCCAGCTTTACCAACGTTAACAAGTTCGTGTTGGATATTACCAACTTGACCAATAGTAGCGCGACAAGTTGAAAGAATCATACGAACTTCGCCAGATCTTAATCTGATTAATACATATTTTCCTTCTTTACCTAATACTTGTGCACTAGCACCAGCAGAACGAGCAATTTGTCCACCTCTGCCAGGTTTCAACTCGATGTTATGAATAACAGTACCTACTGGAATATTTTGTAGTGGTAGGGCATTACCTACTTTAATATCTGCTTCAGCACCACTTTCAAGTACTTGACCTACTTTTAAGTTTTTAGGTGCAATAATATAACGTTTTTCTCCATCAGCGTAAAATAACAATGCGATATTTGCTGAACGGTTTGGATCGTATTGAATTGAATCAACTTTTGCTTGGATACCATCTTTGTTACGTTTGAAATCAATTACACGGTATTGACGTTTATGTCCACCGCCATGATGGCGAACAGTCAATTTACCTTGGTGATTTCGTCCCGCTCTTTTCGGTAGCGGTTGTAATAATGACTTTTCAGGAGTAGTTTTCGTAATTTCTGCGAAATCTAAACTAGTCATATTACGACGACCGTTAGTAATTGGCTTATATTTTTTTAGAGCCATTGTCGTTTACCTCCTTATTGGTAATTTTTTAGTTAAATAGATCGATTGATCCTTCTTTTAATTTAACGATTGCTACGCGTCGTTTGTTTGTATAGCCTTGGTAACGGCCCATACGTTTTTTCTTTGGTTTGTAGTTAATGATATTTACACTATCAACTTTTACATCAAAGATTTCTTCTACAGCGATTTTTACTTGTGTCTTGTTAGCACGAGTATCAACATCGAATGTATATTTGTCTTCAGCCATTGCAACTGAAGATTTTTCAGTGATTACGGGGCGCTTAAGAACGTCTCTTGCTTCCATTATCCGAGCACCTCCTCAACTTTTTTAGCAGCTGCTTCTGTGATTACTACACTATCAGCGCTTGTTAAATCTAGAACGTTTAAACCTTGTGCAGTTGTTACTTGAACACCAGGGATGTTACGTGCTGAAAGTGCAACATTTACATCTTCAGATTCAGTAACTACTAACACTTTTGTAGGTTGTTCTAAGTTAGAAAGTACAGTTTTGAATTCTTTTGTTTTTGGAGCTTCAAAACTTAATGCATCTACAATTGTTAAGCTATTTTCTTGTGCTTTGAAAGATAATGCTGAACGTAATGCTAAACGACGCATTTTCTTAGGCATTTTGTAAGCATAGCTTCTTGGTGTTGGTCCGAATACGATACCACCACCACGCCATTGTGGCGCACGAATAGTACCTTGACGCGCACGTCCTGTACCTTTTTGTCTCCATGGTTTACGTCCACCACCACGTACTGCTGAACGGTTCTTAACAGCATGTGTACCTTGGCGTAATGAAGCACGTTGTAAATTAATTGCTTCAAAAAGAACGTTATTGTTTGGTTCGATTGCAAATACTGCATCGTTTAATTCAACTGAACCTGATTTAGTTCCATCTACTTTTAATACATCATAATTTGCCATTATGCATTTCCTCCTTTCGCTCTATAATTATTTATTACCTTTAATTGATGAAGAGATTTCTAAGTATCCTTTTTTCGGACCTGGTACATTACCTTTTACTAAGATAACATTGTTTTCAGTGTCAACTTGAACTACTTCTAAGTTTTGGACTGTTACAGTGTTTCCACCCATACGTCCTGGCATTTTTTGTCCTTTGAAAACTTTTGAAGCATCAGATGCCATACCTACTGAACCAGGTGATCTATGGAAATGAGAACCATGTGACATTGGTCCACGTGCTTGGTTATGACGCTTGATAGCACCTTGGAATCCTTTACCTTTAGATACGCCAGTTACATCAATGATGTCACCAGCTTCAAATGTATCAACTGAGACTTCTTGACCTACTTCGTATTCATCAACATTAACGTTTCTGAATTCACGAATGAAGCGCTTAGGTGCTGAGCTTGCTTTTTTAGCATGGCCTTCAGCTGGCTTGTTAGCATATTTGCTTGACTTGCTTCCTTTTTTGTAAGCTGCTTTATCAGCATAGCCTACTTGGATTGCATTGTAGCCATCTACTTCTTCAGTTTTCTTTTGTAATACTACGTTTTCACTAGCTTCTACTACTGTTACAGGGATTAAATCACCGTTTTCTCCGAAAACTTGTGTCATCCCGATTTTTCTTCCTAAGATTCCTTTGGTCATCGAAAGTCCACCTCCTAATTTTTTCTATTATAATTTGATTTCGATGTCTACACCAGATGGTAAGTTTAAGCCCATAAGAGCATCTACTGTTTTAGGTGTAGGGTTAACAATATCGATTAAGCGTTTATGTGTACGTTGTTCGAATTGTTCACGTGAATCTTTATACTTATGCACGGCACGAATTACAGTATAAACTGATCTTTCAGTCGGTAACGGAATTGGTCCAGACACATCTGCACCAGAACGTTTTGCTGTTTCAACAATTTTTTCTGCAGATTGATCGATAACTCTGTGATCATAAGCTTTTAATCTGATTCTGATTTTTTGTTTTGCCATAATTTTCCCTCCTTATTCGTCTACATTTAAGTGATAGACTTCTCCACGAAAACTATCTCACACAGCGCCATGGCAAAGCGGCCGGGTGTGTCAGTAACCTTTCGCTTCATCGCGTGTTCTTAAAGTCCAACATTAGATATGTTACATGAAAAGCAGTGATTTATCAAGCTTTTCTGCAAAAGTTTTTACTATTTGCCTAACACATACCTTGTTATTATACTTGAACTACTTATTCAGTTCAACCACTTTTAGGAAATTTTTAGTTTTTGTTATTTTAAATGTTTATTTGCCCTTTTTTATTTTCATTTGATTTATTTCGTTTATACTATTATTAGTTAGGAGTGAATATTAATGAAAAGTGGTATCCGTACGACACTTATAATCCTTAGTTTAATATTAATTGTTGGCGAGTTTATTTATGGCATCCCATTTTTAGGTGGTAGTATCATTTTCAGTTTTGGTTGGCAGCCTTTATTAATCAATGCATTACTTTATTTTATAATCGTGATTATATTAATAGTTGATAAACAAAATTCTATTAAACCAATGTTAATCATACCATTGTTAGGTGTTATTGGTTCTTTTATAGCATTCATACCTTTTGTTGGGATGATTGTCCATTGGGTTTTATTTTTCTTGATGTTGTTCTTTGTTTTGATTATTTTCTCTACGCCGCTTTATGTCCCAAACAAGCATGCAAAAGTTGTTTACACGCAACAAAAGCAAGAGAATAATAAATTTTAAAGTTATACAGCCATGATTATTATATTATAATGAAGAAACACGACTTTTTTATAAACTGAATACAGATAATTAACACGTATAAAAAATCCCTTTGCTTCGATATGGATCGACTGCAAAGGGATTTTTTATTTAGCCGTGAACAAATACAAAATATAATATAAACAGTATCATTAAAGCATACATGATTGGGTGGACTTCTTTATGTCTTTTAGAAATCAACATTGTTATTGGATAAAAGATGAAGCCACAAGCAATACCAGTTGCGATTGAATAAGATAACGGCATCATAATAATCGTGATAAATGCCGGTACTGCAACTTCGAATTTTTTCCAGTCTATTTCCGCAAAATTAGCAGCCATTAATACACCTACGACTACAAGCGCTGGTGTAGTCACTGCACTTGTTACTACTTCCATTAAAGGGCTGAAAAATATCGCTAATAAGAAACAAAAGCCTGTAACAACACTAGCAAATCCTGTACGAGCTCCTACAGCGACACCTGACGTTGACTCAATATAGGAAGTTGTTGTTGTCGTCCCAAAAATCGAACCAACTATTGTTGCTAATGAATCAGAAAATAATGCTCGACCAGCTCTAGGTAATTTATTATTCTTCATCATACCTGCTTGTGTTGCCACCGCAACGAGTGTACCTGCAGTATCGAAGAAGTCTATAAATAAAAACGTTAAAATTACAATTAAAAATTGTACTGTGAACAATTGACTAGGATCTTTAAATGCTTCAAAAGCAGCTCCGAAAGTAGGCTCAATACTAGGGACTTTGCCCACTATGCCACTTGGCGTATGTATTAGTCCTGTAAGCATTCCTAAAATAGATGTTAAGACCATACCTATAAATATCGCACCAGGTACTCTAACAGCATATAATATCACTGTTATTATAATACCGAATATCGTTAACAATACAGGGCCATCAGTGATATGACCCAAAGTTACTAATGTAGAATCATTATTAGTGATGATTCCTGAACTTTGTAATCCAACAAAAGTAATAAATAAACCAATACCTGCTGAAACTGCCATTTTCATTTGATAGGGTATTGCGTTAATAATGGTCTCTCTTAAACCAGTCATAGTCAAAATTGCAAAAACCACACCAGAGAATAACACGCCGGTCAAACCAACTTGCCATGGAATACCCATTGTTAATACCACTGTAAATGCGAAAAATGCGTTTAAGCCCATGCCAGGTGCTAAGGCAATTGGATATCTAGCTATCAAACCCATAAATAAAGAACCGACAAACGCCGCTAATGCTGTAGCAACAAAAATAGCGCCTTGGTCCATTTTCATATCTTCTGAAACACCTTTTACGCCTGCTAAACTAAGTACTTGAGGGTTGACAGCTAATATATATGCCATTGACAAGAAAGTTGTAAGCCCACCAAGTATCTCTTTCTTATAGTTTGTTTTATGCTTTTCAAACTTGAAATACTTTTTCACGGTTTAGTTCTCCTTTTTTTAAAATACCTACACATTCTAATACCAATTACATTATTTTACAATAGCAAACACGAACTCCTTGTTAAAATTTATACTTTTCGTTCGATTAATTTAAAATTTTAATCCTTTTAGTGCATCTTGGAATGGATTGTTCTCTAATCCATCATCGTTATTCATATATTTTTTCAAATCTTTTTTGTTAACTTTATCTGATTTTTTGTTTTTGTGACGTTTATCCATTTGTGCTTGTGTTTCAGTATGGCCACATACACAACGATAAACTGCTTCTTTGCCTTTTCCAAACAACATCATTTTTTTGTGACAATTTGGACAACGTGCATTGGTTTTTCTTTGAATATTCTTTTTAGTTTTACATTTAGGATCCTGACAAACGAGCATTTGACCATTTTTAGTTTTAACTTTAATCATAAATTTGCCGCATGTAGGACATTCCGTCGTTGTTAAATTATCGTGTTTATAATTTTGTTCACTTTCTTTGATTTCATTAACGACTTCATGTGTGAAAGATTTCATTTCAGAAATAAATTGAGTGGCATTATATTTACCTTGCTCTATTAATGATAGTTTTTCTTCCCACTCAGCAGTTAATAATGGTGATGTTAATTTTTGTGGTGCAAGTTCTAGTATTTGCTTTCCTTTAGATGTAACTCTTATCTTACCATCACGAGATTCAATTGCATTCATGTTAAATAACTTTTCTATGATATCTGCTCTAGTAGCAACAGTTCCAATCCCACCTGTTTCTTTCAATGTTTCGTTATATTTTTTATTATTTAATTTAAAGAATTTTTGAGGGCTTTCCATCGCTTTTAATAAAGTACCTTCATTAAAATATGATGGTGGTGTTGTTTCATGTTGTTCGATTTTAGGATGTGTTATGTGCAATTTAGATGATTTGGTTATTTTATCTATTTGTTTGTTGACTGCTGCTTCAGTTTCATAAATCGCTTTAAATCCTAACTTTTTAGTAACTTTATCTTTAAATTCAAATTTATAATTCCCTGCTGCGATATTGATTGATACAGCTTCGTATTCATGTGGTGGCATAAGATTTTCTAAAAATCTTTGAGCAATCATCAGATAAATTTTTGTTTCACGTTGTGAGAGCTGATTCATATCAGGACGTACTTCTGTCGGTATAATTGCATGATGATCAGATACTTTTTGATTGTTTATAAATTTTTCATTTGTTGAAAATGATTGTGCTATTTGAGATTTTGCAATTTCTTTCAATGATGTTCCCATGATCGCTTGAATTCTATCTTTAAGTGTACTTACCATATCGTCAGTTAAATAGTTAGAATCTGTACGTGGGTAAGTTACAAGTTTGTGTCTTTCGTATAATGTCTGTAAAACATTCAATGTTTCTTTTGGACCAAAGTGATAGCGTTTATAGGCTTCTTGTTGTAAATCTGTTAAATTAAACAATTTAGGTGCATATGATTTTTTATGTTTTTTATTAATACTTTCAACCAAACCTTCTTTATCAATAACTTCACTTTTTATCTTTTCAAAAACTGATTTATCATTACTAGACTCCGGCGTCATACATTGGAATGTGAGGCCTTCGGCAACGATATTCATCTTAAAATAAGTTTGCGGTATAAAGTGATTAATTTCATTTTGTCTCATTTGAACAAGTTGTATCGTCGGCGTTTGAACCCTACCAAGTGACAATTGCGCATCGTATTTTGTTGTTAATGCACGAGTTGCATTGATACCAACAATCCAATCTGCTTCACTACGAGCAAGCGCTGCATAATATAAATTATTAAATTTGCGACCATCTTGTAATTTTGCAAAACCATCCTTAATTGCCTTTTTAGTTACTGAGCTAATCCACAATCTTTTGATAGGTTTCTTATTATGAGATTTATCTAAAATTAAACGCGCAACAAGTTCCCCTTCTCTACCAGCATCTGTTGCGATAATAATGTCTTTTGTATTTTTATTATTAATTAATGATTGTACAATAGAAAATTGTTTTTTAGTTTTGCTTATGACAACGGTCTTCATACGTTTAGGTATAATAGGGAGATCGTTAAGCTTCCATTCTTTATAGTTATCATCGTATTGTTCTGGTGTAGCATTTGTAACTAAATGCCCCAGTGCCCAAGTGACAATATACTTATTATTTTCGAAGTAGCCATTACGTTTATCATTTATATTTAATGCTTGCGCAATATCTCTGCCTACAGACGGTTTTTCAGCAATAATGAGTGATTTCATAATTTCGTCCTTTCAATTTCAATGATATTCTTATTGTAACATGTATATAGCACATCAAAACTTCCATTTACATGAAAAAGTTCTTATAATTAACTTAATAGTTCATCATATGGAGGTATTATATGAAAACAACAAATCCGAACGATGTCGATCAAATCTTGGAATTTTTGAATAATGCTAACTATCAATCTGCTTCCTATTTGTATAAATTGCCACAAATGCATAATGACATTAGGACCGTTATTACCAATGCAATACAAGACCCAGGTGTATTTGCACAAGTGAACAATCAAGATGAAATTACAATGCTGCTTTTGGCTTTAAAATACGAAGACAATAAATATAAAGTATTAGGACCATTCATAGACAAAAGCATCAAGCCTTCTATCGATGAGATGACACAACTTTTCGATGCATTAGCGCAAAGTAAACCTGATACTGCAAATTTTAATTTTTCATTTGAAGAACATGAGCAAACATATTTACCATTTATGAAATCTTTAGGTGCATCCTATAGTTTTACTGATTATTATCTCATTTCTACGAAAGATATTGGCGACGTTGGTAATGAACAGAATATTATTGAATACCAACCTGCGTATTACCGTTATTTTAGTAAATTACACAATCAAACATTCAAACATGATGTAATGACTGCTGACGAAATTGTAAAATCATTAGATGAATACCATCGTCTATTTATATTCATGTCTGAAGGGTTATTAAAAGGCTATTTATATCTTGAAATCGCTGAAAATAACAATGTAGCTGAAATCAAATATTTTTCTTCTCACTCTGATTACAGGTTAATGGGAATTGCTTTTGATTTACTCTCATATTCTTTACATTTTGCTTTTTCAACATTTGATATTGATAAGATATATTTTAAAATACGCAGTAAAAATACTACGCTTGTTGAGCGTTTCAATGAATTAGGTTTTAACATTAATTATGAATATAAAAAATTCAAATACGTAGCGGCATACATTTAAATTGTAAGCGTTCTACATTTTTACATTTTTAATATATACACACACTATTTTAAAAATTAAAAAGCTGAACTGTAATCTAATATTTTTACTATTCGATGCCTTTACTTTAAAATGAGTATCTAGGGCAATCTTCAGTGATTGTTTTATAGAAGGAAAGTAAAATTAAATAGAGAGTGAGTGAAGCTTAGTTATGGATTTATTAATTGCCCTACTCCCAGCGTTATTTTGGGGGAGTGTTGTTTTAATTAATGTGCTAGTTGGTGGTGGCCCTTACAATCAAATTAGAGGGACTACTTTCGGTGCACTTATCATAGGTATCTTATTATTACTTACTGGCAATACAAAATTCGATGACCCCATCGTAATTATTGTAGGTTTAATATCTGGTGCTTTTTGGGCATTGGGACAAGGTTATCAATTAAAATCAGTCAGTTTAATTGGTGTATCTAAAACAATGCCAATTTCAACAGGATTACAACTTGTAGGTACTACTTTATTTAGTGCTATATTCCTAGGTGAATGGAGCACGGGTACGCAAGTTATACTTGGCCTAGTTGCAATGATTTTACTTGTTGGAGGTATTGCACTTACATCAATTAAAGGAAAAAATGAAGCTTCAGAAAGTACTAAAAACTTTGGTAAAGCAATTCCTATCTTGTTAATTTCCACTGTTGGTTATGTCGTCTATGTTGTGGTTGCACAAATTTTTGGTGTTGATGGCATGAATGCCCTATTCTTCCAATCTATTGGTATGGCAATCGGTGGATTAATATTATCTGCTAAACATGAGACTACTATTAAAAGTACCGTGTGGAACTTAATACCAGGTGTCATTTGGGGTATAGGTAACTTGTTTATGTTCTATTCTCAACCCAAAGTAGGTGTGGCGACAAGCTTCTCATTTTCACAATTATTAGTAATTGTTTCTACACTTGGCGGTATATTCCTTTTAGGTGAACGAAAAGATAAACGTCAGATGATAGGCATTTGGACGGGTATCATTTTAATCGTTATAGCTGCCTTTGTTTTAGGTAACATTAAAGCTTAGATAAAGCATTATTATAAAATTTTATTCGACTTATAAACTTTTATAAAAACTAAATTTATGCCGAATAACTAGGAGGAATCTTAAATGTTTGAAGATTTAGCAGGAAAAGTAGTTATTATTACAGGTGCTGGTAGTGGTATTGGAAAAGCGATGGTAGAACAATTTGGTGAAGAAAAAGCGAATGTTGTATTAAATTACAGATCCGAACGTCATATGGACGCTATGGAATCCTCAATTAAATTAATTGAAAACGCTGGTGGTAAAGCGATAAAAGTTCAAGCAGATATCTCTAAAGAGAATGATATTGATCATCTCATCCAAACTACTGTAAATCATTTTGGTACATTAGATATCATGATTAATAATGCTGGATTTGAAAAAGCAATACCAACACATGAAATGCCTTTAGATGAATGGCAAAAAGTAATTGATATTAACTTAACTGGCGCATTTTTAGGTGCCAAAGCAGCAGTTAATCAATTTCTTAAAGAAGATAAGAAGGGTGTTATTCTTAATACCTCAAGTGTACATGACAAGATTCCTTGGCCTAACTATGTAAATTACGCTGCAAGTAAAGGCGGTTTGAAATTAATGATGGAAACAATGTCTATGGAATATGCTCAATATGGCATCCGCATTAATAATATTTCACCAGGGGCAATTGTAACTGAACATACAAAAGAAAAATTTTCAGATCCAACAACTCGTGCAGAAACATTAGAAATGATTCCAGCAAAAGAGATTGGTGAAGCAGATGAAGTAGCAAACGTAGCAAGATTTCTTGCCTCTGATTTAGCAAGTTATATTCATGGAACAACTATTTATGTTGATGGTGGCATGACTAATTACCCAGCATTTATGGGAGGTAAAGGATAAATTCCTCACGTTCCATTCAAAAAATGAACTTAGCCATTAATATCTTTGCTCAAAATAAAAGAGCTAATCCGTAACGGATTAGCTCTTTTTTATATTTAAAGCCTTACAAATAATCAATTAAACAAATAATGCTTGATATATATATAAAATAATAATGCTGATTAAAATCGTTAAGTTGCTCACCATACCAACAAGCGGCAACGTCTTATACTTAAATTGAATTGAATAAGGTATAATAGCAACACCTACTGGTAATAACCAAGCAACTTGTAATGTTGTTTTAATCATATTATTATCAACAGGTAAAAAGAAATAAACCAACAATCCTGCGATGACACCTAATCCATAATGTAAACCTAAATATTTCAAAGCGATAGGTAAGAAACGCTTATCGATACTAAAGTTGAGCATTAAGCCCAATAAGATCATTGATAATGGCATGTTAGCACCAGATAATACTGAGAAAAACTTAATTACAGGTTCTGGAAAATGAATATTAAGCATATTCAAAATAAACATGATGATATATGTCATTAAAGGAACCGATTTTAGTAAATTTTTGCCTAAATACTTAAAGTCAAAGTTATCACCAGCACTGCTGAAATAACTTCCAACAAAGTATGTAACACCAAACATAATCACAGCGCCACCAATATCTGCCATTCCAAAATATATCATTCCTGTTTTAGGCCAAATCGCTTCTACAAGTGGATAAGCAAATAAACCAATATTTAGCGAAGCAGTCATCATTCCAACTGTACCACGGATATGATTATCATATTTTAAGAAAAACCAAATTACGATGACCTTAGCGATAACACCATACAAAATCATCAATATCGGTAGTACTGATAGTGACAAATCTAAACTTGCACCATTTAAATTAACAATCACTAAAGAAGGTAATGTTACGTTTAAAACGAGTGTTGAAAAAACTTGACTATCATTAGCTTTAAAGTAATTTATGCGTTTAAGTGTATAACCTAGTGCAATTAGTAAAATAATAATGATAAATTGTTGGGTCACATTAATCCTTCTTTCATCCAATCATCTGTTTTCATTCTATTTTCATACTTTAACATAAGTAGCAACCATTTTAGAAGCTTTCGAATCCATGTTATAATTTAATTTATATACGAAACGCTTACATTAGACAAAAAGGTGGTAATGGAATGGATTTAAATGACAAATTAGCAGAACTGAAACATGATTACGTTAGATTACAAGGCGACCTCGAAAAAAGAGAATCAGTCAATCAATCTGTGGACCCTTTAGTTAAACAACTTGAAAAGATAGAGCAAGAAATGTCAGAAGTACGTTCAGAAATTAGACAAAAAGAAAATAAATAACATCCTAGTAAATCAATAATTTACATGCTAAGATTAAGGGCGAACATAGAAAGGATGTAATAAATGCAACTGTATCTTATATTTTTGCCAGTGTTATATTTAATCGTAAGTTACATAAGTATATTTAAAATGAACACCATTATAACGCGTATTTTACGTATTATTATGTCTTTACTTTTATTATTCGTAGTAGCTATTACAACTTTATCATTCCCTGCAATAAATTGGTGGGTCTTTATTGTACTACTGCTTATCATAAGTAATGTAGAAATTACAGCTTTCAAAAACAGCAAAAATGATCAAAAAGCCGTTCAAATTTTAAACATTATGAGCGTTATTTTATTTGTAATTTATGTTATTTTGACTTTAGTTTTATATTAAAAAACATTATTTTAAAGATACGATAACGTAACATATATAAAATCAGCCCCGAAAAGCTTTCTAATTATAAGAAACTTATCGGGGCTAATTTTATATATTTATACTTCGTAATGCTTTCCACGCTTACCTCGAACAGGGCATGGTCTTGTACTTTCCAAAAAATATTATCTTTCATACCTCACAGTAATCATTACTTAATCAACTTAGAAAGAAACTCACATCATTTATATTTCCAAACGCCTAATTATATAAGTGCGGACATACGAAATCTTTAAAGGTAGGTAATCTCGTACGTCCGCATTATATTTTATTCTATTTTCGTTTTCTCAAGATTTTCGCCTTAAAAGTAAATAATATTTCATATATTACTGGTACGACTATTAAAGTTAATAAGGTTGAAGAAATCAATCCCCCTACTACAGTTGCTGCCATACCTTTTGAAATAATGATAGAACTATCTTCACCAAATAACATAGGCATCAACGCTCCAATAGTTGCTAATGCTGTCATGAGAATTGGTCTGATACGTGTTCCACCTGCTTCTAACAATGCTGCTTGCATTTCCATACCTTGTTGTTGTTTATTTATCACTCTGTCAATTAAAACTATTGCATTGGTTACAACAATACCAATTAACATAAGCATACCAATCATGCTCGGTACAGAAATTGTCTCACCAGTTACTACTAAAGCAACTACAACACCTATAACTGTATATGGTAATGAGAATAATATAGTGAAAGGTGCCAATGCGCCTTTAAATGTTAACACAAGCACTAAATAAACTATTATAATTGCTGCTAACATCGCCATAGATAATTGGGTTACTGCGTTACCTATATCTTCATTTGCGCCTCCCATGTTGACGTCTACGTTATTAGGTTTATCTATTGTATTTAATTTCGATAACACTTTCTGTGAAGTCCCACCAACATCATCATTTGTAACTTTTCCAGAAACTTTTGACGTATAGTCTCCCGCTTTAGTTTCTATTTTATTTGGCGTCGTTGTTTTTTCTAATGTTGCGATGTCACTTAATTCAATAGCTTGACCAGTAGCTGTTTGTATTTCAGTGTTTTCAAGTTTTTCTTCTGTCCAATCCGTTTCTTTATCTTCTTTAATTTTCACATCTATCGATTTACCATTTTCCTTTACGGTTGTGACACTTTGCTCAGGTGTATTCTGATTTAATGTCATAGCTAATTGAGATGCAGACAAACCATAACTAGAGGCTTTATTTTGATCTACTTTGATATTATATTGTTCGTATGTTTGAGATAAATCAGATTTAACATTAGCTATACCATGAATATTTTTCATTTCTTTTTCGACTTTATTGACAGTTCCTTTTATTGCATCAAGAGATGGTCCAGTAATTGTAACTGCTAATTCATTATTTGTTCCACCTGTGCCCATATCTTGATTTGCCCAATCTCCAGGATGCTGATATTTGTTGATATGTTTTAAAACTTTATCAGGTTCTTCATCAAAATTAGGTGTATTACTATCATATTCAACCATGATAGCCATGCTATTTGAACTGCCTGTAGGGTCTGTTGGAGTTGATCCACCAACGGAATACTGAACTGTTTTAACTTTATCTTTATTGTTCAAATACTTTTGTACTTGTTCAGCATGTGCTAATACCTCTTTTTCTGTTTCACCCGGTTCAGGTGTATAAGTTAATGCCATAAATTTATCTTCCCCAGTTGAGATAAAGCTAGTGCCTAATTTTGCTGCACCTAAACCAATACTAGCGATTAAAATAACCGTACTTAAAATCATTACAATCCATTTGTGCGCTAATGACCAGCGCAGTATACGCTTATATCCTCTTCCTACCAAACCTAATGTTTCTTCTTTACGTTGTTTAACACCTTTTTTGAAAAAAGTAGCACTTAAAGAAGGTACGATGGTAATCGAAACAAGTAAAGAAGCTAGTAAACTAAACGCAATCGCTAATGCAAATGGTCTAAACATCTCACCTACTGATCCATTGACAAATGCCAATGGTAGAAAGACTATAATGGTAACGATTGTCGACGACATTATCGGTTTAAATACTTCACTCGTCGCACTAATAATGAGCTTATTACCACTTAATGGTTCTTTTTTATCTGATAAACGTCTATAAATATTTTCAACTACAACAATTGAATCATCAATAACTCTACCTATTGCAACTGTTAGTGCACCAAGTGTTAATATATTTAATGATACATCTGTTAATTTCAATGCAACCATTGCAATTAATATAGACATCGGTATTGAGACGACTGAAATTGCAGTTGTTCTAATATTTCTTAAAAATAATAATATAACAATTATGGCAACAATCGTGCCGAGTGCTGCTTTTTCAATCATTGTATATAGTGAGTCTTCTATAGGTTTCGCAGTATCCATAACTTTTGTAGCTTTTATATCTTTATTATCTTTGGTAAATTCATCAATTTCTTTTTTCGTGTCTTTCGCTACTTTAACAGTGTTAGCATCTTGTGCTTTCGTCACTTGTACATTGACTGCATCTTTGCCATTTGTTTTAGAAATTGATTGTCGTTCATCACCTACTGAAATATTTGCAATGTCTTTGAGTTTAACAGAAGGCATGCTACTTTCTCCGTCTTGAGCATCTGAACTAGGCATTGCTGTTGCCATGTTACCGCCTTGTGATGAACTTTGAGCACCAGAACTCTGATTTGCACTTCCTTCGTTGCCACCTTGAGCACTCATGCTTGAAGCTGATAATGGAATTTCAAGGTTTTCCAATGCATTTACTGAAGTGAATTGGCCATCAATTACTACCGACTTTTCAGTTTTACCAAACTGAAATAAACCTAATGGGGTTTCACTAGTTGCACCCTTTAAGAATTGTTCCACACTATCTACAGTCAATCCTCTATCTTGCAATTTTTCTTGGTCAAATTTAATTGAAACTTCTCTCGATGTCTGTCCATTCAATTGTGCATTTTGTACGCCATTGATTGTTTGAAGTTTAGGTAGTAACTGCTTATTAACTTTTTTGGTTGTATCTTTTAAATTATTATCATTTGTAGTAAAAGAATAAGCTACAATTGGAAAAGCATTCATTGAATTCCTTGTTAACTCTGGTTCTTCAACGCCTTCTTCGAATTTTATTTTATCAAGTTCTTTTTTTAAATCGTTTTCAGCTTTATCCATATCTGTGCCATTTTCATATTCAACAGAAACCATAGAAGCATTTTGAATAGATTGTGCATTAACATTTTTCACACTTGCCATTGACCTTATTTGGTCATCAATTTTATCACTAATGTCATCCTTTACCGTTTCTGGTGTAGCACCTGGCATGGTTGTTTGTACAGTAATCACTGGAGGTTCAACATCAGGTAATAATTCAAGTTTCATTTTCGCACTTGAATAAACACCGCCTAAAATGACCAGCAATACCATAAGAAAGATTGCAAATTTATTTCCTAGCGAAAACTGCAATAGTTTTTTTATCATATCTTTTCTCCTCTCAAATAACATTTTAATTCGATATTGCATTTATTTTCTTTATGTATAATCATATCTATGTATTTTCTAAACTCATAAAAAATGCACGTTATAAAGTTTAAGTTGCATATTAAAACTTTATAACGTGTCTACTTTTTTACAAAACTACAAACAAAACTATTTACGTTTTAATTTACGTGAAAGCTTAATTTTAGTCTTAGTCAACTTCGGCTTAACATTTTCAATAACTTGATATAATGGTTTATTTAACACATAATCAAATTCACCTATTTTTTCACTTAAATACGTTCCCCATACTTTCTTAAATGCCCATAATCCATAATGGTCTGATTCCTTGTCTGGATCATTATCTGTACCACCAAAATCATATGTTTTTGCGCCATGTTCTCGAGCGTATTGCATCATAGCAAATTGCATGTGATGATTTGGCAAGAAGTCTCGGTAGTCATTAGATGATGCACCATAAAGATAGTAGGATTTATTTCCAGCAAACATTAGCAATGCACCTGATAAATATAATCCCTCTGGGTGCTTAGCTTCTAACGCTTCCATTTCATTAATAAGTTCTTGTGTTTTTTTCATTTTATTGTCAGCATCGTTTATTTTATTTAATGTCTTTTTATCTTGTTTTTTGTCAGCCAGCTTTACTTTTTCCGCTTCTAATTGTGCGATGTCTTGACGTAAATCTTTAAGGACTGGTTTAGGTTCCAATTTCACTAAAAATAATTCCGCATCTCCATCTGGATGTAAAGCATCGTATATGTTTTGGAAATAGCTAATATCTCTAGTTAAAAAGCCATCTCTTTCGCCAGTGATTTTCATTAACTCTGCAAATGTTTTCAAACCTTCTCTATCAGAACGTTCTACTTTCGTACCACGCTTTAATGCTAACCTTACTTTTGAACGATTACGTCTTTCAAAACTTTGAATTAACGCATCATCGTTTTTATCAATCGGTGTTATCATTGTCATTCTTGGTTGAATATAATCTTTCGAAAGTCCTTCTTTAAAACCTTTGTGTTTAAACCCTAATGATCTTAAATGTGTTAGTGCATCAGCACCTTTATCTACTTCAACATCGGGATCGATTTTAATTGTATAAGCTTTTTCTTCTTTTGCAATTTGAATTGCGTATTCTAGCAATGTTTCTAATGCTAATTTATTACTATAATCCGTTACAAAACCTCTTGAAATATAGCATAGCGTATAAGGTAATTTAGGAACCTTTTTAAATAATAACTGCGCCACACCTAAAATTTCACCATCTTCACCTACTGCGATACGCTTTGAGTACCAGCCAGTCAATTTCTTTGTTTCTGCCCACTTTGTTAATTGCAATAAGTCACCTTGAGGGTGCGCTTTAACAAAGGCATCATGCGCTTGGTTCGTTATATTCATCTTTTCCATAAACCTGATATCTCCTTTTACCATTACATACTTTGTTATTATACATTGCTTCACACATTCTTTCACATCATTTCCCATTATTTGATATAATAATATACGAAATGAGGTGTTTTTGTGCGTATCATTATCTTGTCATTACTTTTTTTAATAAATTTAATTTTTGTAATCCAAACATTTAATACAACTTTTAATGTTTCATATTTAAGTTTAAGAATTATTCTCGCTGTTTTTACATTTGTAGTAACGGGTTATTTACTACTTTTATCTAATAACAATAAATGGGGAACTTACTTAACTATTTTAACACTAATAATTTCTTTGATACACATCATTGTTATTGCACATAGTATGTATGTTTACATTTATTAATCTGCTTCAACTTTGTACTTAAGCCCTCTAATGATTAATGTATATGGTGAAGTTGTATTATCATCTTTCAAAGTAACTGCTTTATAACCCGAATATTCACCATCATATATATGATATACAATATCATCGTTTTCCAATTTTAATGTCGTGAATGTTTCTGTGTTGTTCACGATTTCCATTCCAAACCACTGTTGCCATTTTTCAACCGTATGTGCTCTTTCTGTGCTATTAATTTCAATACTTTTTATGCTAAAAGCATTTTGGCGTAATGGTTTTAACTTTTCTTCTCTTGCTTCAATATTTTCATTCCATTGAATAAAAAATGGCGGCTTCACCCTATAATCAGGATCAGCTATATATAACAAGCGCCATGTAGTCTTTTCTCCTTTTGTGTTTTCTCGTTGCATTTCAACAGGACCTATGACATCTATACTTTGTGCTTCCAGCGTTTCTTTTAATTTGGTAATATCTTGCGTTTGAAATGCTATTGTTTTTAATCCTTCTTTATAATGATCTTGAACAATTTTCGAAGGAAATGACACTCGACCTTCTTCACTTTTTACAATTTTTTGCAATTTCTCTGGTTTATAAATATCTAATAATTCAATGTAAGCATTATTTAAGTAGGCTAAACGATTGTATGTGCCTAATTTCTCATGTTTACCACCTTGATATAGTGTAAATAAATGACCTGGGAATTTGAAATTATCTAATTGTTGTACATAATGAACGATATGATCTAACTTTAAATCTTGCATACCTTTATCCCCCTAATTTTCCTTTACATTTATTTTAACAAATTGTATACATGTTTACTTCTGATAACCCATTATAATGATTTAAATTGCAATTATAAATTTATCTTTATTCAGATATCAAAAGCATCACTTAATAAATAGGTATTGCTTTCCCTGTCCAAATAGGCTAAAATATAACTTGTTCAAAATTAAGTTAGCTTTGCTAACCATTTTCGGAGGTATGCTTTCATGCAAAATAAATTTGTATTTGATAACATCATCGCAATTTATAGACCGTATACAAAAATGTTCCAACCTATCTTTGAATCATTTGATCTATATCCTGCACAATGGCTCGTTTTAAAAGATATTTCCTACAATGCACCAACCACTTTAGTACAAATTTCAAAACGACGCTCTATTGAGAAGCCTACCACAAGAAAAATATTAAAAGTACTTTCTGAAAAATCTCTATTAACTGTTGAAACAGGTACAGATAAACGAGAAAAATGGCTTTCACTTTCTCCAAAAGGAGAAAACCTTTATAAAAACATCAGTTCACGTGTAGATAAAGTGCAAGACGAAATTATTAAAAATACAGGTTTATCAGTTTCAGAAATTGAACATATTACAAAATCACTTCAACTTATTCACGCGCAAATTTTAGAAATGGAGGAATTTTAACATGAATCAAACAGCATCGATGAAGTCACCAATTTGGACGAAAAATTTTAATATCAATTTCATTACAAACTTTTTAGTTTACTTATGCATGTATTTGCTTATCGTCATCATAGCGAGTTATACAAAAACTGAATATCATGCGTCAGACAGTATGGCGGGACTCGTGTCTGGATTATTTATTATCGGTTCTTTAATTGGACGATTTATCACTGGAAAGTATGTTAATAAAATAGGTCCTAAACGTATTTTAATCATTGGTTTAATCTTATTAATCATCACACAATTGTTTTATTTTATAGAAGATGCCTTAGCTGTTCTAATGTTCACGAGATTAGTTAATGGTATTGCTACTGGGGTTACTACGACAGCAACGGGGACAATTGCTGCTTATGCAACACCACAAGAGAGAAAAAGTGAAGGTATTAGCTTGTTTTCTTTAAGTTTAGTTATAGGCGCTGCAATCGGCCCATTTTTCGGCCTTTTACTTATTAATACATTCCCAATTCAATTGCTATTTTTGCTTTGTTTAATGTGCGGTATCATCAGTTTTATCATTTCATTTTTTATTAAGTTAGATATCGATATCACTAGTGATATCCCGAAAACACAAACAACTGAAAGCAAAAAATTTAATATTAATAATTACATCGCCAAAGAAGCATTACCTGTGGCAATTATTATGCTCCTTGCAGGATTATCTTATTCGTCTATCCTGACATTTTTACAA
The DNA here is from genome assembly GCF_017891615.1 of Staphylococcus sp. GDY8P198P. Taxonomy (NCBI): domain Bacteria; kingdom Bacillati; phylum Bacillota; class Bacilli; order Caryophanales; family Staphylococcaceae; genus Staphylococcus; species Staphylococcus sp. GDY8P198P. The sequence continues at coordinate 61,547 of NZ_JAESJQ010000005.1, forward strand.
TTTTTTGCCCAAGAAATCAATTTAGTTACAGTATCTAGTTATTTCTTTATTTTTTATGCTATTGCATCACTCATTACAAGACCAATTGCTGGTAGAATGATGGACCTCAAAAACGAAAACGTCATCGCTTATCCTGCTTTTGTCTTTTTAATCCTTACATTTTTAACATTAAGTATTACAAATAATAGTTGGTTATTAATTCTTGCTGGGTTACTCCTTGGCGCTGGTTACGGCAATATTTCATCTTGTATGCAAGCCATTGCAATCAAAGTATCTCCACCAGCTAAATATGGTATTGCTACCTCAACCTACTTTATCGGTTTAGACTTAGGATTAGGTTTTGGACCTTATGTATTAGGCTTTGTAACATCTACAGTGTCATTCGCTCAATTATACGCTATTATGGGCGTATTGGTTTTAATTACTGGTGTTATTTATTACTTCGTTCACGGTAGAAAAGTAAAACACATGAATGCTTATTAATTTTTTCATAAAACAATAAGTTAAGGTTACTGTAAATTATTTGCTTTAGCTGCCAACAAAACTATTTTTGTTGGCAGTTTTTTTGTACTCATTTTAATTATGAACCATCCAGTATTACTTTATATATTTAAATTTGAATAATAGTTATTTCAAGGTTATTATTCAATTTGAATGATCGTATATTTTAAGTTTATTAAAAAAACCAAATGCTATTATAGCACTTGGCTTATCTCTTATTTATATCATTGTCATTGATAATTATCTAATTGTAACTTTAGTGATTAAGCAACTTTTATGTTTTCAATTTCTTTTATAATATCATCTATTACTTTTAACTGCTCATCAGTGTAATAATAGAACACTTGTCTTTCATCTGTTTCTGATCGAACTTTTGAGATCAACTCTTTTTTATAAATCTTTCTTATAATCACATCTATTTTACTAGTGTCCCATAACATTTCAAAATGTAAGGTGTCTCTTAATTCTTTTCCACTAATTTTATTAGCTTCATAAACTTTAAACAACACTACAAATTCTTCGATAGATAAACGGTGAACTGACTTCAACCAATGTTTTAACTGACTTAAAGCCCTCTCAGATGTAATATAAAATGATGCTTTACTTTCCATAAATTTGGCCTCCTCATGATTTACTTTCATTGTTAGTAATGGCTTTATATAATGAATAAGCTTTTAAAATATTATATAACACTTTCTTCATTAAATCTATTATTTTAAAAGAAACAGATAAATAAATTTTACTATTGTAAAGTTTTTATATAGCTACAATTGATTATGGTAATATTTTTCTATTGTTCATTATCTTTAATCGTTAAAAAAATACTTATGTATAATACATTTTCATATAAAAATATCTTTCCACATTTTTGAAATCATTTCACATAAGATATGAGTTCAAATTATAATAAAAAAGAGTAGAAGATAATTCAAATTGAAACATTGAATTATTTCCTACTCATAATATTTTTTTAGAATAATCACAATAGTGATTATAATTATAAAGTTATTAGTTATTTAAACTTTTTAAATAGTTAATAGCTGATTATCATGGTCAAATGTTCAGTTCTCATAAATGCTATCTCCTAATAAATCAGCCACCAATATAGTTCATATTGATTTTTTTACGTTTTCTATTGGCTACTGTTTGCGCTGTACGTTCATCTGAATATCTATCATCACGAATATTCCATAAAGCTTTAAACTGTTCAAACAGTGCCTCATCTGACACACCAGATCGCATAAATGATTTCACATTAAACCCGTCCACGGTACTAAATAGACAACCATAAAACTTACCATCTGATGATAATCTCGCACGTGTACATGTAGAACAGAATGATTCAGACACACTTGTAATCAGACCAAATTTAGCACCATTATCTTTATGTCGATAATATTTTGCAACTTCACCAAAATACTTGGGTTCCACAGGTTCAATATCAAATGATGACTCTACCATTTTTAACATTTCATCTTTTGTTACAACCTTACTGAAATCCCAACCATTATCATTACCGACGTCCATAAATTCAATAAAACGTATTTCAATATCTTTATCTTTAAAATATTGAATCATAGGTAAAATTTGATCATCATTCACACCTTTTTGAACAACTACATTTACTTTTACATGAAAACCTATTGAGACCGCATAATCTATTTGTTGTAAAATCGTAGAAGCTTTAATATTTCGATTATTTATAGCTTGGAACACTTTGTCATCAATCGCATCTAAACTCACATTAATACGTCTTAAACCAGCATCATATAATTTTTGGCCGTGTTTTTTTAATAATAAACCATTAGTGGTTAAACCAATATCTTCTATACCATCAAGTTGGTTCAACTCATATATTAATTTATATAAATCTCTTCTTAATAAAGGCTCTCCACCTGTAATACGTATTTTTTTGACTCCTAAACGTGTATAAACTCTAGCGATACGTACCATTTCATCAAAAGTGAGTAATTCATCTTTGGGTAGGAAAACAAAGTCATCACCAAATATTTCTTTCGGCATACAATAGTCACAACGAAAATTGCAACGATCTGTAACTGACAACCTCAAATCTCGAATTGGACGTCCAAGTTTATCAGTTATTTGTTCTACCATCTGATTAGCCCCCTATCTATTCATAATGTCGTGATGTAAATCTATTAAGTCTTGTTGATAGTTAATATTTTTGTACCAATAATCAGATGAACCAATTTCACGCACATCTAACCAATCACTTTTGACTTTTGAATAGACATTCTTAAGGCTGTAATCGCCTGATTCCAATGCTGATTCTATAAAAGATAGAGTATGCGGGCTGTAAAAAGCCATCGTTGGAATGGGCATTCCATCTTCTTGGAAACCGGCGATATCTAGTTGATCTTCTATTAAATGTTCCACCATAAATTGATACAATTTACTTATTGCTTTTTGTGTAATCATAGGTGTATCTACAGATATGACAAAGAAAAGTGTTTCGTCTGAATGTTGTCTCATTACTGAGTAAATACCAACCAGTGGGCCTTTACCTTTGTTTTTAGCATGATCGATAACAATCTTATCATGATCAAATTCATGTGCTAACGTTTCATTAGTACTAATAATTATTTCATTAAACATATTAGTAGCTTCTAAAACTTCAATGATACGTTTGTAAAACATTTGATAGTTAATCTTTGCAAACGCTTTTGGTTTACCAAATCTTTCTGATTGTCCTCCAGCTAGTATAATTGCTTTCATATGTCTATTACCCTCCACTAACTGGTGGTATCAACGCTACAGTATCATTAGACGTTACGATATCATCACCTTTGACAAATTCTTCATTAACTGCAATTTGAAACTTTTTGTTATTAATATTAGGGTAACGCTCAAACAAATCTGTTACAAATTCATCAACGGTAATATCATAACTTAAGTCAATATCTTCTGAACTTTTACCCAAAACTTCTTTGATTTCCGCAAAGTATAATACTTTCATAACTATTCTCCTCCAACTGCATCCTCATGGCTACCATGTTGGTGACCTTGCCATTCAGCACCATCTTCCCAAATTTCTTTTTTCCAAATGGGTACTACCTCTTTAATACGTTCAATTGCATATTCATTAGCACGATAAGCATCTTTTCTATGTGGCGAAGAAACACTTATCAATACTGCAATATCTGATATCGCTAGTGGCCCAATTCTATGAACAATAGCCGTTTTTGTCCCCGGCCACTTTTGTGAAATCTCATCACCTATTTGTGCCAACTTTTTTTCTGCCATAGGTATATAAGCTTCATACTCCAAATATTCTGTTTTGACTCCCTGTGTCCACTCACGTACATGACCTGTGAAAATAACAACGGCACCTTGATGTTCATTGAGAACATACTGACGATATTGTTCTGTTGCTATTGGCTCGTTTATAACCTCAAATTGTTTCATTCAATCCATTCCTTTTTCATTAACGAAAGATAATAACCATTGTTCAAATTTTTGAAGTGCTAATGGTTGCTCAATATTAATATCGTACTGAATATTTGATAATTTATTTAGCTGTTGGTAATCAGCATTATCACGATATATCAGCACTTTATCATAATTTGCTTCTTTGAATCCTTCTACTAAAATGATGTCACTGTCTATTGTAACAGATTTATCAATGATTTCATCCAGTCTTTGTTTTTCAATTCGTGTAACTGTTTGTTGTAGATGGTGCCCTTGAACGATACTTTGATCCGCACCAGCATTAAAATGTTTCATGTGATCAACAGTATCCGTTTGAAGTTCAATATCTGATAGGTTTAAGTCATGTTGACCATGATGTTTAATCGTTGCTACGCAAAAACCATGCAATTTTAAAAATTTCACTGCATGTGTCATCAATGTTGTTTTCCCTGAATTTTTATAACCTACAATTTGTAATATCATAGCGTAGTGTCCACTTCATATGTTTGCGATTCAGTTAAAATGACATCAACTGTGTGACCTTTTTGATATCCTCTTGTACCACTTGGTAACACAATCATTGCATTGCTATGTGCAATAGCTACTACTGCACCAGACTTATTAAATCCTGATGGTACCACTGTCATCTCTTTACCATTAAAAGTCACTGTTGCACGAATAAATCTTGTAAACGGATTTGGCTTTTTAAAGTCTTCCATAAGTGTAGCTTGTACAATTTGTGGATATATAGCTTTGGCGCCCATCATGTGCTGTATTGCAGGTTTGACATAGAGTTCAAATCCAGTGAAACAAGCAGATGGATTACCTGATAATCCAAATAAATATTTATTATTAGCAACAGCTACTGTAGTTACACTACCGGGACGCATGGCAATTTTGTTAAACAGGACTTGCGCATTGACCGCTTCATAAATTTGAGGCAAATAATCGAAATCTCCTACAGATACACCGCCAGTAGTGATTATAATATCATGCTCAGCCATAGCTTCACGCATCACTTGAATACTACTATTCAAATCATCTTGTTGAATTTTATAAGCATTGACTTCTAAGTGATGCTTTTTAGCTAAAGCAGTTATCATAGGGCCATTTGAATTACGAATTTTTCCTGGTTCTAAATCATCTCCAACATCCAATAATTCACTTCCTGTAGCGATCACAGCCACGCTAGGTTTTTCAAAAATCGGAACTTCTGTATAGCCATATGTTGCTAAAACAGCTATAGACCCTGGATTAACACATTGACCTTTTTCTAATAAAATATCTCCAACCTTTGTCTCTTCACCTTTTAACGAAATATTCTCATTTTCGCTAAATGTTTTTCTTATTGTAAAATCTTGTTCTCCTTCGACAGTTTGTTCAAGCATAACGATGGCATCAGCACCTTCAGGTATTTGTGCACCTGTCATAATTCTCACGGCTTCAAATGCTCCAACTGTTTTAGTTGAAACTGACCCCGCTCCAATGTGGTCAATAACTTTAAATTTAATGCGATTGTCACCGCTTGCACCTTTTGTATCAATACTTCTTAACGCAAAACCATCATATGGTGATTTATCAAACCTTGGTATTTCATGGGTCGCTATAATATCTTCAGCTAAAATGTAATTTAAGCTTTCTGCTAAAGGTAAAGTGATTTTATCCATAAAAATTTCTTGGTTTATCACACGTTGAATTGCTTCACTCACTGGAATTGGGTTTCTTTTCTCTACAGACATCGCAAATCTACTCCTTATAATTAATAATTTCATGATATACTAGAACACGATTAGGAGGGATACTTTGACTGAATTTACGCATATTAACAAACAAGGGAATGCGAAAATGGTAGACGTCTCTGATAAAAACATAACAAAACGTTCAGCTACTGCGCATTCAAGTATAACGGTAAATCCAGCGATTTATGAACAAATCGTTGATCACACTAACCAAAAAGGAAATGTGCTTAATACTGCTCAAATTGCTGGTATTATGGCAGCAAAAAATACAGCTGATATTATACCGATGTGTCACCCGTTACCTTTAACTGGTATAGATATCACATTTGATTGGCAAAAAAAAGCACAATCATTCATTTTAAATATACAGGCAACCGTCTCTACAACTGGAAAAACTGGTGTGGAAATGGAAGCACTTACTGCCGCTTCAGCTGTAGCACTTACAGTTTATGATATGACAAAAGCTTTAGATAAAGGCATGGTCATTGGCGAAACTTACCTACTCTCAAAAACAGGTGGCAAATCTGGTGATTACAAAAGATAATTGTCTTAAATATTAATATGTAAGAGATAGAGTCCGACGAACATATAAACGTTGGGCTCTAATTATTTTGTAATCTCTTGAACTAAATGATTCAGTTCTGGTTTAATGAGCTTATTCAATGCTAATTTCACTGCGCCCGTAGAGCCAGGTATACTAAAAATCAATTTATCATTTACGGTACCTGCAATAGCTCGAGATAATAACGCACGTGTTCCAACATCTTCTGCATAACTTAAATATCTAAATAATTCTCCAAACCCTTCGATTTCTTTAGTAATCAAACTGGATACAGCCTCTATCGTTACATCTCTTTGTGCTATACCAGTTCCACCTGTAGTGATAATCACATCAATATCTTCTGCTAACCATTGCTCAATTTGCTGAGTAATTGCTGTTTGCTCATCTTTAACAATCTTATAATGCGATTCAGAAATCGTAACATTTAATGTAGAGATTAGCTCTTTAACTAATTTACCACCTTTATCTGTTTCATAATCTCTTGTATCAGAAACTGTTAATACTGCACATTTAATATTTCTATCAAGTTTAACATTTGTATGCATATTGAACCTCCTTAGCCAAATAATTGGTTGATTAACGTCATCGCTTGTTGTGGGTTAGTCATACCATGAATCAATAACCTTCCGCCTTTAAAGCTAACTATTCTATGTGCTTTATATTCAAAATGTAACATGTAAGGGTTCCGTTGATATGGAATCTCTTGTCGTTGCAAAAATGTCTCCAACATTTCCTGGGAAATTTCAGGGTTTTCATATTGAACAGTATCCCTTCCACATAAAGTTGCAAATTGCCTTTGTGTTGTATTGAGATACGGATATGTTGGTTGTGTGCCACAAGTTTTACAAGCGCTATCTTGCAATTTTTTAAATCCAAATGTAAAATGTGTGCCTTCCCAGATATCACCGTAAGTAACTTTAGGTGCAATTGTTGCGCCTGTTAATATTTTCAATGCATCTTTTAATTGTAAACTAGTCGTCATAGTGACTGCTGGCTGAATGACACCTACTGTATCACAAGTCATATTAATTGCAGGTAGCTGTGGAATCAAACAGTTAAAACAAGGTGTTTGTTCAGGTATAAACGTCGCTTCCACATAAGTACTTTGTACCACACCACCATAAATCCAAGGTATAGCAGCTTTATAGGCAAAATCATTTATCAATTGTCTCGTTTCAAAATTATCTGTTGCATCTAAAATAAGTTGTACATCTTGCGCGTATGTTTCTAAAAATAACCGATCGACATGTGCAATGTGTAAATGCAATCTCAAATTTTGACGTATAGCCATTAAATTACGTTCTGCTGCAACTACTTTTGGTAATTTATCTGCTGCATCCATTTCTGTAAACATCGTTTGGCGTTGTAAATTACTATATTCAATATAATCTCTATCTACAATTGTTAGTTCACCTACACCAGCTCTTACTAATCCTTCTGCTAGGTGCGTCCCTAAAGCTCCCATACCTATAATTAACACATGTGCATTCATAATTTTCTCTTGCCCAGATGTTCCTATATGTTTAAATAACATTTGTCTAGAATAACGTTCTACACTCACTATGAAACCCCTCACTTTGCGTCATTATTTTCATTATAAATCTTGAAGGTCTATGTAACAACGGTTTAAATTCATTATGCAAAAATCCTATATGCCACTTTTATTCATATTACCAATGTAAAACTTAACAAAATAAAAGAGTAAGAACGAAATCAAATTTAGATAGTGATTTCATATTCCTACTCTTTATCGCAAAACAGTTTCAAAAGATATAATGATACATTTATGGTGATTACTGATACTTTGATTTTTGACATTAAAGTCACTAATCATTATTTAAATTTGAATTTTTAATCCATCAAATGCAATGGTTGATTTTAAACCATCTTCTTCTAATTGCTCTTCTAATTGTTTAATTTGTGCCTTCGTTAAACTTTCAGTAGCTTCAATATGAGTAAAATATGTATGCTTAGCATTAATAGCTTTAGCAATAGTCACACATTCATCAAATGTAGCCTCTCCTAAAGCATTTAACATACCTTCTGGATGAATACGTTCATTAGTTATAGGATTAACTTCATTGCTACCAAAAGGTAAAATAGCAACATCAACATTTTTCAATTTCTCCGTTGGTCGAAAGCCTTTAATTTCATCTGGAATAATAAGTATACGTTTGGTATTTGTAGTTAAATAAAAACCAAACGCGAATTGTTCTGCTAATTGAATCCATTCTACCTTTGTGTCATCAAAATTAATTTCTGCATCATTGTCAACAATTACTAGGTTAATTACGCCTAATGATTCTAAATATTGAACATATTCCCAACGCGCAAAATATGCTTTAAAATCTTCCACTTCTTGAGTTGTAATATAAACCGTTGACGTTTTGGACTTAGGTACTTTGTGAATAAAATCAAAATTGAGTGTTTCCCATATTCTAATCCCCATCGTGTGATCTGGATGCCAATGAGAGTAAATGCCATATTTTATATCATAAATTTTTGATTGTCTTAGTTGTTGAAATATATCTTCTGAAGTGTCAATTAGTAATTGTAAATCATGAATGAAGATACCAGGCCCTGTTCGTTTTTGTGCATCTTTATGCTGTGAAACTGATTGATAAAGTGTTGGTATACCCCCAGAAATTCCTAAACATTCGATAATCATTGCATCAACCCCTACTTATTTATAAATGTGATTACATTTATTACTCAACCTCTCATAAATTATAGTTGCATATCACCTATCACCCTATATTAATAATTTCGTGTGCCAGTATTTCAGCTTCATATTGCGAATGTGTAACAAAGATAATAGGTATATTCCATAATTTAAAAATTCGTTTTACTAACAAAATACTTTCTTCTTTCGTTACATCATCTAAACTAGAAAACGGCTCATCTAGTAACATCAAGTCTGGTTTAGTACTTAAAGTTCTAGCTAATGCAACACGTTGGGATTCACCACCAGATAAGCGAATTGGAAATTTATCTTTTAAATGAACAATATTTAGTTGATTCATTAAATTATCTATGTGCTGAGAGTTCTGTGTCATAAAAGTGATATTTTGAAACACAGTCATATTTGGAAATAATTGGTAATCTTGAAATAAATAACCGATATTGCGTTTTTGAATCTTCACATCAACATTTGAAGTAGTGTCTGTCAATATATGGTCGTTAATCTTTATAAACGCTTGGTCTGGTTGTTGTAAACCAGCAAGCATATTTAAAATTGTTGTTTTACCTATGCCTGAAGGTCCTTTAATGGCATAGATTTTAGGTGTAGTATCATCTATTTCTACATGTAATTGCGTACTATTTAAAAGATGATTCAAAGATATATTTAGCATTAACGAACCTCCCGATAACCATCTTTATTCAATAGATTGATTGTACCAATTACAGTAACCGCAAATGCAACCAATACAATCACCCATAACCATGCTTGATTTTCTTTCCCTTGCTCTACTAAAAAGTATATTTCTAAAGGTAAAGTGTTGGTTTTGTTAGGAATATAACCTGCTACCATTAACGTAGCACCAAATTCTCCAATTGCCCGTGCAAAACTCATCATTACACCAGCAAGTATTGAACGCTTAGATAACGGTAAAACCAATTTAAAAAATATTTTACTTTCACTTGCGCCCATTGTTCTTGCTGTATTCAACATCTTGGGATCTATGTTACGAAAACCTTGTACAGTATGCTGATACATTAACGGAAAGCTTACAATGATAGATGCAAATATGGCACCAGTTAAAGTAAATACAACTGGCAAATGTAAAAAATCGCTAAAAAAACTACCAACCACACTACGAGGTGAAAATATAATCAGTAAAATAAAACCCATCACTGTTGGAGGTAACACGATTGGTAAAACAATGAAACTTTCTAAAAGTCTTGTTATAAAGCCACGACGCTTATACAACCATCTTGATATAAAAACACCTAATATCGTAACGATAATCGTGCTGATAACCGCGACCCTCAATGATATCCAAAATGGCGTGACATCTGGCATTTCTGCTACCTCCTATACTTTGAATTTATATTTTTTTAAAATTTCTTTTGCTTCATCTGTTTTTAAAAATTCAACCCATGCTGTGGCTAACTTTTTATCTGAAATCGTCGCTGACTTATATGTGATAGGCTGTTTTAACTCAACTGTTTGAATTTCTTTCACATTACTATCACCATTTTTTTGACTTTGATATAAATCTGTTTTATAAACATAACCTAATTGGGCATTGCCCTTTTCAACATAATTTAATACTTGTCGCACGTCCTTTGCAAAAACTAAATGAGATTTAACATCCTCATACAATTGATGATCTTTTAAGTATTGCTCAGCATATTTACCTGCAGGCACGGATTTAGCCTCGCCTATTGCCAACTTTTCACCTTGCTTTAAATCAGACACATTCTTATATGTACTATTAGATTCACCTATAAGCACTAAATCATTTTGTGCGTATTCATATTTGTTTTGAGCTTGTTTACCTAATGCATCAATATCTTTTGTATTTGCAGACATAAATACATCTACAGGTGCCCCTTTCTCTATTTGTTGTCTCAAGGCTCCTGATCCGCCATAATTAAATGTGATTTTAGCATTTTTATGTTTTTTATTAAATGCTTGTTCTAAATCTTTAGTGACATCTGTTAAACTTGCTGCAGCTGAAATATGTATTTCTTTCTTATTATCAACCTTATTGTTAGCATCTTTTTCACTATGATTATTTTCGCTATTAGAGCACCCAGTTATTAACATACAAATCATAATAGTAGCAATAATTAAAAAATGCCAAGTTCTTTTCATTTAATTGCCTCCTTTTTCATATAATTATATGCCTCTTTATTTCAAAAAAAAAGAGCGTATACTAAAGTAAAAATGACTTTGTATAGCTCAATTTTCAAAATATTTATTATAGCGATGTAATAAACGTTTTAAATGCGTTTTGACCTTGTGGTGTGTTTTTGAATACACCTGCATCCTCTAGTACGCGTTTAAATTTAAAACCAAGTTCTTTTTCAATAATTTCCTCTACGTTCTTTTCATTAATATCATATCGTTGTGTCATGTCTTCTGCCCATGGTTGATGTATACCTAACGTTTGTTGTTGATCACCTAATAAAAATGCCTTAACCTGTTGTAATTCTTGTTTTAATCTACCAGGCAAAATTGCAGTACCCATAACTTCTATTAATCCAATGTTTTCTTTCTTAATATGTTGTACGTCTTTATGAGGGTGAAAGACACCATCTGGATATTGTTCCGATGTTTGATTATCTCTTAAAACAATATCAAGTTCATATTGTTGTTCCCTATAACGTGCAATAGGCGTTACAGTATGATGACGCTCGCCATTTTTACTGTATGCGCTTATATCTACAGTTTCATCTGAATAATTATTCCATGCTTTTCTAATAAATTCTGCCGCCGCCACTAAGTCGTTTTTATCTTCACTTTTCAAACGAATGACGCTCATTGGCCAATACAAAGTCGAAGCTGCTACTGTTGGAAATTGTTTTAAACTAAAGCTGTGCAGTTCCTTAGCGTTGTCCATCGGAAATGTGTGTCTACCCGATTGATAATGATTGTGCGTCAAAATCGAACCGCCAACGAGCGGAATATCTGCATTCGAACCAATAAAATAATGTGGAAATTTATCTACAAAATCCAACAGTTGTACAAATGTTTGCTTATCTATATTCATAGGAACATGTGATTGAGATAAAACGATGCTATGCTCTTTAAAATAGGCATATGGAGAATATTGAAATCCCCATTGTTCTTGTCCTAAGTTCAATCTGATGATACGATGATTTGTTCTCGCTGCTTGTATTACAGAGCCTTTAAACCCTTCATTTTCCATGCATAGTGCACATTTAGGATAATCTGTTGCAGGCGCTTCTTTCGCTTTGGCAATTTGTTTAGCATCTTTTTCTGGCTTGGATAGATTGATTGTTATTTCCATATCACCATACTCACTTGCTGTGTTGAAATTTATATTATGCGCAATTGCATCTTCTTTCACATAATGATTGCGTTTGGTTATGTTATAAAAATAGTCTGTCGCTTTCTTCGGACTCTGTTGATATAATTCATAAAACTTTTGATTCAGTACAGATGGACGAGGTGTGATTAAATCTAATATTTGTGCTTCAATGATTTCTTTGCTATATAATGCGTCATCTATACATTTGGAACTGATTGCTTCTTGAATCCAGTGTTGTGTTATCTCAAGTGCAGTTGTCTCTGAATTAAATTTGGAAGTGGTTGTATCATCTATGCCTGAAGCATTTAAAATACTCAGCAACCTATTTTGAATATAAATGGCGTCTTCCGCTTCATAATCCCCATGTGCAATAGCGTGAGATACAAATAATTGGACAGCGTATTTATTCAATAACATGCATTATACCTCCTGATATCCGTTAGGGTGCTTTTCATGCCATTGCCAAGCAGAACTAATAATATCATGTATATCATCATGTTTAGGTTTCCATCCTAATACTTGCTGTGCTTTATTACTTGATGCAATTAATTTGCTAGGGTCTCCGGCTCTTCTTTCACCGACAACTGCATTTATTGTTTTACCTGTAACTTTTCTTGCTGCTTCTAAAATTTCAAACACAGAATATCCTTGGCTACTACCTAAGTTAAATGCACCTGATTCTCCTCCATTTTTCAAATGTTGAAACGCTAAGATATGCGCATCAATTAAATCAACGACATGTAAATAATCTCGTATGCAAGAGCCATCTTCCGTATCATAATCATCGCCAAAAACAGTTAGTTCATCTCTTTGTCCTAAAGCTACTTGTAATACAATCGGAATTAAATGCGTCTCAGGTCTATGGTCTTCACCAATTGTGCCATCCTCTTTTGCTCCTGCAACATTAAAGTAGCGTAGTGCAGCATAATTCACACCATAAGCTTCATGACTCCAATGCATCATTTTTTCCATCATTAATTTACTTTCACCATAAGGACTTGTTGGCGTTTTAGAATCATCCTCTGTAATTGGTACAGAATCTGGTTCACCATATACAGCTGCAGTTGATGAGAAAACAATATGCGCTACCTCATGATCATACATAACTTCTAACAATACCTGTAAACCATTAACATTATTATTAAAATAGCTTAGTGGTTTCTCAACAGATTCACCAACTAATGAATATGCACAAAAATGAAATACACCTTCAATATTTTCGTTATTAAATACGTTTTCTAAAAATGCCTTATCACGAATATCACCTTCGTAAAACTTTGCTTTATCGTGTATTGCTGCTTTATGTCCAGTGCCTAAATTATCTACAACAACAACATCATAACCTCTATGAATTAATTGATCTACTGCATGACTTCCAATATAACCTGCGCCACCTAATACTAGTACACCCATGAAAAAACCCTTCCTTTTTTAATTTGATTTTAAATTGTTTTTACGCCATCACTAATGCCGACATGATAAAACGATGGTTCATAACCAATTTTTTCTATATATTTTTTTGTAACTTTATCTTCTAATGCTTGGATTTGATTTTTGTGCACTAACGCAATTGCACAACCTGCAAAACCTGCGCCTGTCATTCTTGCACCGAGCACACCTTCTACTTGTTGAGCTGTTTCTGCCAACGTATCAAGTTCAATACCTGTTACTTCATAGTCATCTTTTAAAGATGCATGTGAATCATTTAATAATTGCCCAAATTTCTCAAAATTATTATCGGATAATGCTTGATAAGCAAGTTTCGTACGTTCATTTTCTGAAACGGCATGTTTTGCTCTTCTACGTTTTACGTCATCTTCAATAAGCATTTGATGTGCTTTAAATTGGTCCATCGTTAATTCACCTAAAGATTCAATATTTAACTTTTGTTGTAATGATGACAGCGCAGATTCACATTCACTTCTGCGTTCATTATATTTACTTTCAGTTAATGAGCGACGTTTATTGGTATTCATAATCGATATGACATAGTCTCCAAATTTTGCCGGTACAAATTCATATTTTAACGTTGCAGTATCTAGTAATACGGCGTGTTCTGCTTTCCCCATACCTATTATAAATTGATCCATAATTCCTGAATTGACACCCATAAATTGATTTTCAGTACGTTGACCTATCTTAATGAGTTCTAATCTCTCTAAATTCAAGTTAAATAACTGTTTTATCAGCCAACCGGTTAATAATTCTATTGATGCAGAAGATGAAAGACTAGCGCCATTTGGAATATTACCTTCTATCAAAATATCAAAGCCTTGTTTAATTTCTGAAAAAGCTTCTACTAAATATTTAATAACACCTTTAGGATAATTCGCCCAATCATGTTCCTTTTCAAAATCTAAATGGTCTAAATCGAAGGTGATCATACCGACCGTTTCAAAATTATTAGAATATAGGCGAACCAAATTATCTTCTCGTTTAACCGCTAAACCATACGTGCCTAATTCAATTGCAGCTGGAAAAACATAACCTCCATTATAATCAGTATGTTCTCCAATTAAGTTAATTCTTCCTGGTGCAAATGCACTCACTTCAGGCTGTTTGTCAAATATTCTTTCAAATTTCTCGCGCATAGCTTCTAACATAATATTCCGCTCCTTTAAAAAACGATATAAACCAAAATCGAACTCCTTAGTAAACTTAAATAAAGTTTACTTGTTTACTAAATGTTTTGTCAATATACATTACTTGTTAACTTTAAAAGTCATTCTTTCTTTTAATTGTGCTTCTGCTATAACATGTATGGCAATTTGTCTTGTTTTATTTATTCTCTCTTCAGCCATTCTTACTGCTATTTTTCCATAATCTTCTATTGGTATATGTACACTACTGATAGAAGGAACTGCATACTGAATGACTTCTAAATCATTAAAACTTATCAATTTAATATCATCAGGTAAAGTGTATTTTTTTAGTTGTAATTGTTGCAATATACCTATAGCAATCATATCGTTACCTGCGATAAAAACTTGAGGTAAATGATGGTTTTGTAATAATTCGTTTACTGCATTTATACCATCTTCTTTATTCCAACCATTCATTAATAATCTACCTTTTCTTTGATGCTTGTCACACCAGTCAGTAAATGCGCTATATCGCTTATCTTGGATATTTGGACTATTCAATGTTGGCATACCAGTAAGATTTTTTATTGTATGCGTACCACCAACATAAACAATATCGTTTAAACCTGAACGATCTATATCGTTTAATAATTGAATCATAGCGTCATATAAATCTGAATAAACAGCATCAACAGATTTAGGTGTGTTAGCGTTATTGATAACCACAATATTCTGATTGTAACTCTGTAATTCTAAAATAGCTTCTGAAGCAAAATTCCCCACAACAATAATTGCACCAGCCTTTGTTATTTTAGTGAAATCAATAGGATCATGTTCACTATCAATACGAAGCGTTCTTTTTAATGATAGATTTAAACGTTTCACCTCCGCTTCAATGGCAAGTCTAATCTCACGATAATACGGATCAGACATTTCTTTGGCTCGTGATGCATAAGTAATAATTTGTATACTTTTATTTTTTCTTTCAGACTTTTTATATTGAAAATTATCTGCTATATCATATATTCTTTTTCTCGTTTCTTTAGCGACAGATAAGGTAGGGTCGTTATTTAACACACGAGAAACCGTACCTGGACTGACCTTTGCTTCTTTCGCAATATCTCTTATACTAGCCATTCATCGAGTCACCTCTCAACTTCGTGTTTACTATAAGTTTACTTCTAAGCATGATATATATCAAACATATATTATAGTTATAAGTATGTTTATGAATACAGTTTATTTTTTTTGCAACAAAAAATACGCTAAAATAGTTAGTGAATAGGAACTGGGGGATAAATACTATGAATGAAGATGTTTTGACAAATCAACATATTGTTAGATATGAAAACGGCAAACTTATTGAAACAACAGATCACTACGTCACAGAATTCCCACTGACAATCATGGTCAATGGAGAAGAATTTGCTACAGTCATTTGCAGTCCAAATCATATGAAAGAATTAGTCTTAGGTTTTTTAGCTTCAGAAGGTGCTATTTTAAAAAGTGATGATTTAAAATCTATCCAAATAGACGACAGTAAAGGGTTTGCCCATGTAGAATTAACTAAATCACTTAATGACCGTTTTGAATACTCTACTAAACGTATGATTGCATCATGTTGCGGTAAGAGTCGTGAATTTTATTTCCACAATGATGCTGCTATAGCGAAAACATCTATGTCTAAAATTAAACTTACCCCTCACCAAGTACTTAATATGATGACACGTTTACAAAGCGCAAGTAAAATTTTCAAACAAACTGGTGGCCTACATAATGCTGCCATTAGTGATGGAGAGACATTTTTTGAACACAGACAAGATATTGGTAGACATAATGCTTTAGATAAACTTTATGGTTATTGTATACAACGACATATACCTGTGCGAGATAAAGTATTAATTTTTAGTGGGCGCATATCTTCTGAGATTCTTATTAAAGCTGCGAAAATTGGCGTTGGTGTTATTTTATCTAAATCCGCACCAACTACATTAGCTGTAACGCTTGCCAATGATTTAAATATTACAGCAATTGGTTTTATTCGGGATGGTAATTTTAATGTTTATAGCCATCCAGAACGCATAACATCATAATGATTAAAAAGTATTCCTCACTATGTGAAAATATCAAATTACAGGCAAATCTTATGTGATATGTCACCTAAGGTTTGTTTTTTATCCATTGAGTTATGCAATATTATAAAACACGTATACTCATTCACTATTAAAATATTGAGTGTGAATTGGTGCAGACACATACAAAAAAGCATTAGTCAAATATGAAAGTATGAAGCTATGCCTTCAGAAATCGTGCATAAAAAATGTCGACAAAGTTGGAGACTTTGTCGACACGCTAATATCTTCACTATGTGAAAATACTTTTTATATTATAGTAAAAAACATTGGAGCTTATTCAAATATCTTCTTTTACAATATGATAGCAAAAGCTTATAAATACATAACCTTGCTTCACATACATTTCTTTAGCACTATCTTCTCCATCGGCAATCAGTATCAATGGTTTTTGCATGGCTAATTCTGCGACAAAACTTTGCATCACGCTACCAACACCTTGCCTTTGATGACATGCTAATACGCCAAAACCATCAATTTCAACAGTTGTCTCATCTATAATCAAATCTAATATACCAGCCGGAACACCTTGCTTATAAGCTATAAGACGTGTTTTAGCATCATTAATATATTGGTTTTTAATCATATTAGAACTTTCCCTGACATATTCCTCACCATATGGTGCTGCGAACTGGCTATGAACACTTATATAATCATCTATGGTATTCTCATCCACCACTTTAACTTCGATTTCAGAATCTACATATTTTTCGAAATTTTGAGGTTCAATCGCATATAACTCCATTAGACCTAATTCAAATTGTTCTTGATTAATTAATGCTATCCATTGTTGATCCAATTCTATATTTTCAGGAAAAGTAAAGGTTAAATGATTAGAACTCTGTTGCTTATGCATATGTGTTTGTGTAGCAATATCTGCTTTCCATTGTTTAATTGAAGGCATTTGTTTGTACACCCATTTATTTGCATCAAATACTAAAGGAATTTGAGGAGTTAAATAAATTACTTTATCTTCATCTTCAGCATAAATATTCCCGGGTTGGAAAATATTGTTTAAAGTAATGTTTGCCATCATTTTCACTCCCCTTTATCGAAACTGATTCTACTTAAGTAATTGTTTAAATCGACTATGATTTAACATGATATTACCAATTAAGCTGGCAATCAGAGCTTTAATAATATCACCAGGCATAAATACAAAAGAAAGCATAATAGATTTAGAAATCGGTAAATTCGTTATAAGTCCCATTATAATCGTACCAACAATATCTAATAAAACGACCCCTATCACTACTGTCGTTATCAATAATACAATAAAGTTGATTCTTTTCAAATATAAGTCTCTTACAAGTCCAATGAGATATGTAACAACAGGATACATAAATAAAAAACCTGCTGATGGCCCTGCAAATACACCAATACCACCACGACCACCTGATAGCAACGGTAAGCCAGCAACTACTAAAAGTAATAAAACAACAATACTCAATGTTCCATATTTACGACCTAATAGAATAGCAGCTAGAAATATACCAATATTTTGTAAAACGATTGGAACAGGCATTATTGGTAACGGGATTGCAGGTACAAAACCTAAAACTGCAATAATTGCAGTCATTAAAGCAGTATAAACTAAATATTTCGTTGACATCATCAAACCTCCTTTAATGAAAAAAATTATACCACAAATGTAAACTATTAAAAACAAAAAGTTTACAATAAAACTATACCCTTTTAATAAACAAAAACATGAGCCTGGACAACTTTACTTCGTCCAAAACTCATGTTTTATTTTGATGATATCTAATTAAACCTTTAAAAAATTACTATAATCAACGCTTTATGAGTTAGATTTCAAAAATTTCTCTTTCAAATCTTTTCTCATAAATTCCAATGTATAAGGATCGTTATACCAATAAGTTTCTGCTTGTACCTCTATGACATGATCATTTTTAACTGCAGATAAATTGTTCCAAAGATCGGTTTTTTTATAACCTGGTTTTGATTTACCTTCGCTTGTAGAAACAATATAATCACCAGCATAATCCGCTATTTTTTCTTGTTTAATTTCAGCCCAGCCTTCTTTTTTAACTAATTCGTTAAGTTTATCAGGCATTTTTAATCCAAAAGCTTGGTAAATGACTTCACCACCACGACCCCAGTTAGAACCGTATGTGTAAAGTTTTTTATCGAATTCATCAAAAATTGATACTGTTGTATTTTTACCAATTTTCTCTTTGATTGCTTCACCATCTTTTTCAGTTTGTGATTTCCATTTTTCTTCCCATTTTTTTACTTTATCTTCTTTTCCAAGTAATTTACCTAATTGTCTTTGTTGGTCTAAATATTTATGCTTACCATAATCGTAAACTACTGTCGGTGCAATCTTTTTATACTTTTTAATGTTTTTATCTGTAGAGTAAGCTACGATTAAATCCGGTTTTGTTTTAGCAACTTTTTCAACATCATTTTCTCCAACTTTTTCAACATCTTTAAATTTATCTTTTAAAATATTACTGCTATCGACTTGCTCATTTACTGCTACAATATTGCCTCCTAAATATTTAATTCCACCTGCATATGTAGGTGCAACAACTGCAATACGTTCTGGATTTTTAGGTATATCAATTTTCTTTCCGCTATCTAATTTATAAGCTTTTGTATCTTCTTTTTTACTATCTGAGCCACTTTCAGATTGTTTCCCACAAGCAGCTAATATTAAAACCATTACAATAATTGGAAATATTAATTTTTTCATAAGGTCCCTCCGTTGAAAATGATTATCATTACCATTGAATTATATAATGATTATAAAATTTGTACAATAGAAAACCTAAGAAAACCTAAAATTTTTATTATTTTAAAAAATAAAAAAAGGAATGAGTTATAAAATCAACTATAATAATTGATTTTTATACTCATTCCAAAATATAAAGCTTGTTCAAAGTATTCATTTACTTTAAAAACAGGCCATGTTTTCTATATTTATTTGAAGTGACCTAATACACTATGAGCAATATTAGTATAAGCCATGTCTTCCATAGGTGGATTATGGAGTCCAGCTCGCATATCCCTATAGTAACGTTGTAATGGACGCTCCATCTCTAAACTCTTAGCACCCACTATACGCATGGCAATGTCTATCACTTCTAAACCTTGGTTCATCACCAACACTTTACTTGCTGAAGTTTCATTCCAAATTGGTATGTCTTGTTGCTGATTATATAAAGCTGCAGTACTCCATAAAAAGTGACGAGCTGACAATAGTAAGGATTCCATTTTACCGACATTTTGCTGTACGGTCGATATATCCCCAATCACACCATCAATGCTTGCAGGGCTATAATTTTTTGCAAAATCAACAGCATAGTCTCTCGCTGCTTGTGCAATACCTAAATAAGTACTAGGAATATGTAATATCCAACCATTAGGTTTTTTACCACCAGCGCCTCTTATTTCAACAAAATTTTCTTCTGGAATGAAAACATCATTTAAAATCAAATCATGACTTTCAGTTGCACGCATACCCACCATATTCCAATTGTCTGCAATCTCAACACCAGGCGTATCTTCAGATATCAAGAAAAACCCAACAGTATCTATTTCTTCATAATAGGCACTTACAATAAAATGGCTTAACCTTCTACTCATTGAAGTAAATGTTTTGACCCCATTAATCACAAAACCTTTGTCTTTTTTTATTGCATGTGTAGCAGGTCTTGCCCCACGTGTAGGGCTGCCTGTTTCAGCTTCACTGACAGCTCTGTTAACTAATGCACCTTTTTTCACTGCTACTGCAAAGCGCTCTAGCATATCTTGTTCCCAAGCATGTTGTTCATATAATTGTCCAACAACGCTAAGGTGCCAACCAACTGAAAGTGCAGTTGCTCCATCTATTGCTCCTAAATACGTCTGTAGTACAACCATATCTTCAACAGTCGCACCCTCACCACCATAAGCTTTAGGCAACGTTAATAGCGTATAGCCTTCTTTTACCAACCAATCAATATTCTCATATGGAAATCTTGAATGTTTATCATTATACTCAGCTTTTTCTTTAAATTGTTCTTTTATTGAATCAAATTTATCTATCCATTTTTTTTGTATCTCTGTATGTATTAATGCAGAATAATTCACAGTGTCCACCTCATTTTAGACTTTTATCTATTAATCTTAGTGTAACACTCGCTTATAACGAATAAAAGTCTTTAAACTATCTAAAATCTTACTTTACCGATAAGGATTAATGTGATAATTTGTATTTATTGATATTCTGGGGGTTTAAAATGATTACAGTTGAACATTTAATACATAAATATAAAGACCATACTGTTCTAAATGGCGTTAGCTTTTCACAAAATAAGGGTACTGTGACAGCTATTATAGGTCCAAGTGGATCAGGTAAAACGACACTGCTAAGAACATTGAACGCGTTAGCCATACCAAAATCAGGCACAATTCAAATTGACAACCAAAGATTTGTCGCCGATAAACATTCAAAAAAAGACATCTCACAGTTACGAAAGAAATCTGCGATGGTATTCCAAAACTATAATTTATTTAAAAACAAAACAATACTTGAAAATATTACAGTTGGTTTGATACATGGTAAAAAAATGCCCGTTAAGCAGGCAAATGAAATAGCCATCTCTTATTTAGAACGTTTTAATTTATTAAATCAAAAGGATAAATACCCTTCTCAACTATCTGGAGGTCAAAGTCAGCGTATAGGGATTATCCGTGCTTTAGCGCTTAATCCAGATGTATTGTTATTAGATGAACCTACATCTGCATTAGATCCTGAATCAATTCAAGGAGTATTGTCGCTTATCAAGTCTATTGCACAAGAGGGGATGACCATGGTTATTGTCACTCATGAAATACAATTTGCTAAAGCGATTGCTGATCAAATTTTATTTATAGATGAAGGTAAAATATTAAAACAAGGTACACCACAATCTGTTTTAGCGTCTTCAGATTCCAAAAGAATTAACCGTTTCTTAAACACCGTAGAAATGGAGCGTGACTTTTATGAAAAATAATAAGTTACGCTTTTTAATGATTACACTTTTGATTACGGTATTATTCAGCGGATGTAGTCAAGCGCAAAAATCATCAAATCAGAATAAAAAAGAAGAAATCAAAGTAGCAATATCTGCAGAAGTTAATCCACCTTATCTGTATACAAATAAACAAAATGAATTTGCTGGTTTAGATATAGACTATCTAAAACTACTAGAAAAAAAGTTACCTCAATACCAATTTAAATATGAAGTTGGTGAAGAAGAATCTAATCTTGTAGGTATTGGCGCCGGAAAGTTTGATATGGGAATTAATTGGTTTTTTAAAACACCTGAACGCGAAAAACAGTTTCTCTACCAAGACGTCCCTTATAGTTACGCCTTACCTTTGATTGTTGTTCACCAAAATAATTCTGATATACATACACTTAATGACCTACCTGAAAAAAAATTAACACCGATGGCACCGAGTGGCGGGTTATATTCTATATTATCTCAGTATAATAATACACATTCTCCAAAAATTGATATTGATACCATTCAAGAGCCTTCTAACGGGGATAATTTAAAAATGGTTAGTAATGCCAGACGTGATGCCATGATTTTAAACTGGAACACTTATAATGCAATTCAAAAACAAATCAATGCTGATGTCAAAATTGGTGGCATCATAAAAAAAGAATCATTGCATATCGTCTATAATAAAAAACATCAAAAATTACATGACGATATTGACGAAGCTACTCAAGAACTGATAGATGAAGGCAAATTACAGAAGCTTTCTGAAAAGTACTTTGATGTTAATGTATTTGATGATTTGGATGAAATAAACAAGCAAAAAGATAAATTGGAGGTGCAATCATGACAAATTCTGTTGATTGGGTCGATTTATTTAGACAAGTTTTACAGCAATTACCCATAACATTATTAATCTTTATATTGTCACTCTTTTTCGCTTTAATACTGGGATGCTTACTAGCAACAATTCGTATCAAAAAAGTGAAAATATTATCACCTATTGTCCGGATTTATCTGTCTTTTATTCGAAGTACGCCTTTAATTTTACAACTTTTTTTGGCATATTTTGCATTGCCACAATTATTATTATTCATCCAAATCGATATTAATCATTTCAGTAGACTGTTTTTTGTAATTTTAGCATTTACATTACATACAGGTGCTTACCTATCAGAGATTATACGGGCTGGATACCAATCAGTAGATTATAGTCAAATTGAAGCAGGACTTTCTGTCGGTTTATCTTATCCACGGATTTTAAAGGAAATTATTATTCCTCAAGCGTTGCGTAATAGCATCCCAAACTTGACGACACAAGTTATTGAACTGATCAAAGACACATCTTTAGCTTTTACAATTGGGATTATTGATATGATGGGCCAAGTTAAATTAATTATTGGAAATAATTATGGGCTAGGTATGTTAGAAGTTTATATCGTTATATCCATTATTTACTGGATTATCGCCCTTATCATACAAACTATATTTGCACTCATCAATAAACACGCCCAAAAACCATATCGCATCTAAGGAGGCATTATTTTGTCATTTATACTTTATACTTTTTCAGAAGTACTTAAAGGTGTACCTAATACAATCATCATCTCAATTGTAGCAATGATCGTAGGTTTAATCATCGGCACTTTATTTGCCTTTATTCAAACCAAAAATATTCCATTAATCTCTCAACTTGTAGTGATATATAATTCTTTTTTTAGGAGCACACCGCTTATTGTTCAATTATTTATTATGTATTACGGCTTACCAAAATTAGTGATGTGGGGTAATGAAAAATTCACATTGACAATTAATCCTGATATTTTCTCACCGTTAATTATTGCCTTTATTGTTTTTTCGTTACATGCTGTTGCATATTTGTCAGAATCTATTAAAGGTGGATTACTTTCAGTCGACACTGACCAAATTGAAGCCGCTCAAACTGTAGGGCTTTCAACAATAAGAACGTACAAAGAAATTATACTACCACAAGCATTCAGTTATGCACTTCCCAATATTGAAAATCAATTTATCATGCTTATCAAAGGGACTTCTTTAGCATTTGCGGTACAAGTTACTGAAATTATGGCAGTCAGTCATGTTATCGCCAATGAAGGCTACCGATTTATAACAGTATATAGTGTAGCTGCAATATTTTATTGGTTACTTGCCATTGTATTAGAATTGATATTTTCAAAAATAGAAAACCGTTCAACTCAATATATGTATGCAAAAACTTCAGCATAAATTACGAAATTGTATACTCATTTAGATTTGTCATTTTATCAATTTTCAATACTACGTTAACTTAGCTATACTTTTAAAGTTAACGTATGTAATACGAAGTGTCTTATTTGTTATAAGTAAATATATAAGTTAATCATATGTAAAGTGAATATTTCAGGAGAGACGCTCGATGTTCTGTTCTACCAAACAACGTCGAGATGTTGCTACTCTATAAGGATAAAAAACATGAACATGAAAAAAGCCCGTTAATACATTTTAAAAATAATGTATTAGCGGGCTTGATACTGAGATTGATATTTCAGTCTTATTTAAATTTTTGGATTTTAGCATACCTAAATCATTAGACAACTACATTGCCAAACGTTCGGCATACTGTCTTTTTCTTTTATAATAATTTTTAACTTTTTTAGGCATTGTACCGTTTTGTAATTCATCTTTAGTAATAATAGGATAATTTTTGAATACAATCGATCCTAAGTAACCACAAATAGCACTACCTATCGCGCATAATAACGCAACAACTATCACAGTTAATGCATTATTAAAGCCAAACATCACCATTAAACCTGCAATTGGCGTAGCCGTACCTGTAGCTTCATTAACGAGTCCAAACATTGCGATAATTACGCCTGATACTGCACCGCCTATAAAATTAGTCGCATAGACAGGAATAGGATTTGCAGTAACAATATCCGCTTGTGATAATGGCTCAATAGCGACAGAAATCGTTGTTTTTCGATCACCAAACTTCATTCGCTTAAACAAAACAAAATTCATAAATGATGACCCAAAAACTGCCAATGCTCCAATTGCCATAGGTGTACCTGTTAGTCCTAATAATGCAGTTAATGCCATCGAACTTAAAGGTGCAGTAGCTACTACTGTTATAATGCCGCCTAGTACT
Source organism: Staphylococcus sp. GDY8P198P (assembly GCF_017891615.1). Lineage (NCBI taxonomy): Bacteria > Bacillati > Bacillota > Bacilli > Caryophanales > Staphylococcaceae > Staphylococcus > Staphylococcus sp. GDY8P198P. Next base: position 86,642 of record NZ_JAESJQ010000005.1, read on the forward strand.
ATCCCCATTAGTACTGGGCTTGACGTTGTCGATTCTTTAATGATATTACCTATTTGCAATAATGTTGCATCTACAACAGGTGCTACACCGATTGCAATAATTCGTGTAATAGGTGCAATGATAATAATTGAACCTATTAAATCCAAACCATCCGGAAATTTTTGCTCTATCCATTTCATACCAAAACTTGCTATGTAACCTGCAACAAAACCTGGTAGTAAATCCATGTTACCGCATGCAACTGCAATAACAAATGCGTATACAGGAGATACACCCATTGCTAAAGCAACCAAACCAGCAGCAGCAACACCACCTAAGCTGCCTGCCGCTTCACCTAACTGGCCTAAAAATGGAATCCCTAGTAAATCGCCACCAACATATTTATGAAATGCTTCCACTAAAAAAGAAGCTATTGCAGCATTTGCCAGGGCTCCCATTGCTTTTCCACCATTTGGAGCCTTACTAGTAAAAAGTGTAAACAAACATAAAACAATACCTAAAAATATAACCCCTAAAAGTAAATTCATAATAACACCCTTCTAATATTTGTATGCGCTTTCATTTAACAAATATTAGTATATCACATTTAAAGTTTTACTCAAATAATATTTTAGTTCAATATATAATTAATAAAATAAAATTACACTTTTCAGAATATTCGTTTTTTTATATATGTAACACGACTCATTTTCCAAAACAAGTTACTTGAGATAATCTTGTAATGTTTTTATCATATGTTCAATTTTTTGATGTTGCGCTTCATTTATATATACAACAACTGTACGTTCATCAATATCACTTCTCTTTTTACTCAAATAGCCCATTTTAATTAATTTTTGTAGTGCCTTCGTTAAATAGTACGGTTTTAACTCTGAATATTGTGCAATTTCTTTCGCAGTAACTTCATAAGATTGACATTCATGTATATAATTCAAAATAAATATTTCTTCATAATTTAATTTGTGATATTTTTTAGTTTCTTTGAAAAACTGCTTTCCTTTTTGATACAAAGTTATTAGTTCATTTAGTTCTTTTAATTTTTCCATAAAACCACTCCTTATGTTTTTTCATGATGTTAATATATTTCAAAGTGTGCCTGTCTTTATGTAATATAATTTTATCCTATTTAGGCTATTGAATTCAATATGGCTTACTATGAAAAATATTAGGAATTGCTACTATTTTTTTAATACCACTTTTTATTATTAAAATTTAGTGCTACATATATCCTTTTTGTTACTAAAAATTCATTAATACCTCTTATAAATTTTTAAAATTATTAGTATTTGACGTTAATTTAATAAATTGAACTCCACAAAAGCAAACTAAATATACTTTGAAATATCAATTACAAATATGGTTACATAAGACAACCAACTAAATTTAAATCAACAAGTCTAACGTAATGCATCTATATGTAGCATATACTCATTTTAAACGCATAACTATCAAATAATCATTTTCAAATTGAACGATTCGCTTTTTACTATTTCTACTATCACTATGTACAAGCGTTTTCTCACTAGGCGTCTGCCGATAAATAAAAAACAACTTGAGACATTTATTAAAGTCCCAAGTTGTGTTAACTATCATTTTTACTTTTTCATTTAAAACGAAACGCTTTATTATATCCATATCCAGCTGATATTTTAATGATTAATTATTTCTTTTTACAATCTAAAGTATCTAATAAGCTAAGTGCTGCTAATCCTGTTAAATCAAGTGCATGTTTTGCACCTGCTTTACCATGACCAGCTTCAAAGTGTTTATACGCTGCTACACCTAGCACTGTAATAGTTAATAGTGAAGCAATGCGTGATAGTCTTTTACTTGCAAAGCTTAATACGAAAAATACTGCACTTAATCCTTCTAAAGCACCAGCTAAAGGTACTGCATTTGCTGGCAAATTAAACACTTCAGTAAAGGTATCTTTCATAGATTTGTCACCTTTTAATTTAGGTTTTGCCGCACCATATAATTCTTTTGCTAATTTTAAATTTGTTAAATAACGTAATATCATTTTTACTCTCCTTCTATTTGTTTTCAAAATATTTATCTACAATAGGTTTTACCCGCTCACCTAATAATTTAATGGTGTTAATTGTATTTTCATGAGGCATTGAGCCCACAGGGGTATGCAACATAAAGCGAGATAAACCTAATGTTTCAACAGTTTCAATAATTTTATTAGCTACAGTTTCTGGACTACCAACATATAATGCCCCATGCGGTCCTGCTTCACGTATGAAGCTATTTTCATCATATAGTGGCCACCCACGTTCCTTAGCTAATACATCATGGCTTGCTTTTACTGAAGGGAAAAATTCACGAAAAGCTTGTTCGTCCGTTTCAGCAATGTAACCCCAAGAATGTGTAGCAATCGGTAATTTACTCACATCGTGACCATAAGATTCAGCTATCGATTTATACATATCAATATTTCTACGGAATCTTTTAGGGTCACCGCCAATTATAGCATAAGTGATAGGTAATCCTAATGCTCCTGCTTTCAATGAAGATTCTGGCGTTCCACCTGTGGCTATAGCAATAGGTAAAACACCTTGCTCAACTCTAGGATACACACCTAAATTTTGTATGTTCGCTCTCAGTTGACCAGTCCAATTTACAATTTCATTTTGATTAATTTGCATCAATAATTCAATCTTTTCATTAAATAGCTGTTCATAGTCATTTAAGTTATATCCAAATAATGGAAATGATTCTATAAATGAACCTCTTCCTACCATTATTTCAGCACGACCATTTGAAATTGCATTTAATGTTGAGAACCTTTCATAAACTCTTACAGGATCATCTGAGGATAATACAGTAACAGCACTACTCAATTTAATTTGCTTTGTATTTCTAGAAGCTGCAGCTAATACTGTAACTGGATCAGAAACAGCATAATCAGGTCGATGGTGTTCTCCTAATCCATAAACATCAAGACCATAACGATCTGCAATTTCAATTTCTTCTATTATATTCCTTATCCTCTGAGCATTACTAATTGCAGGTTCTTTACCTTTATCGGTGAAAATTTCACTATTATCAGCAAAAGATGTTAAGCCAATCTCAATTTTCATTCATTCACCTCGCTTATCAAGTATATTTTTTATACTCATTATCTTAAAACCTTTCAAATAAACTGTCAATATCATTGCTCATTAATATCATGCAAACATTTGTATCAATTATTCTCAATTCTTTCAAAAATAAATAATCTTTCTCTTTAGAAAATAATATATTATTTAAATAACTAAATTTTAGCATTTATTAGCATTTGTAATTTTCTGTTATTTTACAGATTTGTAATAAATTAGAGTGCAATATTACACTTAAATGACCGTAAAATACGATTATAATGGGCATTTAGGCCTATAAAAAGTTAATGTTTTTTGTTACATCTAATGATTAATTATTAGAGTTAAATTACAAAATGATAACATTGCACACAAATCGACCATTATCTGATAAAGTATTGCTTGTCGTTAAAACAACGAAAAAAACTATATTAAACTATTGTCATTTAGAGACTGAGATAATAAATTAAATGCTTTATAATTATTAGGAGGATATTTTACAATGAAAAAAATCGCTACAGCTACAATCGCTACTGCAGGAATCGCTACTTTTGCATTTGCACAAAACGAAGCAGATGCTGCTGAAAACAATAATGGTTATAACCCTAATGATCCAACTTCTTATAGTTATTCATATACTATAGATCAACAAGGTAATTACCACTATACTTGGCAAGGTAATTGGAATCCAAGTCAAGCTGACCAAGCTCATTCAAATAATAATGGTGCTACAAATAATGGTCAAAACAGTAATTACGGTTCTACATATGGTAATTCAACTCAATCATATACAGCTAACAATACAACAGGTGGCGGTGGAGCTGCTTCAAACTCAACTTCAGACCGCAACATCAAAGTAACTACAACTAGCGCACCATCAAGTTCATCAAGTTCTATTTCAAGTACTTCAGGTTCTTCTAGCAACCTTTATACTTCTGGACAATGTACTTATTATGTATTTGATAAAGTTGGCGGTAAAATTGGTTCAACTTGGGGTAACGCTAACAACTGGGCAAGCGCTGCAGCTGCTTCAGGTTACACAGTAAATAACTCACCTTCACAAGGTTCAATCTTACAATCTTCAACTGGTGCTATGGGACATGTAGCATATGTTGAAAGTGTAAACAGTGACGGTTCAATCCGTGTATCTGAAATGAACTATGGCCAAGGTCCTGGTGTTGTTACTTCACGTACAATTTCAGCTAGCCAAGCTTCAAGCTATAACTACATTCACTAATAATCGTAAATATATAAGCGGGTAGGATACAAAATCACTGGCTAAAAATAAGCGTCAATTTCTATTGTAATAATATAGAAATTGGCGCTTTCTTATTTCACTTTTAGATATTGTTTCGATAACATAATGGCATTCGTGATATATATTTGAACAATGTCTTCATTTAAAACGGTTTTAAAATTGCTGACGACTCAGGTGTTTTATAAAATGAAACTATTTTGACATTGAAGCATTCTACAATATAAGCAACAAAATAAAAAAAGTCTAGGACATCATTGATTCGTCCCAGACACTTTAAAAGCAATAAAACATTTATTCATCGAATAGTATCTCAATTTAGCAATTTCATTCAAACCTATATTTTTGTAAATATAACATTACTATCATTATAGATTAAACTGAAGTATAGTCATAAAAATTTTCAATTAATACTTTACTTATTGACATGTAACGATACATATATCATTATTGTATTTTCCAGATAAATCGGTTTTATACTGTACCATCGCTACAATATACAATATAAAACCGACTATAAAATAGATAATAGAAGGATATTTAAAATCTTTACCTATATTGAAATATTGATGTATTCCTTAAAATAAAGTATTATCGCTACAATAAACACTATATTTAATACGGAACCACCTCATCCATAGTTTTGTTTAGCCGAATTATCTATCCCATAAACATATTATTATTAATTTCACTTAAATCTATCTAAAGCGTAGTAATATAAACAAGTTTAAAGTTTGAATATATTACTACGCTTTATTATATTTTAGCATGTTGCTAATATATAATTTTTATCCTTCGCTAGCTTTAGCTTTTTTTATGCCAATGCCACTAAAGCCATAAAATATCGCAAATAGGACACATAAATAACAAGGTACAGCCCAAATAAAGAACTGATCAACAGAAACACCTAATTGTTGAGTATAATAAATGCCAGAAGTGCCCCATGGTATCAATGGTATAATCATTGTACCTGAATCTTCTAATGTTCTGGATAAATTTGACCGATCCAAGCCCATTTTATTGTACATATCCATCATTAATACACCAACCATAATTATTACCACAGAAGCAACACCTGCAGCTAACACCATCATTAATCCACCTAAAACTGTGGCAAGAATTAAAGTACCCACTGAATTGATATTACTAGATATTTTCTTCAATATCACATCTAAACATCCTGCCTTTTCCACTATACCAGCAAAGGCATAACCACAAAAAATAGTAACTACAATTTCAGTCATACTCATCATACCGCCCTGTTCTATTAAATTAACAGCTTTATCGGATAATGAGCCGTGTAAATTGGGTACCATACTTTTATTAAATCCATCAAAAGTGGCTTTAAAGCCATCTGTCATATTAAACCCATTATTAAATGCGCCGATAACAATCGCACTTACACTGGAAATTAACATCGACGGCACCGTGGAAATTTTAAGCAATAAACATACAATGATAATGATTAAGGGTAACCATACAAAAAAGTTGATGTTATAAATCGTTGATAGCTCCTTAAGCATCGCATTAACTTGCGAAGTATTCGCGCTACCTTTAAATTGTAAACCAGCAAAATACCATACAATTAATCCAATTATAGATGCTGGCACCGTTGTCCATATCATCGCTCTTATATGTGAGAAGATATTTACTTTAGTTACCAATGCTGCTAAATTGGTCGTATCTGATAGTGGTGACATTTTATCACCAAATACTGCACCTGCAATGATTGCACCTGCAGCCATCCCAGCTGGAATATTTAGTTGTGCACTTATCGCCATCAGTGCTATGCCTGCCGTAGATGCTGACCCCCATGCCGTTCCAGTAGCAACTGAGGTAATTGCACAAATAATAAATGCTGATACTAAAAACAAATTAGGGTTTAAAAACTCTAAACCATAATAAATCAGTGCAGGTACTGTTCCAGAATACATCCAAGTACCTACGATAATACCTACAGATAATATAATAAATATCGCTGGCATTGCTGTTGCTAAGCGATTGGTAATGCCTTCTTCTAAATCTTTCCATTTTAAACCTACTCGTCTCGCAATAATTGCAGCATAAGCTGAAGAAAGAATAAGTAATGCTTGAATTGGAATATCAAACACAACAAAACCAGTAATTACAATAATAATCATCACTATGATCGTTGAAATTGATTCTAAAAAAGTTGGTTGTCTTTTCATACACATTTCCCCTTATTTATATGAATGAATATTATAATTAGTACAATCCTAACTTATCTTTTCCTAACTCATCTATCGTTAATCCCTCTTCAAAGAAGTCACGTTCTAATATTGTAGATGCAATAATAATAATCGCATCAATGTTAGGCGTTGGTACATCAATTTCCCGTCCTAAACTTGACCAAAGTACTAAACCATGTGCAATATCTTCTGTTAAATAACGATTCTTCACATGATTAGGTCCCTTAATTTGAGAAAATACGGGACTCGTATTAAACAAACGGTTAAGTGGTTCATCCTCATCTTGTCTTTCTAAATAACCACGTTCAATTCGAGCTTCTTTTGCAGATGATAACTCAAATCCTAATTTACGTCCTAATGTTAGTCTTTCTAACTCTACTGCATGTAATAAGCGCACAGTATGTTTCGTAATCCCTTCTTCGTACAGAGCGAACGTGTCAGCATAATCAATTCTTCCTACATTTAATAACGTTGGCCCAGGGTGAACTTCAGGGTTACCATTTTCTAAATTTGTTTTCCACAAGCTTTCTTCTTTTACAATATAAGGATACAATTTTTCTATTGTATCGAAGCTATCACTTAACTCTTCTTTATCATATGTTGAAAAATGTACTTTTCTAACATTTAAAGATAAATCGACACGCGCTGCCTCAAAATCGACACGTGTACCATAAGTTAATGTATTTACTTCAGCAAACTTAGGCATTACATCAATGTGCATATCTTCTAGTACATTCATAAAACGTATTGATCCCATTGCAGCAGCAATATTAAAGAATATTAATTGATGTGCTTTGATAAATGGTGCCATAGTATGTGCATAATGTTCAATGAATGATGATGGTATAACAACTTGTACAACATCAGCACCTTCAAGTACGTATTCCATATCGTCACTTATGTCAGTATATTTTACGAAGGTTTCTTCACCTTCATTATTAAATGTAAAACCACCTTGTTCAATGGCTTTATCAAATTTATCTAAAGATTGATTTCTACAATATAACTTGACTTCATGTCCTTTGCTAACCATATCTAGTGCTGCAGTAACAGCACCATTACCTGATCCTACGATAGCTATCTTCATAAACACCCTTCTTTCTTTAAACATCAAATTTTTCGTGTTAAACATTACTCTCATGTATAACCTATTAAGAAAAATGATAAACACTGGCATACAACCTATTTAATTTTTTCAATTAAATACTTGTTTATGTGCATTTCTATATTTTAACAATATCGCAACATTGTAAACAGTCTTTTTTATAAAATTTTTCAAATAATGTACAACTCATTTTTGGTTTTGTTATAGTAATAGTAAGTTAAAAGGAGGAATAATAATGACTGAAGCTTACTCAAATCGTGAAGTATTAAATCAAGAACCTAATAGTGATTCAAGATTGATGGCAACATTAATTTATGTACTTAGTTTTTTCACTACATTTTTAGCACCACTAATCATTTGGCTTATTAAACGTGAAGACTCAGCATTCGTTGATAGAGCAGGTAAAAATTATTTTAATTTCCTAATTTCATATGTTATTTGGTTAACCGTTTCAACTATTTTGATGTTCATTCTCATAGGATTTATTCTATTTCCTATCATCGCAATTTTAAACTTTATTTTTACAATTGTAGCAGCAGTAAAAGCGTATAATGGTGAAGATTATTTACCACCGCTATCTATTAGATTTTTCAAATAATTTTAATCAAAATTTTGTGATTCTTTACACTCATTGTAATATACAAATCCAGCAGATGTGTATATTATGTATTTAAACCTTATACTTGCGCATTTTTTACCATATTACAACAATATTCGCTTTTGTAACCTCACGTGTTGTTTATTACAACAATATGTGAGGTCTTTTTAATTGTTTTACAAATACGTAACAATCCACACAAAGTGATGATCTTCTGTTATTGTATAAATTGTCGTTGAAACTAACGCAGTAATTATAAAAATAAATTTTATTAAAATAATAGATGAATTAAATTTGGGAGGACTTTTTTATTATGAAAAAAATAGTAACAGCAACAACATTGACAGCAGGTATCGGCGCAGCAATTGTAGGTTTAGATCACGGAAATGAAGCAAATGCAGCTGAACAAACTACACAAGCTAATCAAAACACAACACAAGCTACATCAGGTTCAAGTGCAAACTTATACACTGCTGGACAATGTACTTGGTATGTATTTGATAAAACAGGTGGCGAAATCGGTTCTACATGGGGAAATGCAAATAATTGGGCTTCTGCAGCATCTTCAGCAGGATATACAGTTAACAATTCTCCAGAGGCAGGTTCTATCTTACAATCTAGTGAAGGTAGCATGGGTCACGTAGCATACGTTGAAAATGTAAACAGTGATGGTTCTGTAAATGTTTCTGAAATGAACTATAATGGTGGACCATACTCAGTAAGTGAACGTACAATTTCAGCTGGCGAAGCTAGTTCATATAATTATATCCACCTTAACTAATATTGCCATTAAATAATCACTATTGGGAGGCATATGTAATATAAAGTCATGTGCTTAAATGGCGACTTTATACGTATGATAAATATGGTTGTTTATGTTAAAAATGCCAATAGCAATTCGTTTTCAATAAATAAGTAGTAACTTATAAAAGCCTAAGACATTCTTTAATGTCTTAGGCTTTTTTATATTGAAATGATGTCTACATATTGCAGGCTAATTAAAAGTTTGAGAAAATAATAGCGTTTCATGCAAAAAGGAGGTTGAACCAAATGCAGTGGCTTAAAGTTATCGTAGCAGGAATTATAGAAATATTATGGGTTACTGGATTAAACACTGCTGACTCATTCTTGAGTTGGGCTGGTACGATTATTATTTTAATATTGAGTTTCTATTTAGTCATTTCAGCTTGTAAATCGTTACCTGTTGGAACTGTTTATGCTGTATTTGTAGGTATTGGTGCAATTGGAACGGTACTGGTTGATATGATGTTTTTCGGAGACCATTTTAACATTGCGAAAATAGCATTAGTTATCTTACTTGTAATTGGAATTATCGGTCTTAAATTAACTACAGAGGAGGCTGAACAATAATGGCATGGATCATACTATTTATGGCTGGTTTACTAGAAGTTATTGGTGTCATTATTCTAAATGAAATTGCTCGTACTAAAAAGAAAGCATTCGTTGTGCTTTTAGCAGTTGCCTTTATTTGTAGTTTCAGCACACTTAAACTAGCGATGACAATGGGTATACCTATGGGGACTGCTTATGCTGTATGGAGCGGTATCGGTACAGGTGGTGGCACGCTAGCTGGCATGCTCATCTATAATGAATCTAAAAATATCAAACGTATTTTCTTTATTGTTATCATTGTTTTAGCAATTGTTGGTTTGAAAATTGTTGGCTAAAATAACTTTTTAAATTAACGCAATATCTACGATAATAAAATAATCACTTTATTTTAGAACTATAATTATATGTAATATGTACTTTGTTATAATTGAGAGCAATGTAAAAGTTTGTTTACTTATATAAAATTTACTATACTTTAGGTAAAGGAAGTGATTATACATGGTAAAAGTTTTCATTGCAGGCCCAATACCAGAAGTTGGGTATAACTTGCTAAAAGAACAAGATTATGAAGTCGATATGTATGAAGGTAAAGGAATTATTGATAAAGAAACATTGATCCAAGGCGTTAAAGATGCCGACGCTTTAATCAGCCTTCTATCTACTAATGTTGATAAAGATGTGATTGATGCAGGCTCAAACTTAAAAATCATCACAAACTATGGCGCTGGTTTCAATAACGTAGATGTTGAACACGCACGCCAAAAGCAAATTGATGTAACAAATACACCAAAAGCTTCAACAAACTCTACAGCAGAATTAACTTTCGCACTTGTATTAGCTGTAGCGAGACGTATTCCTGAAGGCGATAAATTATGTCGTACAACCGGATTTGACGGATGGGCACCATTATTCTTCCGTGGCAGAGAAGTTTCTGGTAAAACAATAGGAATCATTGGTTTAGGAGAAATTGGAAGCGCAGTGGCAAAACGTGCGAAAGCATTTGATATGAACGTACTTTACACAGGACCTCATCAAAAAGTTGATAAAGAACGTGAAATAGGCGCTAAATATGTTGATTTTGATACACTCTTACAGCACTCAGATTTTATTACAATTAATGCTGCATATAATCCTGATTTACACCATTTATTTGACACTGAACAATTCAAATTAATGAAACCAACAAGTTATCTCATTAATGCAGCTAGAGGCCCTATCGTAAATGAAGCCTCTTTAGTAGAAGCATTGAAAAATAAAGATATCGAAGGCGCGGCATTAGATGTGTTTGAATTTGAACCTGAAATTAATGATGAACTGAAATCATTAGATAATGTTGTTATTACACCTCACATTGGTAATGCTACGTTTGAATCTCGTGATATGATGTCAAAAATTGTAGCTAATGACACAATAAGTAAACTTAATGGTGAAGAACCTAAATTTGTCGTTAATTAATCACTGATTATTTAACAAAACATAGACACTGAGATATCTTCATTTTTGACTTATGTTTAAATACCAGTTTCTATTGAAAACAGTTATAAACTCCCGCAATTAATAGGATTAAAATAAAAACGCTTCCGTGCTATTTATTTAAATGAATAGCACGGAAGTGTTTTTCTATTTGCAAGGTTGTTTATGCAATAAAAATTAAGAGCAAATTAAATTTAATCAGATAGTTCTATATGACATAATTTAAGCATTGAAAATGACAAACTAGATTATCACCTTAGTAAAGTTAACAAAATAATAGTCAATTTAGATAAAAAGCCGTAAATGTATTTTTCTAAAATACATTTACGGCCTTTATGATATTGAGCGTTTTGTTCTAAATATATGTTTTACTTTTCTTTCGATTTATAAATAAATTTTGTCTGATTGGATAGTAATCGATCAGGAAGGATTTTAGCAATTTTATTTCTCACTTTAACGACAAATTTATTTGTTCTTTGCGCAGTTTTCCCTATTTTTCTAGAGCGCTTCACTATTTTTTTTGTATGCTTCACACGTAATTTATCATAGCGTTCCAAAGCTAAATCAAAATCATATGATTGCACACAATTCGCGAGAACAATAGCGTCTTCCATTGCTTGACCAGCACCTTGCCCCATGTTAGGTGTCATTGCATGAGCAGCATCACCTAAAAGCACAACACGTTGATAAACAAATGATTTCAATGGGTTTAAATCATACATATCATGTAATAATACGTCTGTTTCACTTTGTTTATCTAAAACTTGTCTAACCTCATTAGGAAAATGATTAAATCTTGCCTGTAGATGTGGTTTCGCAAAAGCATGTATTTTAGTATCATGTGCTTTGGCAGAAATTGAAATAAACCAATAAGCCTGATTATTTAATAATGGCACAATACCCACTCTACCTTTTGTAGACCAAAATTCCTTAGCAATGTGGTTATCTTTTAAATCAATATCTTCAACTAAGCCTCTGAATACTGTGTATCCTTGATAAATTGGTTTACTATTTGGTACTAATGCTTGCCTTATATTTGAATGGATACCATCAGCGCCGATACATAAATCAAATGATTGTGAAGTTTGTTCAGAAAATTGTAAGGTCACTTTCAAGTCCCCATTTTCAATTCCTGTTACATTATGATTTGTGAAAATTACGCTATCAGGCACATAAGATTTAATCACATCTAATAAACTTTGGCGTGACATTGTTAAATTAACAGTGTTTTTTTTCAACTTAAGTTTTGATAATTGTTTGTCTTTTTCATCCCGAACTTCCATCACATCAATAACTTGTCCAATGTTTTTCAGTCCTTTTGCTAAATCATGACCATTTAGTTTTTCAATGACATTACCACCAATGCCAATACCAGCACCTAATTCAGATACTGTATCTTCTTTTTCAAATACACTTACATCATGACCTTGCTCTATTAATAAAGCTGCTGCAGTTAAACCACCTATACCTGCACCGACGATGGCTATTTTCATCTTTATTCACTCCAACTTTCCCTAATCTTTTAATATTATATTCACATTTGTATAATAACATAACAAAATGTAATGTAAGTTTCTAAAAATTGTGGTTGTAATCTTTGTTGATGTCACTACAAATAATAATCTTTGTTGATGTCATCTTTTTTAATGCCTGAATTTTTATAAAAATGTTTCATAAACCAAGCGATATTGTCATCCCAATCCACATCACTTGCATATTGATGCTCACCAGGTGTCTTAGGATTCCATCTCATTTGATAAAGTGATATTTGTTTATTATCAAAGTAATTTTTCCTTACAAATTGAGCACCACCCATAATTGCTTTTTCAGGGGATGTCCACGATTGTTTTTTTGCAAAGCTACTACCAGTATGTACTGCATTTTCATCAAATGCACCTATACCAAAAAAGTTATAATATCTTTCATCTCCATCTTTAATACCTTTTGCTAATTCTGATTTACCATTACCTGTTTCAACTAGGGCATGACTCACTAAATATAAAACATTAACATCATACTTATCTTGTGCCTTTAGGAAAGTTTTACCTTTCCCTTTTAATATACCTTTATTTTTTAAAATTTTATTTATCTCGTCTTCGGACATAGATACTTTTTCAGAAATATCCATATGATTTAAATCGTCTTGATCACTATTAACTTCCATTGCTTTTTTCACATCTGCAGTAGAAGCTTTAATAAATTTACCTTCTTGTTCTTTCATATTTAATGCATCTGAGCTTACTTGTTTATCTACCGCTTCATTAAAAGTATGGGTCTTTTGTTTCTCAAATAAAGATGTTTCATTTATTATTAATAAAATCACAAATATAGCGATAATTAATATTAATAATATTAACGGTATACGTTGCTTAACACGCTCATTCATATTTTAAAATCTCCCTGCATTGCATTTTATTGAGTTAATGTGAAATAGGCAAAAATAACCGCAATAAGAACGATTATAAAGGAAACGTTAATTGCAATACGCATGCCCTTTCGATTTCTAAATAATGTGTTGAAAATTACTAAGCTAATTGTCAAAGAAACAACAAACATTGTAATTGCCATCACAACATTTAAAGTAATTAAAAATATAATACCAATGACTAAAAATATATTTGAAATAATAGCCATGGTTTTAATTAATTTCGGATTAATAAGTCTCCACTCCTTGTAACTAAATTCTAAATCAATCATTCTATTCATTGAAATTGTATCATATTTACTTAATTTTCAATATGTCATTTATAATAGCAAAAAGCTCTTATGTGAATAAAATTCACAATAAGAGCTTTTTCATATAATATATGCACTTCATTTTATTATCTAGACATACCTCTGAGCATATTTAACATATAAGTTAAACTACGATTCATTTCATCATCTTTAAGTACACTCATTAAACCAGTAATAGATGTTTTTTGGTTTGGACTAGCTTGATTTGCAACACTTAAGCCTTTATTTACTTTATTTAACATAATGCTCAAATCTTTGACATTCAAATCACCTAAAAGGAAAACAAGTGATGCCATATTGGTAATCAATCCTGTGTATTGTTCTTTATTTAATTCAACTGCGAATTTATTAGCGATAACACCTCGACTATTGACGATACCTGATAGCGCATCTAGTATTTTGGCATCGTCTAACGTGCTAATAATATTAATAGCTTTCATGATACTATCTTTATTTGCTGCAATTGCATCGGTAACTTCTGCTAAACTTTCTTGTTTAATTTGTTCTTCAGACTTTTGCATGCGTTTAATTTTCGTTATTCTCTCAGCCATTATTTATTCACCTGACTTCCTGGGAAAGTGTAATCATCACGTTTCCATTTGTCTTCAACACGTACACTATACTGTGGTTGTCTTTGTTTATTTACTCGGAAGTTTGTTGGGTTCAATGGTGATTTTCCTCTGCGTGTTTTAACTTCCATTCGACAACTTGTACGTTTATAAGAAGGTGTATCTGTATCTTTATCCACATCACTATTTGTCAATAAGTTAATAGCGCCTTGATCGCCATTAATCATGGCATTGTTATTTAATGGAATATAAATTTCTTTCCCTTTCACTCGATCTGTTACGTGTGCGATCAATTCAGCTTCACCACTGTCTGAAATCAACTTAACCTCTGCCCCTTCATGAATATCTCTTTCTTTTGCTAGTTCTGGAGATACCTCTACGAACGGTTGAGGAACTTTATACGCAAGACCTGGTACTTTATATGTCATATTTCCTTCGTGGAAATGCTCTAATAAACGTCCGTTGTTAACATGTAAATCGTATTCTTCATTAACTTTAAAGAAATTATCAAATGTTAAAGGATAGAAATTCGCTTTACCGTCTTCAAAGTTAAATCCATCTAAATACAATGTTGGTTGGTCTGTGCCGTCTTCAGCAACAGGCCATTGTAAACTATTGTATCCATCTAATCTGTCATAATTAACACCTGAATAAGATGGTGTTAATTTAGCAATTTCATCCATGATTTGACTTGGATTTGTGTAATTCCAATCATAACCTAATGTTCTAGCTACATCTTGGATAATGACCCAGTCTGGTTTTGATTCACCTTTAGGTTCAAGTGCTTGATATAAGCGTTGGATACGACGTTCAGTATTGGTGAAAGTACCCGTCTTCTCTAGTGATGGACATGCCGGTAGAACTACATCTGCATATGAAGCAGTGAAAGTGAAAAATTCATCTTGTACGACTAAAAAACCAACTTTTTCAAGTGCAGCTTGTACATAATTAATATTTGAATCAACGATACCTGTATCTTCACCATATAAATACAAAGCGTCAATTTCACCAGCATGAATGCCTTCCATCATTTGATGGTTATCTTTGCCAGGAACACTTGGTAATGTTTCACCATATTCTCTTTCAAATTTAGCGCGGATTTCATCATCTACCACTTTTTGGTAACCAGGGAATTGATCAGGCATACTCCCCATATCACTACATCCTTGTACGTTGTTGTGACCACGAAGCGGATATGCACCAGTACCTGGTTTTCTATAGTTACCTGTAGCTAATAATAAGTTGGATATTGCAGTAGACGTGTCACTACCAATATCTTGTTGTGTTACACCCATAGCCCAGGCAATTGACACTGTTTCAGCATTAACCATTTGATGCGCAAAATCAATGAGCGCTTCTTGCGAAATACCTGTTGTATCTTCGGCAAATGTCATCGTATATGGAGCTAAAGATTTATGATATTCATCGAAGCCATTTACCCATTCATCAACAAAAGCTTTATCGTGTAAGTCATTATCTATAATATATTTTGTCACAGCTGATAACCATACTAAATCAGTACCTGGTTTAGGTTGATAGAAGTTATCAGCTCTTTCAGCCATTTCATGTTTACGTATATCAAACACATTTAAAGTATTATTATATAATTTATGTCCACGTTTAATACGAGAAGCGATGACTGGGTGCGCTTCTGCAGTGTTTGTCCCTATTAAAACAACCATGTCAGCAATTTCAAGATCTTCGATTGAACCAGAGTCACCGCCATGTCCTACCGTTCTAAATAATCCCTTGGTTGCAGGGGCTTGACAGTAACGAGAACAGTTATCCACGTTATTTGTACCAATCACTTGTCTCGCAAGTTTTTGCATTAAATATGATTCCTCATTTGTCGCTTTAGATGAAGAAATGAATGCTAGACCATCTGAGCCGTGAGAAGCTTTTACCTTGTTAAAGTTATCAGAAATCACTTGTAGTGCTTCATCCCACTCTACTTCTTCGAATTGATTATTTTTACGTACTAATGGTTTAGTTAATCTTTCTTCTGAATCAATATAATCCCAACCGAATTTACCTTTCACACACGTTGCAATTTTGTTTGCTGGAGATTCATGTTGAGGTTGTACTTTCAATACTTCTCTACCTTTTGTCCAAACGTCAAATGAACAACCAACACCGCAATATGTACATACAGTCTTAGTTTTTTCGATGCGTTCTTCACGCATCGCTGCTTCCGAATCAGATACCGCAAATAGCGGTCCATAACCTGGTTCTGCTTTTTTAGTTAAATCGATCATCGCAGCAAGTGATCCTGGCTCTAAATCTGTCATATAGCCAGCGTTACCTTCCATGTTGACTTCTAGCATTGCATTACAAGGACATACCGTCGCACACTGACCACACCCAACGCATGATGAATCATTTATTGTTGTATCATTATCCCAAATGACACGCGGTTGTTGACGTTCCCAATCAATCGTTAAAGTTTCGTTGACTTGGACATCTTGACAAACTTCAACACAGCGCCCACATAGAATACATTGGTCTGGATCATAACGATAGAACGGACCATAATCTTTTTCATATGGTTTTTCCTTGTATTCATATGTTTGATGTTCGAGACCCCACTGATCCATTGTATTATGAATTTCACAATCACCATTATTATAATCACATACTGTACAATAAAGCATATGTTTTTCTAAAATACGGTCTAAAGCTTCTTTTTGACTTGTTTGTACGTTATCATTTTGTGTATTAACAATCATTGGTTTATCTATCGTCGTACTACAAGCACGTTGCATCACACCGTCTATTTCTACTGTACACGTATCACAAGTTTCTATAGGACCAAGCGATTCGTTATAACATATAGAAGGTACAAACGTATCTTGTGATTTAATAAATTGTAGTAAGTTTGTTCCGGGTTCCACAAGATAATCTTTGCCATCTAATGTAATAATTAAATGTTCTTGCATACTATTCACCCCTATTAATTTTATAAAGCCCATGTTTATGAATCAAAGATGTTTGATAACATTCCATCCTAAAAGCCCCACACTTTTTGGTAATGTTATTTATATTGTATATGTAAATCAATAAAATGTTAAGGCTTTCCACTATTTTTCGCCTGCTTAATATAAATATTATTTTATAGTGCTAAATATTTTCGCTGAGTATTGATTATTTTAATGACAAAAATAAAAATACACGCAACCAATGTAATTGATTGCGTGTATTTATTAAACTAAATACCTAAATTATCTTTTATATCGCTTTCTATTTCAGATAACGAGCTTTGGCTAGGTATAAAGTAATAAAGCCCATCATCTTGTATCCCGCCTTGACCTTCTAATTGATGACGGTGCACGTTATCGTTTGCATCTTTATAATTACCTCTAACTTTGTTTAACTCTCCTAAAGTCAAATCTGTTTTCATATTGTCTTCAACGTGATTCATCAACGAATTAAAATGTGTAACTGAACTGATACTCGTTAATTTGTTGGCTAGACCTTGTATCACTAATTGCTGACGCTCTTGTCTACCAAAGTCGCCACCAGCGCCTTCTTCTTTACGACTTCTTATAAATGCCATTGCTTCTTTTCCTTCCATATGAGACTTTTGTCCTTCATTAAATTGGAATCCATCATATGAGAAAGTAGCGTTACTAGTGACATCAATACCACCCACGGTATCTATCATATCTTTCATGCCGTCCATATCTACCGTTGCATAGTGATCTATTGGCACATTCAATAGTTTTTCTACTGACTTCACAGCCATGTCAGGCCCACCATAAGCATACGCATGATTAATTTTTTCAGTTGTACCTTTACCTACAATATCCGCTTGAGTGTCTCTAGGTATACTCACAATTTCAGAGGATTTCTTCTCAGGATTGATAGATAACACCATAATCGTATCACTACGTTGTCCCCCACCTTCAGCATCCCTTTTAGCATCTGAATCTACGCCAAATAAAGCAATCGTAAAAGGATCTCCATTATTAAGATTAGCTTTTTCTTCTCTCAAAGATGATTTATCTCTATCTAATGGGTTATGTATTGCCCCACCAACAGAAAATATTTTAAACCCTAAATAAACAACGGCTAAAATTGCTAAGATTAGCAATATACCCAAGAACCACAAAAATACTTTCGTGGGCAACCCCATTTTCTTTTTATTATATTTGTTAGAACGATTCACCTTTTTCATTCTCCATTCTGTATTCGATTTTCTATTTCAATTAATTATAAATTATATAGTAAACTTATTTAATAAACATGGTGCTTAAGACCTATTGTTAAATAATTAATAATTTTAAATAATTATTTTTGATATCCAGATCCTGAATTTAGAATCGTCAACATTTCTTTATGGCAAGCTTTATTACTAATAATAAAAGGTCCTGCTTTCGCAAAATCTAAAGTTGTATTATTTAATGTCGTCATTTTTAATCCCAATTCTTCAGCGAATAAAAATTGTGCAGCAATATCCCATGGTTTGGGATTAGTATTTACATGCGCACCAAATTGCCCTAAAATCACACGCACGGAATCTAAACCACATGAGCCAATGAAACGATATCCAAAAGAAGCATCATTGAGTTCATGAATCGTATCATCATTCATCACCAATGTATTAAATGAAATAATTGCATCTTTTAATTGAATAGCTTCAGGCTGTTGCAATAAATTACCATTCATATATGCGCCTTGCCCTTTGATTGCTTTATAAAGTTTGCCGTGTGGATAATCATAGATATATGATAGTGCAGGTTCCCCATCGACAAAGTAGCCCAAAATAATACAATAATCTTCTTGTTGCTTAACCAAATTTGTAGTACCATCAATCGGATCCATGACCCATACATGTCCTTTTTTTGCTAAGATGTCATCATTTGATTTTTCTTCAGCGAAGAGTTGGTGGCTTGGAAAATGTTGCTGTAAAAATTGTTCGAAATTTTGTTGAATAGATTTATCTACATTGGTCACTAAATCAAATCGATTTTGTTTCGTTGAAGTAACCATTTCTTTGATTAACTGTGGAATAATATCATCTAATGTTGTTAGCCAATCTCTTACTAAATTATCAATGTTTAATAACGCTTCTTTATTCATTTGAGACCCCCTCTTTAAACGAATCAATAAATTTTTTCATTTTAATTATTTAATATGTATAATTTGTTTTATTTTATCATATAAATATAATTACAGTAACAAACCTTTACCATTAATTATTGTTCAATATAGACTCAATACCATAAATAAAGGAATAGGACTGAAATCGAATTTATTTTAAAATCATTTCATTGCAATCATCCTGACAAAGATGAAATCCAATAAAACGATAAGAGGCTGAGACAATTAATTTGCCCCAGCCTCTAAATAGAAAGGAAAGTAAGTAATAAATATTGAAGATGTTTGCTTAGTAACTCGTACGAAAAAGATATTAACAAAACTATATGTAATAGCCTACCCCTTTGTTATCTTTTCGCTACCCCCTTGTTACTAATTATTATACTAACATAAACAATCAGAAAATGTAAGCGTTTTCTATAACTTTTTTTAAAACTTTATAAATGTCGTCATTGTCACTTTTATGCTATAATGAATGTAATATGTAATCATTTGGGAGGTGACTTTCTAATGAATAAACGCGAAAGGCAAAATAAATTGGTACAAGCAATACAGCAAAATAAGCAAATTACCGCTTCAGAACTTGCGATAGACTTAGATGTATCAAAACGTACGATTTTAAGAGATATACAAGATTTAGAAGATCAAGGGGTAAAAATTCTAGCAAAACATGGCAAATTAGGCGGTTATCAACTTCAAGAAACACCTAATAGTTATGAGCTTGAATTAACTGACAATCAACTTACTGCTTTATTCTTAGTATTGAATGAAAGTCAATCATATACAACACTTCCATATAAAGAAGAGATAAACGCAATTATAAAAAAATGTTTAAATTTACCTTATACGAAAATGAGACGAGCGCTTAAAAAGCTCGACCGGTATATAAAATTTAATCAACAAACGCATGTTGACTTGCCACCCATCTTTTCAGAGGTTTTAATCTATTGCACTGAACGAAATGTGATGGCAATGGAGTATAATAAAGATAACGACATTATTACTGAAAATGTAATTTTTATCGGATTATTATGTACAGACGGATTATGGAAAGCAGTTATTTTTGAAATTGGTCTCGGTAAAACAAATGAAATACCTATTGTTGATATCCATGATATTTCATATTCTTTTGAGAAAAAAATAAAAACACAAGATATTACTATCAATAACTATCAACAATTTTCAAATCCCACTGAGTCCTAAAAACTCAATGGGATTTTTTCAAGGGTTCACATTATGTATATAACGTAATAAGCGTAAAAATAAATGAAATTAAATTATTAAGCATGTGTATACTTACACTTGCTATTAATTTAAATCCTGATTTGATGTATGCATATACCATAGCAATTGCTAAAATTATATAACTCCCTATTTCTAATGGAGATTCCGCTCCCATCACATGCATTAATGAAAATAGAATAGCTGAAATAATCCCCATAACAATAGCATTAAATTTCTTCCCTAGTTCACCTATCAGTAAATGTCTAAAAAATATTTCCTCCACTAATGGCGCTCCAATTACAATCAATAAAAATGTAAATGGCAAAAATGAAGGTTGATCAAACAAATTCATTAGTTCTAGCTCGTTTTGAGTTTCATTAAAACCAATGTCATCAGGTAACATTTGCATAGTCATGTTATAAATTGCACTACAAATCATCATTATAATTGTTACTGTAATCAGAAATAAATAATGTTGCTTTATAAATGCTGTATTTTTCTTCAAATGCATTTTAAAGTCTTTAATATGTAAAAAATAAAAACTAAACACAGTGACAACATATGAGAGTAGTTGTATAACAACACTTAACTTTATCACTATTTTTTCTGTTAAATGATCTACATAAACGAAACTAAATAAAATACCAACCAATGTAAAAACAATCATACTTACAATTAAAATCGCAATCAGAGAAAAGTCTTTCCACACAATATCTTTAAAACGATATTTTGTTCTTTCCACTTTCAACAGCTCCCTTTAAAATCATTTTTAAATTTTATATTGTATATCCTACCATTCTTAACAATTCCAGAAAATCATATTCATCATTTTAAATTTTATATGAAAGGATCCGTTTTATGTATAACTTAGAATATCATCAACTCGCTCAACACATTCATAAACTACTCAATTTAATTGAAACATATAAATTTGCCATCGTTACTCAAAATAAAAAGAAACAACAATACAAACAAGATATCCAACAATTTATTGAAGACGAGCTCATCCTATTCTCAGACATATCCTTACAACGCTTTTCTTTGCCACATTATAATTATTACCAATTCCTTTTAATACATGATCAGAGCCCTATTGAAGAACTCACTATCGGCAATACAATTAAGTATCTTGATACCTTACAAAATCAATTATTAGAAACACACAAGTTATTACAAACATTTTTGTAATAATATTTCAAAATGATATTTTTTTAAATTTAAAATTGTAATACTTTTTCATGTATTGTAAAATGAAATCGATTACAGCAATATAGGAGTGATAACATGCATGGCTTTTCCATTTATTTAGGACAACCCATTGATAAATCGTATATTAGACGAATGATTGCTTTAGGATATACTACCATTTTCACATCTGTTCAAATTCCAGAGGAAGATGAAGCATCTAAATATCGCTATTTGGGAGAACTTTTAAATTATTTATCAGACAAACATCTTACGTATATGATTGATATCAATCCTTCATTGCTGAATCATTCTTTTTATGAATTCCTGCAATCATATCATCATGCTCAATTTATGATTCGTATTGATCACAGTACTTCTATAGAAATTATTAATGACATCATTCAACACGGTTTTGACTGTTGTTTAAATGCAAGCATACTTTCCGAATCACTACTTCAACAACTCTATGAAAAACTCGAAGACTTTACGCATTTATGTTACTGCCATAATTATTACCCACGGCCAGATACAGGTTTAACAACTAAATTTGCACATCATCAAAACTCACTAATTTTAAAGTATAATCCAAACGCAACAATTTACGGTTTTATCTCAGGTACAACAAAGCGTGGACCTTTATTCAAAGGTTTACCAACTATAGAATCAACAAGAACACAACACCCTATTGAAAGTGCACAACTACTATTAGATCATCAGACAACACAAATTTTGATTGGCGATTCTAAACTTAATACGCCACTAGACGAACAATTAATGAATGTATTATGCCATAGAACATTCACATTCACAGTTGATTTATTTGATATTCAAGCGACTACGATATTACAGCAAACGCACACTGTACGCTCAGACAACCCACAAGATGTAATTCGATCACAAGAAGCTAGACACTATTGTACAAGTGAAATGAATACTTTTAATACGACAAATCGAGATACAGGTACTGTGACAATTGATAATAAACTGAACGGACGCTATCAAGGAGAATTACAACTCTTGAAAGCTGACTTACCAGCGCATCCGCATGTTAATGTTATAGGTAAAATTTGTGAGTCTGAGCGCAGATTGGTTCATTGCATGAAGCCAAATGATACTTTTAAATTTATTATTAAAACAAGGGAGTAGAAATTAATGAGTGATTTAACTACTGAATCCAGAAATAAAGCTACAATGCATTTAGATGAAATGTCTATTACAGAAATTCTTAAAACAATGAATGATGAAGATCAAAAGGTTCCTCAACAAATTAGAAAAATCATACCAGAATTAACTAAAGTCATAGAAATCACGACAAAACAATTTAGAGCTGGTGGTCGAATAATTTATATGGGGGCTGGAACGAGTGGAAGATTAGGTGTGCTTGATGCTGCTGAATGTGTCCCCACCTTCAATACGTCCCCAGATGAAGTGATTGGATTAATTGCAGGTGGTCAAAGAGCAATGACAGTTGCTGTTGAAGGTGCTGAAGATAGCACTTCTTTGGCAGAAGAAGATTTACATCATATTCACCTTAATGAAAAAGACGTTGTGATCGGTATTGCTGCAAGTGGTAATACACCTTATGTTATCGGAGGATTAAAATATGCAAATAGCATTGGTGCACACACCGTTTCAATTGCATGCAATACAAATACTAAAATAAGTAAAATAGCTACAAAAGCAATTGAAGTTAATGTAGGCCCTGAAGTATTAACAGGTTCCACTAGATTAAAATCAGGAACAGCACAAAAATTGATACTTAATATGATTTCAACTATCACAATGGTTGGTGCCGGTAAAGTATATGATAATCTCATGGTCGATGTAAAAGCTACAAACCAAAAATTAATTGACCGTTCTATACGCATCGTACAAGATATCTGTGACACATCATATCAACAATCTGAGAAGCTATATAATGCCGCAGATCATAACCTTAAAGTTGCTATCGTTATGCATATGTGTGATACATCAAAAGCAGACGCAAAACAGCGTTTAGACAACAATAACCACATCGTTAAGCAAGCAATCAGAGATTAAACCAAGTACTTAAAATAATTTATGTATATAGGAGGGTTTTACGATGACTAAAGAACAAAAACTTGCAGAAAACATTGTAAATGCAGTTGGCGGTTTAGAGAACATGGAAAATGTTATAAATTGCATGACGCGCGTTAGAATTAAAGTGCACGATGAAAATAAAGTTGACTATGATAAATTAAAATCTACTTACGGCGTTATAGGTGTGGTCAAAGACGACCGTGTACAAGTTGTCGTTGGGCCTGGCACAGTTAATAAGGTAGCTGACCATATATCTGAAATGAGTGGTGTGCGTTTAGGTGAAACCATTTCACACCATGATAAAAATTATAAAGCTGAAACTGAAGCAAGAGCTAAAGAAAACAAGGCGGCTTTTCAAAGCAAACAAAAACGCGGTAAGTTCAATAAACTATTAAAAACAATCGCAAATATATTTATCCCATTGATTCCAGCATTTATTGGTGCAGGTTTAATTGGTGGTATTGGTGCAGTTTTAAGCAATTTACTTGCGGCCGAGGTCATATCTGGCGCATGGATCACACAACTTGTCACTGTTTTTAATGTAATTAAAGATGGTATGTTAGCTTATTTAGCAATCTTCACGGGTATAAACGCTGCAAAAGAATTTGGTGCAACACCAGGTTTAGGTGGTGTTATTGGAGGGACAACGTTATTAACAGGTTTAACGGAAGAAAATATGATTACTAATATTTTCACAGGTGAACCTTTACAAGCAGGACAAGGTGGTATAATAGGTGTTATCTTTGCAGTTTGGTTATTAAGTCTCGTAGAAAAGAGATTACATAAAATTGTACCAAATGCCATAGATATCATCGTAACACCTACGATTACTTTGTTCGTTATCGGCTTATCAACAATCTTTATCATCATGCCATTAGCTGGCTTTGTTTCTGATGGTTTAGTATCCGTAGTCAATGGTGTTATTGATATCGGTGGCGTCTTTAGTGGCTTTATCATTGGTGCTTTCTTCCTACCATTAGTTATGTTAGGATTACATCATATATTTACGCCTATTCATATTGAGATGATAAATCAATCTGGTGCTACTTACTTATTACCTATTGCTGCCATGGCAGGGGCAGGACAAGTTGGCGCCGCATTAGCACTTTGGGTAAGATGTAAGAAAAATACTACTTTGAGAAATGCAATTAAAGGTGCACTTCCTGTTGGTTTCCTCGGTATTGGTGAACCTTTAATTTATGGGGTTACGTTACCTCTTGGTAGACCATTCTTTACAGCATGTATTGGTGGAGGTATTGGTGGCGCAGTAGTTGGTGGTATTGGACACATCGGTGCCAATGCTATTGGACCAAGTGGTATTTCATTGTTACCTTTGATTTCAGATCATATGTACTTAGGATATATTGCAGGATTAATCGCTGCTTACATCGGTGGTTTCCTCTTCACCTTCTTTTTAGGTACAACAAAATCAATGAGAGAATCTGATAACTTAGGTGGTTAAACTATGACCAACGTACTTTATAAAATTGATAATATCTATGAAACTTTTACAAAAAGTGAAAAGAAAATTGCTGATTTTATTTTAAATGAACCGCATCGTATTATTAATATGTCTGTCCAAGATCTTTCAAATGAAATTAATACAAGTACTGCTTCAATTGTACGTTTTAGCAAAAAAATCACAGAAAAAGGCTTTCAAGAACTTAAAATTACAATTTCACGTTATTTGCCTGAAGATGCAATTAACAATAATCATATGGAATTAATTGATAATGAATCAGTCGATATTATCAAATCTAAAATGTTAGCTAGAGCAACCGACACAATGAGTTGTGTTGCGTCACAAATTGAGCAACCTCATATCGATGACATCTGCGATACATTGAAACATGCGCGTACTATATTCTTATTTGGTTATGGCGCATCACTCGTCATTGTCACAGATTTATATCAAAAATTGTCTCGAATAGGTTTAAATGTGCGCTTAATACAAGAAACGCATTTATTAATGACTACCATGGCTACACATGATGAACAAGATTGTATTATTTTCGTGACCAACCAAGGTAGTCATAGTGAAATGCAATCTATGGCAAAAGTTGCTACCGACTATAATATACCTATCATTACGATCTCAAGTTCGAACAATAACCCTGTAGCTAAAATTTCTGATTATACTTTAATTTATGGTCAAACAGATGAAAATGAACTGCGCATGGCCGCAACAACATCTTTGTTTGCACAACTTTTCACTGTAGATATTCTGTATTATCGATTTATCGCTTTAAATTATCAACGCTCATTGGATTCAATCACACAGTCAAAAATGGCGCTTGATAATTACCGTAAACATTTATCTAAAATCCAATTTAAACACTAAAACAATGCTAACATCACATTTTAAATAACATAATAAACAAGAACGACCTAGAAATCGCATTTTTATAAAGGATTTCTAGGTCGTTCTCTTTTTTTAATCTGAAGTTAACATTATTTGTTTATTACATCATTATTTTACATCTTTTTGGAAAAAGTCGAAAATATTTTTGGCATTATCAGTATTATCAATATTTCCTTTAAATTTATCACTACCAGGACCATATGCATAAGTATTTACATCTTCTCCTGTATGACCATTTGTAGTCCAACCAGTATTAGATTTGTCATTTATCGGTTTTTGTACAGCATCTTGAACTTTTTGTAATTGACTTTCATATGCTTTTTCGTCTTTTTTAAGATCTTTAAGTTTTTTAGCTTCGTCTTTTATTTTATCAATTTGATCTTGTGAAACTTCAAAACCATAACCATCTTTAATCACTTTCTCCACATTTTTACCCTTGCTGATTTCTTCAGTCATGTATTTACCTGAATGTTTCATTTGGTGAATGGCATCTGGATTCCAAACATAATCTTTACCTTTCGCTATAGACATCCCACCTGTAGAATGATCTGCAGTAGCTACCACAAGCGTATCTGGATTGTCTTTTGCATAATTCATAGCATATTCAAATGATTTTTCAAATCCAGACATTTCAGACATTACCCCTGTTACATCATTTGGATGGCCTGATTTATCAATAGAAGCGCCTTCTACCATTAAAAAGAACCCTTTGTCATTTTGTTTTAATTTATTTACAGCACTATCTGTCATATCCACTAATTTTGGATTTTTATCTGGTGCGTCTATCTGTAACGGCATATCATTATCTGCAAATAATCCTAATACTTGTTTATTTTTAGAGTTTTGTAGTTCATTTTTATTAGTAACTACATCGTAACCATCTTTTTTAAATTTATTTTTTAAGTTGCCGTTATCTTTACCGAAATACTCAGCACCCCCGCCTAAAAGTACATCTACTTTATGTTTGCCATTAATTTTGTCATTGTAAAATTGTTTAGCAATTTCATTCTTTTTATCACGATCATCTACATGTGATGCGTATGCAGCAGGTGTAGCATCTGTGATTTCAGCAGTAGATACTAAACCAGTTGATTTACCATTTTCTTTAGCTTGTTCTAAAACCGTTTTAACATTATTTTTATTAGCGTCGACACCAATAGCACCATTATATGTTTTTTGTCCTGAACTAAATGCGGTTGCACCGGCTGCAGAATCAGTAACATTCTCTTTTGGATCATTTGGATTTGTACGCTGACTACCTATTAGATATTTATCAAAAGCAGTTTGATCCATTTCTTTAGTATCAGGATTGTCTGCAAAATAGCGATAAGCAGCATTATACGAAGGACCCATACCATCTCCAACTAAAAAGATGACGTTTTTAGGGTTTTTTGTATTGCCCATGTAAGCTACATCAGAATTCTGATTTGCATCTTTAGTCTCATCTTTTTTCCCAGCTGCATAAATCCCTTGTCCACTCCCTAATGATGAACCGGCAATAATCGTCCCTGCAATTGTAGCAGTAGCTAGTTTATTAAGTATTTTCATATAATAACTCCTTTAGATATGTATTATGACCTCAACTTTATTCTAAAGCACGAGTTTTGAGTGAGTATTTTTATATTGTTAATTTTTTGTAAAACATTAGTGTAATCATATTTACGATATTGTCGATAACAAAATAAGCCATAAATGATACAAGTTAATGTATCATTTATGGCTTTTTAAAAGTTGATTGTAAAACGACCTACTGTTTTACGTTTTGTTTTACTATTTAAATTTGCTTATCATCACTTAATTTATGATAGCCCTTCAGGTAATAGAACAATGTCATACAACCTAAGAATACGATACCAATAACAACTGAAACGACTGTTTCTTTATTAAATAACATGCCTATTAACACCATGATAAAGAACGCCATTGTAATATAATTTGTTATTGCACCGCCTGGCATTTTAAACGGATGATTCTTGATTTCTTCACTGTGATTTTTTCTGAATCTTAAATGACTAATTAATATCATAAACCACGGTACCATACCTGGTAAAATTGAGGCACTGTATACATAAACAAAAATGCTGTCCGCGCCTTTAATGAATAAAGGCAAAATAACGTTCAATAATGCGCCAATTAAAATACCAATTGCTATTGCAGTTACTGTCCAAATAGGAACACCATTTTTCATAACTTTACGGAAAAACTTAGGTAACATTCCTTTTTGAGATAAGTTCAACGTCATTCGACTAGCACTAAATATACCAGAATTACATCCAGACATCGCTGCCGTTAAAACTACAAAGTTAATGAGTCCTGCTGCAAATGTAATACCTACTTTTGCAAATGTTGCAACGAATGGACTGCCGATATTTCCTAATTCATCCCAAGGATAAACAGTTACAATAACGAAGATAGCTCCGATATAGAATATTAATATACGCCATATAACACCATTAACCGCACTTTTAATATTTTTTTGCGGGTCTTTAGTTTCACCAGCAGTGATACCAATTAATTCAACACCTTGATAAGAACCAATTACAATAGAAAGTGCAAAGAAGAATCCTATCCAACCATTAGGCATAAAGCCACCATGTGACCATAAATTAGAGAGTCCAATAGCTTCTCCTCCATTACCAAGGCCAAAGAATATCAAACCGAATCCCGCGATAATCATTAAAATAATTGTTACTACTTTGATCATTGCAAACCAAAATTCAAATTCACCAAATGCTTTAACTGATACTAAGTTAGCACCTGCCAACAATAATACTACAATAATACCTGGTATCCACTGTGGTAAATCAGGGAACCAATAATTCATATATTCTCCAACGGCGATAACTTCACTCATACCTACAACAACCCATTGGAAAATATTGCTCCATGCTGTCAGATAACCAGCAACTGGATTTATGTAATCACTTGCAAAGTTTGCAAATGAACCTGAGGTCGGATGTAAATATACCATTTCCCCCATAGCTCTCATCACTAAAAATAAAAACAGACCTGCTATTAAATATGCAAATATTACTGAAGGTCCTGTCCACTTGATTGTACTTGTCGCCCCCATGAAGAGTCCGACACCAATTGTTCCACCAAGTGCTATCATCCGCATTTGACGTGCACCTAGTCCCCTTTGTAATTCGTTATTCTCATTCATCATTCAAACCCCATCTCATTCAAATATAAGTGATAATAATTCACTTATTATGACGCTATTATACTATAAATTCTAAAAATTAAAACAATTATTTTTCATTTATGTAAGCCCTTACATATGTTTTTATTTTAGATTATTTTGTGAGAAAACGCAATGTAAATTTTATTTTTGATATTATAGCGGACAATTAAATATTCATATTAGTTAATTAATCAGCAGTTTTTAATTATGATTATTTTGTGAATTATTTCACAAAAATGCAGTTACATAGTATAATATTTTTAATTAATAGAAAGTGAGGATAAAGTTTTGAACGAAAAAAACATAAAATGGGATAAAGTTTTTTATGGTAAAGCTTGGGTCCATCATGTCGTAGAGACAATTCGAGCCAAAGATATATTGCAAAGTTTTTATTTAAAACGCTATCTGCTACGTGCCATTATGGCTGGATTTATCTTAGGCGTGATAACAGTTTTTGTCTTACTCATTAAAGGTTCATTAGCATCTGATGTTCCAATGGGTGTTACAAATTTAGTCGGTGCGATTGCATTCAGTTTTGCTTTAGTATTAATACTTTTTACAAATTCCGAATTATTAACAAGTAACTTCATGTATTTTACAGTAGGACTTTATTATCGAGTCATTTCGCCATTCCGCGTTTTTAAAATTTTTACACTTTGTTTTATTGGTAATGCTCTAGGTGGATTAATATTCTTTTTATTGATACGTTCCTCAGATATAATGACTCCTGAGATGATGCAACAATTAGAAGCTACAATCGACCATAAAACACTAACTGCAGGTTTTGTCGCCATTCTAATAAAAGGTATTTTTGCTAATTTCTTTATAAACATCTCCCTTGTAATAGCTATGCAAATAGACGATGTTCTAGCAAAAATGTTCGTCATGATGTTTGGTGTATCAATTTTTGCATTTATGGGTTATGAGCACGTTGTTTATAATACTGTATTATTCGCAGGCGGCCTCGTATATCAAAGTGATGTCCTTTCAGTCATACCAGCTTTAATCAATTTGCTTGGTGCAGGTATTGGTAATTATATCGGTGGTGGCTTAGTTATAGGCTTGTTCTATGCTTATTTAAATGATCATAAGCAATATCAAAACAACAAAATTCATTAACTGCAGCTTGAGTTATTGTAATTAAAAGTTGAAGTCTAGTATTTATGAAGTTATAGTTCCTAATTTTATATGATATAATGCTCAATAGATTTTATTATAAAGGAGTTCAATATGAATAAACATCTATTGAAACGAACAATCACAGTTTCAATTATATTTGGCATATTATTTTTCCTGATCAATTATTTTAGTGATAGTGATGTTTCTGCCGGAAATTTAGTGCTAAAAAGTTTACTTACGATTGTTGTATTCGGGATACTATATTACTTAATTTTTACTATTGTAAATTCACCAGAACGAAAATATAAATTTGGTATTACTTTACCTATTTCTCTACTAATTGCAATCATTATCAGTGCTATGTTTTCTGCTCTGAAAATCGGTATTATAACCGGCCTAATCATTGGTATAATAGCAGGTTATCTATGGGAATTTATAGATAATCATAAAAACGGTGGTGATAAATCGTGAGCATTGTCATTGGTATTATTGTTATCATTTTATTAAGCGTAAGTTTAATTCCTAATTTAAAAGCTGTAAAAAAATCTAAAGCTACTGGAGAAAAAAATCCACGTTTTGCAATTATGGTAGGTATTGATTCTATTTTACTCGTGTTAGTTATTGTGACACTAATACTTCAATTTTTAAAATAGGCTATCATTTTCATCTTATATTACAAAAACCCCTTATCGACACATTTTTTCAATGTCAAAATAAGGGGTTTTAAATTAAAATTGATTTTGTAAAACAAGAAAATATAAAACCAAAGCTCCCAATAAGTAAACAAGACTTCCAACCATAAATGAGCGAAATTGTATCTTTAACGGAACTTTTTTATTAAAGATTGGACCTAAAACTAAATTTCCTATTGCTAAAACAATTGGACCGCCTAAAAAAAATAGAATTAAATATCCATTCATACACTAGCCTCTACTTTTTTCAAAATATTTTTCAATGATAGCTGTACCTGATAAATCTTTACCTACATAGGCTATGTTACTAAAATCTTGTTTTTCCGTCATATCATTCGTGTTTACAATCACATCTAAACCAGCATTTACCGCAGCGGTTGCCCCATTGACTGAGTCTTCTATGGCTAAACAATTAACTGGGTTATAATTTAATCTTTGAACTGCTGTTAAATATAGTTCAGGACTTGGCTTTATTTCTTCTACATCTTCTCTTCCAACAACAACATCGATATACGTATCTAACCCCAATTGCTCGAATGTGGGTTGAATATCGTTTCTAAAACTACTTGTCGCAATAGCCATTGGTATATGGCGCACTTTACAATAATCCATAAGTTGTTTCATATGCGTAACAATCGGTAAATGTATACTTGTTTCATTATGCTCTTGATAAATTGCTTCCTTGCGTTCTTGTCCGAGTTGAGCCTCCAAGTACTGGTGCAAATCTGAAGCCAATCCCCCGATGGATTGTCGATAAAAATCTAAACTAACTTCCTCCAAACCATAATGATTTAGATGTTTATTTATTATTTCAAACAAGTGTTTTTCTGTATCAATAATTGTTCCATCAAAATCAAATATCACTGCGCGATACATACAGTACCCTCCTCTAAAATAAACAAGATAAAATCAAATTATTGTCAGTGTATCATACTTTCCGTCCCTCTAGCCTGCCATCGCCTCAGATAAAATAAACTAAGATGAAAACACAAAAATATTAATGTTTTCATCTTAGTTATGAATTCCTTATTAATTTCAACCTAAAATCAGTTATATTTACCTTTTGTTCCAGTATTTTGCAAGAATTGGTCCTGTAATATTATGTATTAAGCTAAATACCGCCCCTGGCACTGCAGACAATGGATTAAAATGTACTGTGGCTAAAGAAACTGCTAATCCTGAGTTTTGCATACCTACTTCTATTGATACTGCTTTTTTATCCGGTCGATCTAATTTTAAGATTTTGGCAAATGTATAACCCAATACATATCCAATCAAATTATGAAGAATGACAACCGCAAAAATAAGTAAACCAGTGGCCAAAATTTGTGCTTTACTACTACCAACTACAGACGCAAGTATTAATGAAATAGCAACAACAGAAACAATTGGCAATGCAGTGGCAGTCGTATCAGCAAATTTCTTAAATACTTTTTGAAGTACAAAACCAATGATTATTGGTATTAAAATGACTTGAACTACTGACCAAAACATACTAATAAATGAAACTTGCAACCATTCATGCGCAAATAAATATATTAAAGCTGGTGTTAAAAATGGAGCTAGCAATGTTGAAACACTAGTAATAGCTACTGACAAAGCAACATTTGCATTTGCTAAGTAACTCATAACATTACTAGATGTACCACCCGGACAACATCCAACTAAAATCACACCAATAGCAATTTCTGGAGGCAAATGAAACAGTTTGACAATTAAAAATGCACTTAAAGGCATAATTGTATACTGCAATATCACACCGACAATTACTGATCTAGGTGCTTGAAATATAATTTTAAAATCTTTAGGATCTATAGTTAATCCCATACCTAGCATAACAATCCCTAGTAAATAAGGTACCCAACTACTTAAAGTAGCAAGTTGCGTTGGAAATATAAAACCAATGATAGCTGCAATAAGCATCCATACTAAGAACGTATTCGTTGCAAACTTACTTACTTTTGATAACATCTAAACACTTCCCTCTCTGTATTAATAAAGAAGAATGTATCATACTTTAAGCCTTGAAACAACAGAATTTTCTAAATATTATGAATTCTAAATTTGCAACTTTTAAAAAATTTTATACTTCGTTCTAAAGACCTAGTGTCTTCTTTTAAAAAGAGTGGTACAATTTAATAGAATTTAAAACATGTACAATTTTAAGTGCAGTAGAATATTATTTTTAATATACGTATGTCACTTTATATAGATATGGAGGTATAATATGTTTTCAGATAAAACTGAAACGTTTGTATTAAACATCAGTGGTTTAAATAAACGTCATATCCGCAAAAATTTGTTAAAACTTTTGAAACAAGTACACTTTTGTAAATCCTTCAAGTTTACTATTTTCAAAAATAATCATTTATATGCTTTAGAAGTGAATTTACCTAAGCAACAACTACCTTATTTAATTAGTTTTCTCAGTTTCCACAATTATTTAATCTATCAAATTTTAGAAAATAATCATGCACATGAACTATTAGACTTAGATCATTTACTATTATCATCTAAACGTTTCGAAATCGCTGTTGACGGCCTTCACGATGCTTTTATTAAAGATAAAGTTATCGATATTATGAATTTACTCAATCACACTGAAACTATTGTTTATACCTTCAATCGAAATACCATCAACGTTTCTTGTTCACCTACAGTATTCTCTAAATTAATTCACGCTATCGCAACACACAACATTGATATTTATAGTGCGACCTATCAACCACGTTTAATGCATAAAACTAGAATTTCTTAAAGCACACTCATGCACGATATCATTAATATAAACAACAAACTCGATTTGTTTCTTTTCCACTGAGAATTAATAAACATGAGTCTAAAGTATCAACATCTAAGACTCAATCATAAACGTCAATTTTTATTGTAATTATATAGAAATTGACTTTTTTTGTGTTCTGTAATGAACCTTTTCTTTTGTATCTTGAGAAATATTTCAAACGATTTTGCATCGTGCTGACTCCGGGGGGAATGATATGAGAGAGAGACTACAGGCTCGAGCCATATTCCCAGGCAAGCATGCACGATCAAAATCGCAATTTATCCATATAAAAAGGACAATTCTTTATTACTTATTATTTCAAAGTAATTCATGTTATTAATTTTATAAAATAAGCACTTCATCAATTTATCAGGGTTAATGAATTGTTTTAATTGAGCTTTTTCTTTTATATCTTGAGAAATATTTCAAACGATTTTGCATCGTGCTGACGCCCAGGGTAATGATATGAGTGAGAGACTACAGGCTCGAGCCATATTCCCAGGCAAGCATGCACGATCAAAATCGCAATTTATTCATATAAAAAAGGACTAATCCATTTTTTTCATATGGATTAGTCCTTTTTTGAGCATAATCTTATATGCAACCTTTTTATTAATTATTTTTTTCTTCAAATACTAAATTTTCAAATGCTTCTCTTACTTGAGGTACAGACATACCTACTACGACTTGCACATTTTTCCCACTTTTTACTAAACCATGTGCCATTTGTCTATGCGTAAAGTAATCACTATCTTCAACTTTATTGACATCATTCACTGTTAATCTTAGACGCGTCGTACAATTTGTAACATCTTTAATATTTTCTTTTCCACCCAGACCTTCTAAATAATATATTGCTTTATCTTCAAACTCATTTGTTGAACCAGTTTTTTTAGTAACTGCTCCTTTACCATCCTTGTTTTTATAATCATCTTTACTATATAATTTCATATCCTTGTCGTCTTTTTTACGCCCAGGAAGAGGAATATTAAATTTTATAATTAAAAACTTGAATAAAAAGAAATAAATTGCTGTAAAACCTAAACCAATTGCAATTTGAATCACATAAGTTAACCAATGATTCTGTGCCAAAGGTATCCAATTCGTAGCAAAGAAATCTAATAACCCTCCGCCAAAGTTACCTACTAAGCCAAAACCATACATTAACGTATCCATTGTTGCTGCTAAGATTGCATGTAAAACGAATAAATAAGGTGCTATAAATAAAAACGTAAACTCTAATGGTTCAGTAATGCCAACAACAATCGCTGTCAATGTTGCTGGAATTAACAATGCCGCAATTTTCTTTCTATTTTCTTTCGGTGTTGTTGCATACATTGCTAAAGCAATACCAATTGAACCGAAGACTTTCCCGTTACCTTGTAACATAAAACCATACGGGAACAATTCTTTTAATGGCTCTTTACTTTTAGCAAATTCATTTACATGTTCAAACCATTCTGCTTTTAACCCATGATTCACAACAACAGGACCTACTTCTATTGGTGCATAAATAAAGTGGTGTAATCCTGTTGGTATTAATACTCTTTCTAAGAAATGATACAACCAAACACCTATATAACCAGAACCAATAATAAAACCTTGCAATGAAGAAATACCGTTTTGTACCGTTGGCCATACAATACAAGTAATTAAAGCAATCGGTAACATGACAAAAAATGAAATCGTTACTACAAATGTCAAACCTTGAAATACACCAAGCATTTCAGGTAATTTTTTACTATAAAATCGATTATGTATCCATGTCACAATGCTTGAAATAATAATACCGCCTAGAATATTAGTGTCTAATGTTTCTATACCAGCAATCGCTTTTAACCCCGTTACATTTTCCACACCTTTTTCCAAATTTGCTCCGAATGTATGTGGCCATTGCGTTAATATGGCATTGATAAAAGTATTAAACATTAAATATCCCATTAATGCTGCTAATGCTGCATGTCCAGGTGCTTTCTTGGCCAAGGATAAAGGTAGTCCAAC
This sequence comes from Staphylococcus sp. GDY8P198P, assembly GCF_017891615.1. Taxonomy (NCBI): domain Bacteria; kingdom Bacillati; phylum Bacillota; class Bacilli; order Caryophanales; family Staphylococcaceae; genus Staphylococcus; species Staphylococcus sp. GDY8P198P. Next base: position 122,734 of record NZ_JAESJQ010000005.1, read on the forward strand.
AACAAACACCACTTCCATGTGATTAAATATTGTCCAACCACCAGACTCTATCACTGACCATATTTTGAACCAATTCGTACCTTCATCTGCAATACTCCCCATTATTGAAGGATTTTTAAATAGCGTCGCTAAACCGAGTACAATACCAAAAAATGCAAACATTAATACAGGTACAATCATTGCACTCCCAAATCTCTTTATTGCGTTCATATAAAATTTCCCCTTCTTTCTAAATTTCTGAAATTATCCATTTATAATTATAAAGTGCTTATCAATTCGAATGATTAAATATCAATTTATCTTCGATTTTATAGTAAACGCTTACATACAAACAATAGTTTGACGCTATTACGAACAATTTTGTACAATAAGATTATATTTTCAAAACGTGAAAATATTTTCAAAAATTTGAGGTGAGACCATTGCTTTTAGATGAACGTATTAACAATAATTTTAATAAATTAAATGAAAATGACCTACAAATCGCTCATTTTATAAACACACATATATCAGAATGTAAAACAATGAAATTACAAGATCTAGCGGCTTATACACATGCATCAAATGCAAGTATCCATCGTTTCACTCGTAAGTTAGGATTTGATGGCTATAGTGATTTTAAATCATATTTAAAATTCGAATCTGAACAAGTTCATCAATTGCCTTCTGACTCTATGAATGCTTTTAAGCAAGAAATTGAAAATACCTTCACTTATTTAGAGCGTATTGATTACGACCTAGTTACAGACAAAATATATCAAGCTGAAACGGTATACTTATATGGCACAGGTTTAGCACAAATGAACGTTGCGCAAGAAGCTCAAAGAATTTTATTAACCATACATAAGAATATTATTGTGCTACACGATGTACATGAATTTAAAATGGTATTAAATAAAGCTTCTGATAATGATTTATTTTTTATTATTTCTTTATCCGGAGAGACATATCATTTATCTGACATAACGAATTTATTGCAACTGCGTCAAAAATATTTTATTTCTATTACTACGCTCCAAGATAACACATTAGCTCAAAAAGCAAATTATAATATTTACGTTTCAAGTAATACTTTTTATTTAACAAATGGCATCGATTATTCCAGTTTTATCAGTTATCATATATTTTTTGAAACGGTACTGCGTAAGTTTAATGAGCGTAAACAATATGGTCAATTTACCCATAATAATTAATCTATAAAATAAAAGAAGGCTGGACAAATTAATTGTCTCAGCCTCTTAGTCCAACTACTTTTTTATTGAGTTCGGTTGAATTGATATAATGATTTTATTGTTCTTCTTCATATTCTTCTAGCGTTGTTTGAAGCTTATCAAATAGCATTTCAAAACCATGCGCAGTGGAATCATGATATTCCTTTTTCTTTTGCTTATACTCTAACGATGTCAGTCTACGTTCTCTAGGCACATAAGCCGTGTAACTAAAAATCATTTGTGTAATACCTGGTTCTCTTTCAAACATCTCAACTTCAATAGTATCTTCAGAGTCACTTAATTCAGGCATACCTATAGTCATAACAATATATTCATTTGGGTTCAATGTAACATATGAACCCTTTACTATATTTTCTTTTCCCTTACGTACATCAATAATTTCATAGCCACCGTTTTGTACAGCATCTATTTCTATTGCTTTATTCGTTCGTTCTGTTGTCATAAACCATTGTTTAAGAAATCGTTGCTCGGTCCAAGCTTGATATACTAATTCAGGTTCAACTTTAAAAAGTCGTTCCAATTGAATTTCTACATTTTCATTTTCCACATTGTATCTAGCCATGATTGTTCACCTACTTTCACTCTTATTACTATTCTAACTCATTATACTAGACTTCTAAACAATAATACTATGAAATCCAACTTCCCTTTATTTTCACTATAAAAGTGACAGCCTATTTATTTTATCGTTATTAGTCAGTAAACGTCAAAATTTTACCTTTTTTTTATTTAAAATGTTTATTTTTAAATATCGTATTATTTATTAAAAACAGGGGAGTCAGTCTATATTCAATTGGTATAAACCGACGCCCCTCCTTATAATTAATTTTTTTTATTCAATTTTGGTAATCTAAAGAAGATTGCAATTAATCCACAAATACCTAGAATTATAGGATAAATTGAATACGGCATTAATGAAACTGGCGAAATAGACGCCACACCTGCCGCTGCTATAACTTGCGGGCTATAAGGTAATAAGCCTTGGAAACAACTTGCAAACATATCTAAAATACTTGCAGATTTTCTTGGATCAATATCGTATTCGTCCGCTATATCTTTAGCCAAGGGACCTGCCATTAATATCGAAATTGTATTATTGGCAGTTGAGATATCAGCAGCACTTACAAGTCCTGCTATACCTAATTCTGCACCACGCTTTGATTTAACCCTATTGCGTACAAAATTTAATAACCAAGTTATACCACCATTATGTTGTATCAATGCTACAAGTCCGCCAATTAATAGCGCAATAATTGCAATATCTTCCATACCAACAATTCCTTTTGAAATCGAACTAAGCAATCCTGACCAATTAAATGACCCATCAACTAGTCCAATAATAGCAGATAATACGGTACCACCTATCAATACTATAATTACATTGATGCCTGCTAGCGCTAAAATTAACACCAATAAGTATGGAATAACTTTAATAAAATTATAATCATATGATTTTGTCGTATCTATCTGAGCACCATGAGTTAAAAACCAGAGCGCTATAACAGTAAATATCGCACCAGGTAATACAATTTTTATGTTCACTTTAAACTTATCACTCATTTTAGTCTTTTGAGTACGTACTGCAGCAATTGTCGTATCAGAGATCATTGATAAATTATCACCAAACATTGCACCACCTACTACAGTAGCCATTGTAATCGCTGCAGAGACATCCGTCGCCTGACTTAAACCAAAGCCAACCGGTGCTATGGCTGCAACTGTACCTACTGAAGTACCCATTGAAAGTGATACAAACATACAAATGATAAATAAACCGACGATAATTAAGTTCTCTGGTATGAAAGATAGTCCTAAATTAACAGTTGACTTGACTCCACCCATATCTTCTGTGGTTTGAGAAAATGCACCCGCAAGTAGAAATATTAACATCATCAAAATAATATTTGAATGTCCTGCACCTTTTGTAAACACATCTACTTTTTTATGAAATGTTTCTTTTCTATTCATCAATAAACCCACGATAGATGCAATAATGATTGCAACATTAAGTGGCATTATTGAAAAGTCACCAGTAATAACGCCCACACCTAAAAATATACCAACAAATATGATAAGCGGTACAAGCGCCCATGCATTACCTTTTTTATTTTCCGCCATACAAAACCAACTTTCTTTATCATTACTTTTATAATCAATCGTTTTATTTACTTACCATAAAAAATAAAAAACTCTTTTCTTGTAGAAGAAAAGAGTAAATCGTTACATCTTTAATCTTATCTTCTAGCACAATTTATGCTACTGGAATTGGCACACGCATCACCATGTTGCCGAAGTTTCAATGGGCCAGTCCCTCCACTTCTCTAGATAAGCTATTTTATTTATTTTATAACAGTACACTATTCATGCGACTTCGTCAATTATATATTTGCAGTATGAAATGATACTTTAACTCAAATATTATTCCGTTGGCCTAACAATTGTAAATGTATCACCGATTGATGCATAATCATTTCCGGCTAACCGGCACACGGCTTCTAGTGCTTGCGCATTTATCTTACTGTCCTCAAAATACACATCTTCATTAATATGAAACATCAATACCTCACCAATAATTAGATCTGACCCCTCTTCAGTATCTCCTAAAGGAATAATCCGCTCTAATTTACATTCCATACGTATCTTCGCTTGCTCAATGCCAGGTACAGATATAAGTTCCGAGTCGACAAGGGTTAATTCTGTGCGTTCTAATTCATTTTCTCTACGCTCCAATGGTGCGGCTGTGCGATTAATTTGTTCAACATTTGTTTCATCAGTAATATGCACTACAAAATTTTCAGTCTCTTCAATATTAAGCGAAGTGTCTTTACGTTTGCCTTCCGAACGTCCTGTAGAAATCATAATCATCGGTGGTGCACTATTCACTACGTTAAAGAAACTGAACGGCGCCGCATTTAACTTGCCATTTTTATCTTGAGACGTAACAAATGCTATAGGTCTAGGTATGATACTGCCACTCAATAATTTATAGTTTTGCCTTTTAGACAATTGACTTGCTTTAAAATGCTTCACTGAAATTCACTTTCCTTTCGTAAATAAAAAGTGGCTATGTCAAAATGTCAGTGCGTAAACCGTTCATTTAAGCACTAATCACTTTGAAATAGCCATCTATCAAATTAATCTAATTGTGTACCACCCGTAACGCCATATACTTGGCCAGTTGTGTAACTTGATTCATCAGCTGCTAAATGAACATACACACCAGCTAATTCTACAGGTTGACCTGCTCTACCAAGCACTTCTTTTTGGCCAAATGCCGGAATTTTCGATTGTGGTTGTCCACCTGATATTTGAAGTGGTGACCAAAATGGTCCTGGCGCGACACAATTAACACGGATACCTTTAGCACCTAATTCTTCAGACAAGCTTTTAGTCAACGATATGATTGCAGCTTTTGACGCTGCATAATCATGTAAAATAGGATTAGGATTATAACCTTGTACAGATGATGTTGTCGTAATTGTAGCACCTGGTTCCAGATAATCGATTGCTTTTTGTACTGTCCAAAATATTGGATACACATTCGTTTCAAAAGTTTCAGCAAATGATGCTGTATCAAAGTCTTTAAGCGTATCTCTGTATTGCTGATGACCAGCTACGAGTGTAACATTATCTAATCCGCCTAACGCATGATATGCTCGCTCTACTAACTCATAATTGAATTGTTCATTGCGTAAATCACCCGGTATTAGCACAGCTTTTTGTCCAGCCGATGCAATAACTTCTTTTACCTCTTCAGCATCCTCTTGTTCTGATGGCAAGTAATTAATCGCAACATCAGCACCTTCTTTAGCATAAGCTATCGCAGCAGCCCTACCTATAGCTGAATCTCCACCTGTTACCAACATCTTTAAACCTTTCAATCTACCGTAACCAATATATGAAGTTTCTCCACAATCTGGTTTAGGGTTTAGATTTTTTTGTAAACCTGGAACGGCTTGCTCTTGTTTTGGAAAATCTGCATTTGAAAATTTCGTTCTAGGATCTTGAGACACCATGGCTTAATCCTCCTCAAAAATAATGATTATAATTATTTTTTACCCAAATTAAATCGTCCATAACATAAGCTATTACTTTAAGATTCATTTAATAATTTCTGTACAAATGTTACAAAGTAATCTGGTACTTTTTCTAAAATACGTTCATCGGGATCGTATTTTGGATGATGTAAATCATAATCACTATTCGAGCCAATAAAGACAAATACACTTGGGTACTTATTAGCAAAACCAGAAAAATCTTCACCAATGGTTAATGGCTGTTCCATTATATTCACATTATAACCCACTTGCTTAGCAATGTTGATTGCATCATCCGTTAATTTTTCGTCATTGATAACCGCACCTGGTAAACGGATATATTCTGTTTCAATTTCAACATCAAATACTTCTGCCAGTCCATTACCAATTTCTCTCAACCTTTTTTCAATGAATGTACGAATACGTTCATCAAAACTTCTCACTGTACCTTGTACATAAGCTTGATCTGCAATAACATTCCATGTGTTACCACAAGAGACTTCTCCTATCGTTACCACAGCATTATCAAAAGCAGATAAATTTCTGCTGACGATGGATTGAACGCTATTGATTAATTGACCTAACACGACGACTGGATCATTACCTTGTTCAGGTTTTGCTGCATGCGCACCTTTACCTTTAATTTTAAATTCAAAACGATCTACAGAAGATGTCACAGCACCGGATTTCACTGCTAATGATCCTATATCCATCGTAGGATAATTATGATAACCTAGCACAGCTTTTGTACCATCAATGGCACCTGACTCAGCTAATTTAACAGCACCATAGCCTAGCTCTTCGGCAGGTTGAAAAATAAAACGTACCCTACCTTTTAATTGCCCTTCAATTTCTTTTAATCTTGTAGCTACTGCTAAAATACTTGCCATATGGATATCATGCCCACAAGCATGCATAATGCCTTTATTAGTTGAAGTGAATTCATGTACAACTTCTTCATTAATTGGTAATGCATCAATATCCGATCTAACAGCAACAAATGAATCTCCTTGTCCTACTTCTGCAATCAATCCAGTTTCCAAAGGTATATCTAAAATTTTAATTTCATAACTCTCTAAAATACGTCTTAATCGTTTCGTTGTTTCATATTCATCATCCGACAATTCAGGAAACTGATGAAATGTACGTCTCCACTTTACATAATCTTCATATTGTGGCATTACATGTCACGTCCTTTCTAAATTTATAAAACGTTTTAAAAAATAATATAGTATTGTTACAACCACTACTCCGAGCGCTAAATTATTAGAAATTAGGATAAGCACCATCGTTAGTATTACAATGAAAGCATTTATTAATGGCGATTGGCGTATAAAAGGTATTGTACGTCGATCAAATGTGTTCAGTGAAATGGTAATGAGTACAGTAGCTAAAACAGCCATTGGAATATGTCCTATAATTTCACCAAAAACAAATAAACTTACCAGTAAAAAACTACCGGTAACAAACGTCGAAATTCTAGAATTCGCACCCATTGTCACATTAAAACGTGATTGCCCAACAAGCGCACTTCCACCATAACCACCAAATAACCCTACTACAAAATTGGCTATACCTTGACCTATCGACTCACGATTTTTATCACTTGTTGTAGCGGTTACTTCATCCATCATACTTGCTGTTAAAGTCGTTTGAACAATTGCAACAATAGCCATCATCAATCCATATAACAACGCAGTTAAGAAGAAATTAACATTTAATATTTCAGTAGGAATACTTGGATAAGGTAGTTTAATATGTATTGAAGATAAATCATGCACATATTTAATATCAGGCTTTAATATCCACGAAAATATAGTCAATATTATGATTGATATTAACGGTGCAGGGATAATTTTGATATATCGATTGCCCAACCAAATAATTAAAAATGATACGATTGCAACAATATACGTTGGCATAGAAATCCCCAAGATATTCTTTAGCTGAGATGTGAATAATAGTATTCCTAAAGCATTCATAAATCCAATTACTACACCTACTGGTATCAATTCTAACCATTTATTAATTTGAAAATATCCCAATATAACTTGAATGATTCCCATAAATAATGTAGCTAAAATGACTGCTTGCATCCCGTGACTTGCTGCTAAAGGTGCTACGACTAATGATACACCACTACTTGGTGCTGAAACCATCAAGGTTCTATTTCCAGTCAAGCTGAGTACGAGCATCATCAAACCAGTACTTAACATACCGATTGTTGGGGTCACGCCTGCTATAAATGAAAAAGCAATTGCTCCAGGCAACAATGCAAGTGCAAGTAATATACCTGTAAGCATATTCTGTACTATGTCGCCTTTCCATTGATCAATATATCCAGCGTTACTCACACTATACTTCACCCCCAACCCCTTTAATTATTATACTATCATAATTGTCAAAATATTTTATTAACTTGCGTTTTATGTACTTTTAGATTTTACGTTTAGAAAGTATGTATATTACAAAAATAACTAAAATAAGAATAGAGCAAGGAACAAATCAATATTGTTGATTTCATTCCTCACTCTATCTAGTGTCAAAAGTCTTAATGATTCATTTTAATTACAGTTTCACTTTTAAAGTTTTACGCGATTATCAAATAGTACCTTGCCATCTTTAATCACTCTTTCTGCGTGATTAATACCATAATGATAAGGAATATATTCATGGTTCGGTGCATCCCAAATTACAATATTTGCTTTATCACCCTTATTGATGGTACCTGCATCAACATTAATCGCTTTAGCTGCATTCACTGTCACTGCATTCCAAATTTCATTTGGGGATAATTTTAATTTTAATGCTGCAATAGACATCACTAATTGTAAATTATTAGTCACACAGCTACCTGGATTGAAGTCAGTAGCTATGGCAATAGCACCGTCGTTATCTAACATACCTCTCGCATCTGCATATGATTCCTTATCAAGGTAAAAAGTTGTACCTGGAAGTAATACCGCAACCGTATCACTATCTTTCAATTTTTGTTTGCCTTTTTCACTAGATGCTACTAAATGATCTGCAGAGATTGCATTTTCATCAATTGCAAGTTCTAAACCACCTAATGGATCAATTTCATCCGCATGAATTTTAACATCAAAGCCTTGTTTTTTAGCCGCTTCCATATAAGCTTTAGATTCTTCTACAGTGAACACACCTGTTTCACAGAAAATATCAGCAAAGTCAGCGTACGGTTTAACTTCTGGCAATAAATCTATCATTTCTTGTAAGAAAGCTTGGTTAGACTTCGCATCTTTTGGTACAGCATGTGGCCCAAGGAATGTATGTTTCATGTCTAAATTATATTTTTTTGCTAATCGATTCGAAACGCTCAATTGTTTAAGTTCATTTTCTTTATCTAATCCATAACCACTCTTACTTTCAACTGCTAAGACACCGTGTTGTAACATGGTTAATAGGTTTTTTTCCGCTTTTTCAAAAAGTTCGTCTTCTGTCGCTTGACGTGTAGCTTCTACAGTAGATAATATGCCGCCACCTTGTTCAAGTATTTCTAAATAAGAGACACCTTGACGTTTGAGTGACATCTCATGTTCACGTGAGCCACCATGCACAAGATGCGTATGTGCTTCTACTAATGCAGGTGAAACGACTTTTCCTGAGGCATCTATTGTCTCATTTGCTTCATAAGCCTCAGAATGTTCACCAGCATAAACAATCTTGCCATCTTGCACAACTACTGTTCCATTTTCAATAATGTTTAAATCATCTAATTCTTTGCCTTTTAAAGGACGATCGGTAGCCTTTGGTAAAATTAGTTGTTTAATGTTTTGAATAATTAAGTCGTTCATTTTTTATCTCCTTTTCCCGTAATCATTGGAATGTGAATACTTTTTTCATTTGCTACATTAATCGCTGATTCATAACCTGCATCAGCATGTCTTACTACTCCCATACCCGGATCTGTAGTTAGTACTCGTCCTAACCGTTTGTCTGCCCTTTCTGAACCATCAGCAACAACTACCATGCCGGCATGTAATGAATAACCCATACCAACACCTCCACCATGATGGAATGAAATCCAAGATCCACCTGCTGCAGTATTGATTAACGCATTTAATATTGCCCAGTCTCCTACAGCATCTGAGCCATCCTTCATGCCTTCAGTCTCACGATTAGGACTAGCTACTGAACCCGAATCCAAATGATCTCGGCCAATTACAATTGGTGCAGAAATTTCACCTTCACGTACAAGTCTATTTAATGCCAATCCCATTTTTGCACGTTCTCCATAACCTAACCATGCAATTCTTGAAGGCAATCCTTGAAATGCAATTTTCTCTTGTGCTAAATCTAGCCAACGGATAAGTTTTTCATTTTCAGGAAATAGCTTTCTCATTTCTTCATCTGCACGCTCAATGTCTTTAGGATCTCCGCTTAATGCTGCAAATCTAAATGGCCCCTTACCTTCACAGAATAATGGTCTGATATATGCTGGCACGAACCCAGGAAAATCAAAAGCATTTTTTAAGCCGTCATTATATGCGACTTGTCTTATATTATTGCCATAATCAAAAGCGACTGCACCTTGTTTTTGAAATTCTAACATCAACGAGACATGTTTATGCATTGATGCTTGAGATTCTTTTACGTATTGTTTTGGGTCTTTATTGCGTAGTGCACTTGCTTCTTGTAATGAATACCCTTGTGGCACATATCCATTTAAAGGATCGTGTGCACTCGTTTGATCCGTAATAATATCAATTCTAAATCCTTTATCTAAAATTGCTTGATGTACATCGACCGCATTACCAACCAATCCAATAGATAATGGTTTACCCTGTTTGCGTGCGTCTTCCGCTAAACTTAATGCTTCATCTAAATCTCGTGTCTTCACGTCACAATAACGTGTATCAATACGCTTATCAATGCGGGTTTCATCTACATCAACTCCAATGACAACACCGCCATTCATTGTAACTGCTAATGGTTGTGCACCACCCATACCGCCAAGACCAGCAGTTAGTGTAATCGTCCCATTTAATTTGCCATTAAAATGTTGATTAGCGAGTTCACCAAATGTCTCATATGTACCTTGAACGATGCCTTGTGATCCTATATAAATCCAACTACCCGCAGTCATTTGTCCGTACATCATTAATCCTTTTTGATCTAATTCATTAAAATGATCCCAGTTTGCCCATTCAGGTACTAATACAGAATTAGAAAGTAACACACGTGGTGCTTCTTCATGCGTTTTAAATACAGCAACCGGTTTACCTGATTGGACTAACATTGTTTCATCAGCTTCTAATGAACGCAGTGTGGATTCGATTGCTTCAAATGCCTCCCAGTTCCGAGCTGCTTTACCTATGCCACCATAGACAACCAAATCTTCAGGTCTTTCTGCAACTTCAGGATCTAAATTATTATATAGCATTCGTAATACTGCTTCTTGTTCCCAACCTTTACATTCAATCTCTAAACCTTTTTTTGCTTTAATTTTTTTCATGAAAAATCTCTCCTTCATCGATTTTAATTCAACCTTTGTTTTGATATTTAAAATATCCATAATGCAAATGGAATTGTAATCAGTAGTGTTAGTACTACTCTTTCAAACCAAATAAGCACAAGTTTTCCTACTGAAATTTTAATTTCTGTAGATAATATGACTGGAACAACGCTTGAAAAAAAGATAATCGCTGAAACACTCATTACTGCTACTGTAAATCTTGTTGCTAAATCTGCTGATTGTGCAATTGCAGCTGGTAATAACATTTCAACAATTGAAATCGTTGAAGCCTGTGCTAATACCCCACATTTTCTACTGGAAAAATGCTAATGAATGGATAAAAGATGTAAGAAATATATTCGATAACTGGTGTAAATTCTGCGATTACTAACCCTAGAAAACCTATTGACATGATAGAAGGTAAAATAGCTATAGTCATTACGACACCATCTCTTAAATTTTCAAATACATGCTCCATTAATGACTTTGACTGTTTCACAGCTAATTTTGCTTCTAACCAAGATTCTTTTAATAATGGCATATTTCTACGAATCTCTTTTTTATATGGCTGGTCTTTATATGTCGTATGCTGTTCAAATCTGATAGGTGGGAGTTGTACGGTAATAGCAGTAACAATAAATGTCACTACGAGTGTAAACCAAAAATATAAATTCCAATACTGAATAATTCCTAATGTATTAGCTACAATAATCATAAACGTAGCGGAAACCGTAGAAAATCCTGTTGCTACAACTACTGCTTCTTTATGTGTGTAACTACCACTCTTGTAGACTTTGTTTGTTATCAGTAAGCCTATTGAATAACTACCAACAAATGATGCTACTGCATCGACCGCTGATTTTCCTGGCGTCTTAAATATTGGTCGCATTATCGGCCGACAAATCACACCGATAAACTCTAACAAGCCGAAACCTACTAAAAATGATAAAAATATCGCTCCTATAGGAATTAAAACACTTAATGGTATTGCTAGCTTTTCGTATAAAAATGGTCCGATACTTTCTTTTAAAACAAAAGCAGGCCCTATATTGAAAACAACCATGAAAGCAATGAATACCCCTACCACTTTAAATAAACTAAAGATTATGTTTGTTTTCGATTCATTCCACCGTTGATTGAGAAATGGATGAATTGCACCTATAATAATTAAAATCAATACATAATATGGTAAAACAGGTTTCACGATTAGTGTGATCCATTGCACAATATGATCAATCATAATTGTTGATTGACCATGTATAGTCACAGGAACAAAGAAAAATATAATGCCAATCAAGCTATAAATAAAAAATCTCCACATGTACTTCACGCCCCTAACATGAAAGTACGACTCCCTCTATATCTAAAAGTATAATATGTTATTATATAGACTACCAATATCAATAAACTAATTATTAATAGTTTTAAACTATAAATACACGAATCATTTAGGAGTGACATTCATTTGAAAATTGTTCAATTAGAATATTTTATTGCCGTCGTTAAATATAATAGTTTTACAAAGGCTGCAGATTTTTTACATATAAGCCAACCGTCTTTAACGAATACAATTAAAAAAATAGAAGCAGATTTAGGTTATGATTTATTTTTAAGAACTACAAAGGATATTAAAATTACAGAAAAAGGTATCCATTTTTATAACTATGCCGTTCAACTCGTGCAAAGTTATCATCAAACGCTGGAAAAAATGTATGATTTAAAAATGGGGCATGCACCTAAAATAAAATTTTCTATTCTTGAATCTTCAAATCAATGGATCTCACAAGTAGTTGCTATGCATCAAAAGGAATATGCAGACCAAACATATCATGCTTCAGAAGTACATGATCAGAGCACCATATTAGAGCGACTTTTAAATTTTGAAAATCATCTAGGCCTAACAAATGAGCAGATTGTCCATGACGATATACACTCTGTCCCACTATATAAAGAATCTTATGTACTCATAACGCCTAAAAATACATTCCCGAATAGCAAAAAAGTTTCTATTAAATCTTTACCACTAATTTTACCTACAAAAGGTTCACAAGTACGCAAGCATTTAGATGACTATTTTAACCGTCTAAATATTCATCCAAATATTATTATTGAAGCCGACCGCTTTGAAGCTTCAACTAATTTCGTTCATCGAGGATTAGGTTATGCAGTCATACCACGTGTCTATTACCAATCTTTTAATGCACGAGATTTAGATGCAATTGAAATTAAGCCAACACTCAGTCGTACGATTTACATCAATTACTTAAAAAAAAGAAAGCACCCTGAACGAGTACTTTCCTTTATAGATTTATGTCTTTATTATTGGAATATTAAAGAATAAAATGATGTAAAAAATTAGCTGAGAGCTTTGCTGTACGATTATCGACATCATATTTAGGGTTGGTTTCAGCAATGCTAATCGTTGAGACTTTTTCATTTGGGATAATACGTTTGGCAAGTTCAAGTACAATATGCGGAAATAGGCCTAATACTGCATTAGCACTTACGCCTGGTGCGTATGCGCTATCGATAACATCCATACATATTGTGAACATAATAACGTCATGGTTGTGTATAAAACGTTCTACCTTATCTTTTACAGGAGGAGATATTTGATGTAATAATTCCTCGGCATAAACAAAGCCGATATCTTTTTCGTTTGCATAATCAAATAGGCCTTGTGTATTACCACCTTGTTGTATGCCTAATACTAAATAGTCTGCTTGATTATCTTGATCTAAAATCTGCCTAAAACTCGTTCCAGAAGTGGACTGTGCTTCTGCTCTGGTATCAAAATGCGCATCAATATTAATAATACCTAAAGAAGCATCAGGATAAACTTCTTTTATGCCTAAATACTGGGCATAAGCGATATCATGTCCGCCTCCCAATAAGAACGTCTGTTTATGTCTTTGGATTGAGGTTGCAACATATTGTGCGAATTCTTTTTGGGTATCTTCTAAGTGATTGTGATCATGTTCTACATTACCATAATCATATATCTTGCAGTCACTCAACACAGGTAGATTGGCAAATGCTTTCTTAATTGCGTCGGGACCTTCTTTTGCACCTAATCTTCCTTTGTTCAATTCAACACCCTTGTCTACTGCGTAACCTAATAACCCCACACCTTGGCGTTTCTCACGATAGTCATCTTTGATATTCCTAAAATTTACAGTTTGAAAATGTCTAAATTGAGATGAATCTGTTTCACTATCGACTCTACCTGTCCATAAATCGCGCTGTGCTAATTTATACATAATTCTCCTCCTTTTAAAACAATATCCTCATATAAAAGTATACGCTTACATTGAATTCAATTCAATTTATGCTTTTATTTACCCAATATTCAGCTGCTTAATTTTTCAAATTACAATTAATTATTTCATTTAGATGTTAGTTTTGGCATTACTATTACATTTCAATGATAAATATCTAAATTTAATTTATTTCTGATTAATAAATATGTATAATTAGTGATAAATGATTTTCTGAACCCTATTGGAGGTTACATAATGAATAAACAACGTATATCAGGTTTTCAATGGGCAATAATGATTTTTATTTTCTTTATTATTGCTTATGCAGCTCCTATTATACTAAAAGATTTACAAAGTACTATTTCACTTAAAACTTTTGTCTTTGACTTAAGTGCTATAGCACCATTTATTGCTGCGCTTATTTGTATTATTGTTTTTAGTAATCGCAAAGCGCAGTTATCTGGTTTAAAACTAACAATAGATTTAAAAGTGATTGAACGAATTCTACTTGCATTTATATTACCTTTAGTCATTTTCTTGATTGCTATGGTAAGCTTCAACATCTTTGCAGATAGTTTTGTATTATTACAAGCAGAAGATTTATCAGTTTCTATAACTGCAATTATACTCGGACAGCTAGTGATGGCATTCTTAATAGAGTTCGGTTTCCGTTCTTACTTGCAAAACATTATAGAAACGAAAATGAATACATTTTTTGCATCAATTATTGTTGGTATATTATATTCCATTTGGAATATAAACATGGTATTTAGTCTTGAATATACTTTATATGGTTTATTATATACATTTGCATTCTCTATGATTATAGGTGAATTGATTCGTGCTACAAAAGGACGCACGATTTATATCGCAACGATATTCCATGCAGCAATGTCATTTGGTCTTGTTTTCTTATTCAATGAAGAGCTCGGCAGTGTTTTCGCAATGAAAGTAATTGCACTATCTACATCAGCTGTAGCAGTCGTTTACATTTTATTAAGTATTATTATTCGCGCGATACTCTATTTCTTTACAAAGCGCAGTTTAGATGAAGTCGATAATAATAATTATTTGGACCACGTTAATGAATATTCAGAAGCACCTCAAGAAGAAGACAGCAGTGAAACACCCGATGATGCAACAACAAAAGCACAAGTTCATACAGAAGATGACGAGCACAGTGAATCTACTACTTCTCAAACTGAAGAGGCAACAGACAAACATATAAATTCAGATGATGCTGACTCAAAAACATCAACTGAACTTATGGATGATACTGACACTCAAAATAATCACCAACAAACAAATCATGATGACAGTCGAAACAATATTATAGATGAAAACACACCACAAACACCTGAGAACAACGACGTTCAAGGAGAACACAACCATGTTAAAACACAGGTAAACGGTGCTGTTGAAAATTCTACTGAGAGAGCACAAACAGAAGCAACATCAACAGAACATGATAATGATCAAAATACTTCTGAGACAATCACACAACAAAATAAAAAACGACAACGCTCACCTTTTAAACTAAAAAACAAACGTGATCATCGTCGCTAATTAACAAAAAGCAGGTTACACTTACCGTATATTCAGATACAATGACTAAACCTCATGATTATCTTAATTTATACCGGTAGTTAACCTGCTTTTATTATATTTTAATATACCAAATTATTATTTATTTAAAATTTTAACACCTTTTTGTGTACCTATAATGACTTGATCTGTAACATCGATAAAATAACCAGTTTCTAAGACACCTACTAAATGAATTAAAAATTCATGCATAGCATAAGGATCGATAGATGAATTCAATGTAACATCAAGAATATAATTTCCATTATCAGTTATAAATGGGACATCATCCACCATCCGACGTATCACTTGCAAATTATCGTAAGCTGCAATTTTTTTAGAAACTAATAACCAATTAAATTTATCTACTTCTACAGGTAAATTAAACGTTTCACCTAAATATGATACACACTTAGATTCATCGACTAAAACAATAAATTTTTCCGCCATGGCGTCAATCACTTTTTCTCTAAATAATGCGCCACCGCCACCTTTAATTAAATTCAAATTGTTGTCCACTTCGTCTGCACCATCAATTGCAACGTCTATTTTCTCAATATCATTGACATCCACTACTCGAATACCTAATTCTTTGGCGATATAAGCGGTTTTATTAGAAGTGCATACACCTGTAATATCAATCTGTTCATGGTTCAATTTCTCAGCTAATTTTGGGACAAGCAACTCTATTGTTGAACCAGAACCAATTCCAACTACCATACCGTCGCTGATTTGGCTTAACGCGTCATTAAATGTACTAATTTTCAACTGTTTCGTATCCATAATGCGTCCCCTTTACATAACTTACTCTCACCTTTATTGTACATGAGATTGAAAAAAATACATAGCTAAAAAATATGTATAAATTTTAAATTAATATATCTTCTTGCATAATCAAATATGTGCTTTACAATAATAATACATAACCAACAAGGGGGATTGTCATGATTTATGATTTAAAAGCGATTGCTACAGGAAAAATAGAAGATTTACCTTATAGTTCTAAAAGACCGATGCGTTCAGCACTTAACAAACAGCCATTCACCGGTAGAATGTGGCTTTCAAAAACAGGTTTTTCTGAAGATGAGCAAGAATACAAAGGACATGGCGGTCCCAATAAAGCTGTGTGTTTATATAGTGAAAAAATTATAATTTATGGAAAGATGATGTCTCGGTTTTACCAGAGTATGCAATGTTTGGCGAAAATTTAACTGTCAAAGATTTGGATGAAAAAGACTTACATTTTGGTGATCAATTTCAATTAGGTGAAGCGATTATCGAAGTTTCAGAGATTAGAGAACCTTGTTGGAAAATACAAGAAAAGTATAAAATTCCTAACCTTATTAAACGTATGTCTAGTACATGTAGAACTGGTTGTTACCTTAGAGTAATTAAAGAAGGTTTTGTTAGCGACTCATCTCATCTTCAGCTCATAAAATACGGAGAGCAAGATTCCCTTTTAACTGTATTTGAACTCAATGATATTTATTACAATGATAATAAAAATGTTGCGCGCTTAGCCTATGCCTTAAAAAATCCTTATTTAACTGAAGAAAGACGACGCAAATTAGAAAAGTATCTAAAACGCGCACAAAAATAAATATCACAATATACTAAAATGCCATATTCTAATGCGCAATAAAAAAACAGACCCCTGTACAACAAGCATCTGTAAATATTATACATTTATTAAACTCAGGTTAAGTAACTGACAAAATATGATATTCATACAGATTCACTAACCTGAGTATTTCTTTTAAACCTATCTTCTATAGCACGATATTATAAAACGTCGGTTGCTTATTCACAAGTATCACTTGATTATTTTGCATTACTTTAAATCACTTCAATGTACTTGATTCAACCACAGTAATATTATTCTGCTTCCCCACCTGTTTTTTCAGCAATTTTATATGAAGTCTTAGAATAAAAAGGTCGATTCGCTTCTAATATTGATGGCGCATTTTCTCCATACAAATTAATATCATTGGGGATGCATTGCGTTTCTAATGTAAATCCTGAATGTGCTTTATAAATATTAAAGTCACTTTCCCATTCCGTAGTATCATTAAAAGTAAAAATCACGACATTAGGCATATCTGTCTCAACAGAAAGTTGAAAATGCTTATTTTCAACTTTCATACCTTGCTCTCCAATTTGAAACGGATGATCCAGACCACCATATCGTTTCATTTGTGTTTGAATATCATGGTGTTCACTATTAAAAATATCTTTAAATTGAATTTGACTACGCTCAAACACACTTTCTAAATTTAATGGTTCTTGTTTTGTTACAAAATGATTATTGTCTAATAAGTGCATTTTTAATACTGAACTTGAGATGCTATGATTATCGATGACGTTATTGTCTCTGTTCAAATTAAAGTATACATGATTCATAGGATTAAAAATTGTTTTTTCGGTAGCTACAGCTTTATACTCAATTGTCCATTTGTGGTCAACATCATAAGTATGTATCACCTCTAAATTGATATTTCCTGGGAAATGATCATCTGACTGCTGAATTGTGGTAGAAAATACAATTTTCACTTGGCCTACTTGCTCAAATATTTCATAATCGAAATAACATTTATCTATACCTTTAAAGCCACCGTGAATATTATTTTCACCATCGTTTGTATCTAATCGGTACGTTGTACCATCTAAATGAAACTCAGCATTTGCTATACGTCCGCCATAACGACCTACAGTAGCACCAAAATAAAAAGGGTTTTGTTGATAGAATTCATCCGCTTCTACCACATTACCTAATACAATATTGTTATCATCATATTTCCATGACACGATACGGGCGCCATAGTTCGTGAAAACAATCTTAGTTGCTTCATTGTCTATTTTAATTAAGTCAATACCATTACTTTGTCTTTCTACTTTTGCAAACATCATCAATTACTCCCTTTCGAACCAAACATATTATTATTCACTTTAACTTTCAGCTTTATCTTGAATAAAACTTCAATCACAACTGTAACGAACATCATTCTTGCTTTATTAAACAAGATACAATATTCTCATCAGTTTAATAATGCATTACTTTTAAAGTGAATTGCACAGCATTTTAAATTAGCTTAGATAATTATGCGCTCAATATGTCCCCATTTACTGAGCAAAATACCTCATTCACTAATATTTAAAATTTTAAAACAGTTTACTACTTCCCTAGGTAGTTATCTTACTTTCCTATAGTGTAACAACTTAACCAAATCATTATCTATACTAATTATTAATTCTATCAAATATTATTTAAAATTGTGATGTTTTTTCTAGTTTTTTTATAGATATGATTTATTTAGCATATTTAATGCACTTGCAAATCACGCTTCCAAGTATTTTTTATAAAAAAGTAGGGATGAAACCATTATGTTGTTTTAGTTTCACTCCCCTACTCATATATTTAAATACACTTCAAAAAGTTATTGGTTTATCTATAACTTATCTTAATGATTGTTAACACACTTTAATTTTTACTGAAGACACGTTTCATAGACTTTAACAAGCCTTTATCAAAACTTAATATTGTATCTTTATAACTTCTTACTGCAATATAAAGTAAGATAAATATTGTTAATATTGATAAACTCATACTTACTACAATTTCCCAAGTAGCTACGTCAGGTGTTGATGCACGTAAAAACATGATAAAGGGAGATAATAAAGGAATAAAACTTGCAACTTTTATGAGCGTCGTGTCAGGATTTATAACACCAAACATTGCCATATATAATGCAATGATACTAATCAAAGTCATCGGCATAAGTGATTGGTTAATATCTTCGATTCGTGCAGTAATCGAACCCAATATAGCGGCCAATATAATATAAGAAAGTATACCTAAAATAAGAGAAAGTATACCTACGATAATTAATTGTACTGTTAGATCATTAGGCTCAACATCAAATCCTTTAAGCATATCTCCAATATCAAATAGCAACACACTTATGATGCCTACAATAATGAAAATACTAATTTGTGTTAATGCCACAGCGATGACGCCACACAATTTTGCAAGTATGTGTGTTACTGGAGATATGCTTGTGATAATCATTTCAATGACACGTGAGGTCTTCTCAGTTGCAATTTCCATTGCCACTTGATTGGCATAATTTATGATTATGAAAAACATGAGCATAATGCCTGCATAAACGATAATCGTATTAAATGTTTTTTGTGACTCACTTAAATTTGTCTCGTTCGCACTATCTGAAAGCACTTGTGAGCTTACTTCACTTTGAGATTGCAATTGTTTTAGCTCATCTTCAGATAGATTTAAACTAGATGCCACAAGTTTGGTTTGAATGGCTGACAAAGTAGTTTGTAATTTTTGTTCATCTGTTTTTGACACGGTATCTTTACTTAAAATTTTACCAGTCAGTTTGTGATTATCATGCAAATCAATGACATACGCTTTATCTAACTTTTCATTTTTTACTTGTTGATGTGCTTGTGATTTAGTCACTTTTTTAAATTTCGCATCACTATCAAGGTGATTACTTTGTGCTTTAATCACTTTATATACTTGGTCCTGATTAACTACAATACCAATCTTATCAGGGCCATTA
This sequence comes from Staphylococcus sp. GDY8P198P, assembly GCF_017891615.1. NCBI lineage: Bacteria > Bacillati > Bacillota > Bacilli > Caryophanales > Staphylococcaceae > Staphylococcus > Staphylococcus sp. GDY8P198P. Next base: position 142,903 of record NZ_JAESJQ010000005.1, read on the forward strand.
TCAAATAGATCGACGATTTTATTAATATTAGCGGCTGCCAACATTAATACAACTACAATCGCAGTGAAAATCATAAATGATTTTGTTTTTACTTTACTTTTATACGTAAGTGAAAAAGTAGCCCAAAATTTATCCATTTGCATCACCTACTTTATCTATAAAAATCTCATTTAACGTTGGTTCTATAACTTGAAACCTTTTGACAAAACCATACTGAACTACAATATTATATATTTCTTCAGCAATCACTTCGTCTTCTATCAACGCTCTTATTTCCCTTTTATTACGTTCAACCTGGATAACACCAGTAATATCATCTATTTCTGACATCGCATGATTTGTTTCAATTATAACGCTTTTATTGCCATGATTTGCTTTCACCTCATCAATTGGCCCAGAAACAACAAGTTCACCTTTATTCAAAATGCAAACATCATCACATAGTTCTTCTACATGTTCCATTCTATGAGAACTATATATAATCGTCGTTCCTGCATCATTTAAATCTTTTACGGCTGATTTTAATAATTCAACATTAACTGGATCTAAACCACTAAAAGGTTCATCCAAGATTAATAATTCTGGATTATGTAACATACTTGCTAAGAGTTGAATTTTTTGCTGATTTCCTTTAGATAACGCTTCTATTTTCTTTTCTCTATTTTCTTCAATATCAAAACGATTTAACCAATAATCAATAGATTTGCTTATCTCTTTTGATTTCATCCCTTTTAATGTAGCTAGATATCTCAATTCATCTTCTACTTTCATTTTCGGATGTAACCCTCGTTCTTCAGGCAAATATCCTATTTTATCATATATTGATTGGTCAATCGCCTTATCTTTATATAAAATTTGTCCTTCTGTAATCGGCGTCAAACCAAGTATCATTCTAAAAGTTGTCGTCTTTCCTGCACCATTACGTCCTAAAAATCCTAGCATCTTTCCTGATTCTAAAATTATCGATATGTCATTAACTGCTGTAAAATCCTTATATTTTTTTGTAACATTTGCTATTTTTAAGGACATGATAAGATTTCCCTCCCTTAAAGTCGAATGAATATATATTGATAATAACATTTCGCACCTTAAATATACATTTCAAATTGTATTTTAGCTTTTTAACCTATTTGTATGATGATTCATATCAACTCTTACCTTCCATTATCATCTAAAAACGTTGTTATCTTTACAATGTTTTTTGCAAGCACTATTATTAGATTAAATAAGTAATCAGAACTTATTAAAATGATTATTGGGAGGCAATGCCGCATGAGTTACAGTATTGGGATCGATTTTGGTACAGCATCTGGTCGTGTATTTCTCGTAGATACCTCCAATGGTGAGATTATTTCTAGCTACATAGAAGCATATCCTCATGGTACAATTTCAGGTTCATTGAACGGCCATGATTTACCGCATAATTATTTTTTACAAAACGCTGAAGATTACACAAATATATTAGAAAAAGGTGTTCAACACGTTTTATCAGAAAGTAAAATTGATCCATCAAATGTAATTGGTATGGGAATCGATTTCACAAGTTGTACGATTGTCTTTTTAGATGAACATTTCAAACCATTACATACACATGAATCATTAAAAGATGAACCACATGCTTATGTTAAGCTTTGGAAACACCATGGTGCTCATGAAGAAGCGACATTTATGAAAAAAATAAATGACACATATAACGCAAATTGGTTAGACTTTTATGGTCATAGTGTTAATAGTGAATGGATGATTCCAAAAATATTAGAGGTTAAACACAAAGCGCCAGAAATTTTAGCGCAGAGTGCATATATTATGGAGGCTGGAGATTATATTGTTAGTTTATTAACCAATCGCAATATTCGTTCAAATTGTGGCATAGGGTTCAAAGGTTTTTACAACGAAAAAGATGGCTTTAATTATTCGTTTTTTGAAGCGGTAGATAAAGACTTACCTTCAATTGTAAAAAATAAATGTGAGGCACCAGTGATAAATATTGGTGAAAGTGCAGGGGCTTTAACTACTTATTATCAAAAATTATGGGGGCTATCAGATAAAGTTCAAATTTCTCCTTATATTATAGATGCTCATTCAGGAGTACTCGGCGTTGGTGCAATCGAACAGGGTGAATTCACACCTGTTATAGGTACTAGCACTTGTCATCTCATGCTCGACGCTAAGCAAGTTGCAATTCCTGCGATTACAGGATCAGTCAAAGATGCAATTATCCCAGGTTTATATGCTTATGAAGCTGGTCAAGCTGCAGTTGGTGATTTATTTAGTTATTCAGCTAGTCAGGCCCCAGCGTCCATAGTAAAACAAGCTGAAAAAGAAGGTATTACTATATTAGAACACTTAGAAAATTTAGCTTCTGAGATACCAATTCATCAACAGCACGTAACCGTTTTAGATTGGCATAATGGTAATCGTAGTATATTAAGCAACAGTAACCTTACTGGTAGTATCTTTGGCTTAACGTTACAAACACCATTCGAAATGATTCATCGTGCTTATATTGAAGCAACGGCTTTTGGGACTAAGTTAATTATGCAACAATTTGAAGATAACCAAATACCGGTTAATACTGTTTATGCTGCTGGTGGTATACCAATTAAAAGCGAATTACTCGTAGATATATATACTAATGTCTTAAATAAAGAAGTCGTCGTTATGGATTCTTCCAATGCTACAGCATTAGGTGCAGCAATGTTAGGTGCAAATGTAGGTGGTGCTTATCAAACACTTGAAGAAACAGTACATCATATGAAACAACCTGTTTATTACCGTTTACAGCCTGATCCAAAAAAGGTAAAACAATATGAAGTACTTTTTCAACGCTACAAAGCTTTGCATGACGTATTAGGAAAACATTATCCAAATTTATCATATATTAATAATTAAACTTTATAAAAACCCAATTATGACAAAAAACAGTCTAACAGTTTGACTTGTCATAATTGGGTTTATTTTAACTATTGCTCTCTATACATGTCATCAATTTTAGTATATTGGTTTGCATATTTATGGCTTGGACCATATTTATTTGTTTTTCGTTCACTATCCAAGCAACTAACGACTAGCGCATAAATACCAAAACCTATATAGAATGCGTATATCAATACGATGAAAATCACACTTGCCATATGATTGAAATCTGAATCTAGTATAGCTATTACTGTAAATATGATATATGAAAACACTGAAATACCTAAATAAATAAGTGGTAGTAACATCGATCTACCTGTATCATGAAATCTTCTAATAAATATCGCCCAATTAGGTATTAAAGTAGCTAATCCGTACACAGCTATATATATCACACTGATAATAAGAAAGATTACGCTTATCATAATGGCCGTTTCAGATTGAGAAGCAGCAGCGCTAATTAATGCAATCAAACCAATGAAATATACAACAAACGCTGGTACTAGAAAAATCATATGCCATAAAACCATATACCAATATTCACTTCTGCGTGCACGGCCTTTGAAGTTAAAATAATTTTTCCAAAATAGTTTTAATGCTTCTCCAAATCCAATTTTTCTTTCCAAATTGCTCCCCCCGTTTCAAGTACATTTGATATAATGTTCATTTAACTTTAATATAGTCATTGATACTTTAACTTATGAGTTTTTAATTTTTAGTAAACTTATAAGGTTATTCTACCAAAATTCTCACATGCTTGTAACACAATTTTACAATTTAATAAAAAATTTTTAAAAACATTTAATTTCAAAAACTATTATATGGAGGATTAATAAATGGATTTTTTACAACGTGATACAGTCACTATCGCCAAAGATTTATTAGGTGTGCGTGTCATTTTCGAAGATGATTTACATACATTTACTGGATACATCGTTGAAACTGAAGCCTATGTTGGTGAAAAGGATCAAGCCGCTCACGGATTTAATGGCAAACGCACACCCAAAGTAGAATCATTATATAAACTTGGTGGCACTATTTATGCCCATGTGATGCATACGCATTTACTCATCAACTTTGTAACACAATTAGAAGGTGTACCTGAAGGTGTCCTGATACGTGCTGTTGAACCAGAAGAGAATATTGAAGCTATGCGTTCAAATAGAAACAAAGATGGCTTTGAATTAACAAATGGCCCAGGAAAATGGACTAAAGCATTTAATATACCGAGACATTTGGATGGTTCACGATTAAATGAAGGCAATCTAAAAATAGATACTAAAAACCGTAAACATCCTAAACATATTGAGGAAACACCGAGAATTGGTATTCCTAATAAAGGTGAATGGACGCAAAAACCGCTTCGCTTTATTGTTAAAGGCAATCCCTACGTTTCAAGAATTTCAAAACGTACTACCATACCACCACAAGATACATGGCGTTAATAAAAGGGAAACAGAGATTAAAATTTAATATAATCTCTGCTTCCCTATAATATTATTAAATTATTTGAATTATAAACGCTCACTTTGAATGGCTAGTCTGTGATATATCATTTTCACTTTCTAATAATTAGCTTAATTAAAATAGAAATTATTTAGAAAGGTTTTTTTCTTTATCAAGTAAACCAAATTGTATCGTAATAACCGTACAAATGACAAATATCACAGGATAAAATGTGTATTGTAAAACTTCTATATAAGAAACATCTCCATATTGTTCAACCATTAACATACCACTATCATGCGGCAGTACCATTAAGGCACAACATGCGAATATATCTAATAAGCTTGCCATACGTTTAGGAGGTACCTTATATTCATCTCCAATTTCTTTAGCGATAGGCGCAGAAATTAAAATTGCTAACGTATTGTGTGATAAAGCAGCAGAAAGTACACCGGACATTAAACTAATCACATATTCTGCACTTTTTCGGCCTTTTGCTTTTTCTTTCATTGTTTTAATAATCCAATCAACACCGCCATAATAGCGAATTAATGCCACAAGTCCAGAAACTAAAAACGCCACAAGAAAAATAAGGAACATGCTTTCCATACCTTCACCAATAGCTTTTGTAAACTGGAATATGCCCAAATTGCCTTGAAGCAAACCAATGACACCTGCCATTATGATACCGATAATCAACACTAAAATCACATCCAAACCTGCGATTGCTGCTATAAGTACAAATAGATATGGCAGTATATTTATAAAATTAAAACTTAAGTCACCTTCCACTTTACCTGTTCCACCCACAACTGCATATATAACTGCAGTAATAAGTGCAGCAGGTAGCGCAATCAACACATTCATCTTAAATTTATCTTTCATCTTAGTACCGACGCCATTTGTAGCTGCAATCGTCGTATCTGAAATAATGGATAAGTTATCACCAAAATATGCACCTGCAATAACAGCGGCACCTGCTGCTGCGACACTTAAATCAGCAGCTTGAGCTACAGCAACACCTACTGGAATAAAAGCAGCTTGCGCCCCCGTAGAAGTACCTAACGTTAGCGCAGCAAAACCACTCATAATGAAAATACCAGGTATGAGTAGACTTGGTGGGATGACAGTAAGCCCCATATTCACCATTGCTGTCTTACCACCCATTTCCGAGGTAACGGTAGAAAAAGCGCCTGCTAATAACAGTATCAAGCCTAGATTAACAATACCTGAATTGCCTGCATGCGCTGTAAATATTTCTACTTTTTTAGAAAACTTCGTTTTTCTATCATAGCATGTCCAAGCGATAACGATGCCGATAAAAATAGCAACATGTCTTGGTAATTGATCAAACGCGTCTTCTTTACCCATTATGGTAAAAGTGAGTCCTACACCAATATATAACCCTAAAAATATGATTAATGGTAGAAGTGCTAAAACACCATATTGCTTATCACTTCTATTCAATTCCTGCATAACACTCCTCCTTATAAACCTAGTAATTTTATATGGCTTATAGTATATCAAAAAAGAAGCAAACACAGAAATTTAAAATTTCATCAATTCTCAGGCTAATAACAAAATAATTATAAATTATTTTCAATATCACTATAATTTTAATACGAGAACTAAAATATGAGCATAAGTCAAAATCGTTTTAGTGAATTGACTTTGATATGCTTATACTCACACAATGTAGCTTAATGCATACGATGTTATTTACTCATATTTTCAATTTTAGTTGATTTCTGCATTACCTGTGTCCGTTTCAATATGAATGAGGTTAGAGCCATTACCTACTTGTTTGTTTTTAAACAAGTGATTATTAATGTCCAGTTCTCCTACGTCGCTATCAAATTCTATGCGTGTGTTTTCAGGCTGATTATTCGTATATGCCATTGCTATGTTGCCTACATCCGTTTTCACTTTAATTGGTATATCAATAGGCGTGTCTTTGATATTGATTGATCCAGTATCAGCTTCGAACTCACCTGAATTAAATTGAGTCGTTGCCATATACATATCTGCAACATCAACTTCAGCAATTAAACGATCAAATTTAGCATGCGTGATATTTAATTTTCCAACATCTGCGTATAACTTAGCATAATCCGCTTTTATTTGATCAATCATAATCGAACCAGATTCAGTATTAACATTTAAATGGCTCAATGATTTAGGTAATGTGATAATGACATCATTATTTTTAAAGTCCATAAATGTAATATCGACATTGCTATCTAATGATTTATCTTTCACATATAACGTACCGTTTTTTATAGTAGTATCCATATTTATTTTGTCGTTAGAACCTCGTGATTCAACTTTAAGTTGATCACCTTTTTTAAGTTTTAAATTACTATTGTTCAAATCTATATTGAGATTTTTTACTTTATTTTCATCATATTCTTTATGATAATTCTCTGTGACTTCTTTCGACTTTTTACTTTCTACTTGAAATTGGTTTACTACACCAATGCCACAAACAATCGTTACAATTAATCCAATTACAAAAAGACTAATCAATGTTTTCTTCATGAAATCCCACTCCTTTTCACAACACTTATATTCCACTTGAGATACTTCACACAAATTAAATAAAATGCTTTAGAAATTAAATACGTAATCACAAATAACATTAATCCCATTCCAAACAGTGCACCTACTGCATATACATCAAAAAGTAATACATTTTCAAATCCACTTAAAAATCCTTTTACCAATAATAATATTGGACTTAAAACGAATGAAATTGTCGTTACAATTAATGAAACAACGATACTTAAAACGAAAATAAACGGTACTAAAATTACAAAGAAATTTAATATACTTAAACCCATCACTGCAAAAATGGCGTTCCCAACGTCGCCAAATTTTTTACTGTCAGCAGCTTTTTCTACAGCAGCTGTCGCATTCATTTCTTTAGCTAAAGTTCTAGGATCACCTAGTTCTTTTGAAATTTGTGCTTCTGTTTTACCTTCTTTTAATCCGCTATAAAAATGTGTTTCGTACTCATTTAAAATATCTTGTCGTTCTGCATCAGAATCATGTTTCAAATGTTTATGCAACTGTTTTAAAAATTCATTTTTAGTCATTCCATTCACTCTCCTTTATAAATACTTCTACAATATTCGAAAACGATCGCCATTCATGTAATAAGTCAACTAATCTGTCATTACCTTGGTCAGTCACTTTGTAATATTTCCTTGCTGGACCCTCTGAAGAAGGTTGGTAATATGTCGTGAGTTCTCCATTTTTCACTAATCTTCGTAGCAATGGGTACACTGTTCCTTCTGCAATACTCATATGTCTCGAAATATTTTGAACGAGCGAGTAACCGTACTGATCATCTCTTTTGATAATAAGTAGCACTATAAGCTCTAGCGCGCCCTTTTTAAATTGGCTATTCATATGTTACCTCCTATGTAAATCCAGTACTATACATTACACAGTAGCTGTCGAAAAGAATATAACACAGACTACTATACATTGCAAGGTACTGTGTTATAGATAAGTAGTGTATTCATTCTTCTAACATCTATTTTTGCGTATTAGACAAGAGAATGATTATCTGAAAATTACAAATAAAACAATCTCTATTTATTCTATTTAATATTTAATTCCAAACTAGATTTATACTATTTAAATATGTATAATAGATAGCATGGAGTTTTGTAAGCACTTTCTTTATTGTCATTTTGCACATGACTCCATCTATATAACCAGACACACAGGAGAGTTTCATTTGAAATTTAAGGGGGATTGAAAATGCTAGAGCTAGATGCAATTACTACTTTAGCAATCGCAAGTTTGTTATACCTTTTAGGTATATATATTGTTAATCATATTTCAATATTAAGAAGGCTTTGTATTCCTGCACCTGTTATCGGTGGTTTAATCTTCTCGATTTTAGTTGCAATATTACAATCTACAAATATCATAACAATCAAACTGGATTCTGAATTTATACAAAACTTCTTTATGCTTGCGTTCTTTACAACAATTGGATTAGGCGCTTCTTTAAAGTTATTACGCTTGGGTGGAAAAGTACTTATTTTATATTTTATATTTTGTGGTTTTCTTGCAGTCTTCCAAAACCTTATTAGTATTTCATTAGCAAAAGTATTAAACATACCACCATTATTAGGCTTGACAGCAGGTTCTATGTCTATGGAAGGTGGTCATGGTAATGCTGCCGCCTATGGTCAAACCATACGCGACATGGGCTTTGATTCTGCATTAACCGCAGCTTTAGCAGCAGCAACATTAGGTCTTGTAGCTGGTGGTTTAGTAGGTGGTCCAGTAGTGAAATTTTTAATCACTAAATATAATTTAAAATCTGAACATGCAGAAGAAACTACGACAGACTATGGTAACGTAAAATCTAATGAATACTTACATAATCGCATGAACCCTACTACCATCTTTTTCTTACAATTTACGATTGTAACCATTTGTATGGCTATTGGTTCATATTTAGGAAATACATTCTCTGATTTAACAGGTATTAACATTCCTATATATGTTGGTGCAATGTTTGTTGCGGTAATTATTCGAAATATTTCTGAATATAATAATTTAAATCTTATTGATATGAAATTCGTGGATAAAATTAGTGACATATCACTAAGCCTATTCTTATCTATCGCTTTGATGAGTATACAACTTACAGAAATATATCAATTGGCTTTACCTTTAATTATTATCGTTTTAATACAAGTCGTGTTTATCGTGCTATTCTCTATATTTATCGTGTTCCGCGGTTTAGGAAAAAATTACGATGCTGCTGTAATGATTGGTGGCTTTATTGGTCATGGTCTTGGTGCAACCCCAAATGCTATGGCAAACCTAGATGTAATTACCAAGAAATTCGGAGCTTCACCAAAATCATATCTTGTCGTACCAATTGTGGGCGCATTTTTAATTGATTTGCTTGGTGTCCCAATCGTTACTACATTTATCAATCTATTCTAATGATATAATTTGATTTTTAACATAAGAAAACCTGAGACATAATGTCTCAGGTTTTTTCTATAATAATTTCATATACGAAAATCAACACAGTAGTTAATGACCTAACCTACAAAAATGATTTCTTTATGAGATATTAATTAGAAATATCAATATTTCGCTGATCTATCCAAGATTGTAATTTAGGACCAAAGATCATTTTCGAACCTTTTAAATCATTTATTGTAGGCGCATTTAACATCGTCATAATTTTTTTCATATGTTCAGTAAATTGTTCTGTATAGTTTAGTGTTTCTGTAATACCATATTGTTCAACTTGATTTAAAAATGGTCGCGACATACCAACCGCACTCGCTCCAAGCGCTAAACATTTCACAGCATCTAAAGGAGAGCGCACGCCACCACTAGCAAGTATATCCATATCTTTTTGATAAGAAGTACTTTCTAATAATGATTCCACAGTCGTTTGTCCCCACATACTTAAATAGTCCATGTCCTTGTATGCACGTCTTTCATTTTCAATATCTACAAAGTTCGTACCACCACGTCCACTCACATCTACATATCTAATGCCAATTTCATATAAGTTTTTGATTGTTTCTTTACTCATGCCAAACCCTACTTCTTTGACAATTACTGGGACATTTACCCGTTCTACAATTTGCGCAAGATTGTCCATCCATGTAGAAAAGGTTCTATTACCTTCAGGCATGACTAATTCTTGTGGTGCATTGACATGTACTTGTAATGCTTGAGCATCTAGCAATTTTACTGATTCGACAGCTTTATCAACAGGTACATCGGCACCTACGTTACTAAATATAATCCCCTCTGGGTTTGTGTCACGCACGACTGTAAAAGATGATGCCATATCACTATTACGTAACGCTGCATGTGTAGAACCAACTGCCATTGCAATACCGCTTTCCCGAGCCACAATTGCCAATTTTTCATTAATTTGTTTCGTCCATTCACTGCCACCAGTCATCGCATTAATATAAAGTGGTTGACTAAGTGTAAAATCTTTTAGCGAATGCTCAAGATTAACATCACTTACATCTATACTCGGAATAGAATCATGTACAAATCTAATTTCATCAAAATCTGAGATTGTAGCATCCGTTTGTGCCATTGCAATCTCAACGTGTTCATTTTTTCTTTGTTCTCTTTTTAAATCGCTCATTGTTTACTCCAATCCTCAATAGTTATTTTACTCAAGTCAGTTTAAAACTGCATCATTAATATAATACTATGATATTAAAACCATTTTTCTTTTTTAAAATAAATCACACAACCTATACTAATACATAGCATAAGTGCTAAAACAAAATAATAACCATATTGCCATTTTAATTCTGGCATATTTATAAAATTCATACCATAAATACCTGTAATTAATGTCAATGGTAAAAAAACAACTGACACCAAGGTAAGGACCTGCATAATCCGATTCATTTTATATGAAGCATATGATGTCAAATTATCTTTTATTTCATTTGTCATTTCTTGGCATATTTTCAAAATATTTTGTTGTTTAATCATATGATCATCAATATGTTGAAGATAAAGTTTATCCTTGTCATCTAATAATAATAGGTTACTTTCTTTTAATTGATTAACTAATTCTGTCATTGGATAAATCACACGCTTTAATTTAATTAGCTCAGAACGTATTTTAAATACATTATCCATCGCAAATTTCATAGAACCATTCATATTTTCACTGTCTTCGAAGTCATATACCTTATCTTCGATGGCATAAACGAATTCAAAATAACGATCTACTAAACAATCTAACACCAAGATAAATATATATGTTGGGAGAATATTACGTATTGTTTGCGTTTTGAAAGTAGTTTCTATCTTCTTTAAAATATCAAATGGTTGATGATGGTATGTAATAAGTAAACGATCTTTTATAAAAATATTTAATGCTTTTGCATTAAAATTCTCGGTATCCACATCATGAACAACTATATACTGATATGTGTCATATGCTTTATATTTAGCTCTCGGTGTCCCGTTCACTGTATCATCAATTTCAAGTTTATTAAAGTTAAAACGTGTTTTTAAAAATGTATTTTCAGCCTCGGTTGGTTGGTTAAAATCACACCATATAAACTGCGCTGTTTCAGGAATGTCTTCTAAACAATTAACGCTTGCTAATGTATTTCCAGAAGATAAGTATCTAATTGTTATAGCCATAGCTCACCCCTATAATCATTTTCTTTATTTTATCATGAAATACTATTTGTGTATGTTATATACAATTTTTAGTAAACTTAGGTTAGCTTAAATAATATAAATATGTCTATTTTAACAATTAAAGTTTTAAAGGAGATGTAACAATGAAAAATCCTTTCACAATTTCCAACAATGTGACACCCGATATGATTGACCATAACGGTCATGTACATGATGCGAATTACAATATGGTCTTCAGCGAAGCTATCAATCAATTTAATTATACACATGGTTTATCTTTAGAAGAACGTACCAAGTTAAATTACACACTATTCACTGTTGAAGAACAAACAGCTTATTTATCTGAACTAACTGAAGATGACACATTTACCATTACAATTTACATCTATGATTATAATGAAAAAAGCTTACATTTCTTTTCCGTTATGACGAACCAAGACGGCAGCAATATAGCAACAAATGAAGCAATGATGTTAGGGATTGATCGCACAATCAACAAAACAGCGCCATTCCCTCAATCATTTGCTGACCAAATTAGCAATTATTATGATAACCAACAATTAATCGAATGGCCAAAACAATTAGGTCATAAAATCGGTATCTCAAGATAAGGAGTGATAAATATGTCACAAGGATTAATCGACACAATCAAAGTGCAACTTTATGATTTAAATGATGATATGAAAGCTGCACTTAGTGAACTCAATCAAAACAAACAGCTAGTCATTAATGGACCTGATAGTCAATTGATTAAACGCGGTTTTGATATTAGTTACTACCAAGGTCAAAAACAAGCTATAGATACTATTACTTCATTAGTGGAACAAATTGATGTAGAAGCAGCTTTTATACAGCGTTACACAACTTTTGTTCAAGAAGAAACACAACTATATGAAAAATATCTCTCGAAATTCAACAATATGGATATACCAACGCAAGATTTTAACGACTTTATAGCGCAATACTATAAGCTAAAAGGGACACAATCTATATTAACTGTCCTTGATACAACAATTAATGAACACCATTAATTGACCGAAATGTTTGAGCATATAAAAACAGAAGCAAGGCGATATCAACAAAATTATATTTGGTGTCTGCCCCGCCTCTGTTTTTAATTTTTCGTAGCCTTATCATCATTTTAAAAATCGAGTGTATGCTTCCACATTAACGTTTATCGTGAATTGTATTGACGATTTCTTTAACAACTTTATGCGATTCTCTAATAGGTAATAATGCGAATGCATTCACCATTTTTTTAAAAGTATACAGTTGAACTGGCTGACGCATATCTTCTAACATATAAGCCAATTTTTTCATATCTGGTAAGTAAATCTCTCTTCCGCCACCAAATATATATATGGGTGGTAAACCAAATAATTCTCCATTAATTGGTGATAACCTACTATCGTTTAATGGAAGATTTCCAGACCATACTTTCATAATTTTTTGTAAACCTTCTATATTTATGATGACATCTTTATCGATTAAATCATCTGTAATATTTTCATTATCCAATTGAGCATCTAGCATCGGTGAAAACAAATACAATTTAGCTGGTAAAGGTTGATTATTTGATTTTAACTGTTGCACAAAACTCAACGCCAATGCGCCTCCAGTTCCATCTCCCATCACAATAATATCTTCATTACTACATTCTGTTAATAATTGTTGGTACACTTTATGAATCGCAGCATAAGTATCCTCAACATGATATTTGGGTGCTTTTGGATAAATTGGCAAAATAACTTCATTTAAAGTACTTAACGCAAGTTTATCCATAAATCTCCAGTGAAATGCAGAAGGTTGTAAAATATTATATCCACCGTGAATATATAATATTTTCTTTTGTTGACTGTGTCTAAAGCGAAATCTGAACACCTGCATATCATCCATCATTTGTTTTTCTAAGTCTGATTTTACATTTAAAGTTTCAGGTTGCTTGTGCTTTTTTTCATTCATCGTTAATCTTTTTTGTAAAAATTTTTCAAAGCTTTGTTGGTCATCAAATATAATTGAACGATGTGGTAATAAATATTTATTAACAAATTTTGTTGTTAGTCTTGATTTCATTCATAATCATCCCTATCTTTTTTGTAACAAATTTTAGAATTATAGAATTTTTGTTTCAATTCAGTATTTAAAATAAATTATATGATAAAATAAAAATAATGACATAAAAACGAAGTTATAATAGATATTGAAGTTAAAAAATATGACCATTCATACTAAAAATTAAATTATTCAACTTCATTGGTTAAAATGTAACAGTTATTACATATTATAACAAAATAAAAGTCATAAAATAACTAGATCCCCATCTAATGTAATGAAAGGAGTAAGTTATGACCGCAAATAATCAGCAATTTAAAGATTTTGAACATACTTTAACGAGTGAAACAATGCAACGAGGCGCTCGTTATGGAAAAAAGAAAAAATCTTGGGTTAGCCTTATTATACAAGTTATCGTTTTAATCCTAGTTGCTATTTCAGGTTATAGTATGTTTAAGGAACCTATATTCAATTTAGTTTTTGTAGATAAAACGGTTAATTTTAAAGAATTAACAAATTTTCAAGAAACTATCAATAACTTAACGAATTTAAATATCAACGTTGAAAGTATCGATAACTTACAAACAAGCATTGATCGCTTGATACTTGTATTTTATGTATTTTTTATCGCTTGTATATTAAGTTTAATCTTAACCTTTTTTACGTTGTTTTTTAACAAAACTATATTGAAAATAGTTAACATGTTTATCATAGCGATCATGCTTGCAATTACTTTCGGTTTTTCTGCATTGATTAAAAATATTGCAACAAGAATTGCCAATTCAATGAATCAGTATTATATCACTGTTGATTCAGCTCAAATATTAACAGAGTCAAATGCAATCCATAACGCTTTTATTTTATTAAGTTGTAGTATCGCTTTACTATTAATTAGTTTATTTTTTAGAAATCGAAAACCTAGAATATAACTTCATTTAAACTTTACCAAAAAGCCGATACATATACTATCATAGATTACACCCGTAAATGAATGACTGAAAAAAATTCATTTGCGGGCTTTTTTTCTCCACTTAATCGATACACCAATCGGTAAAAGGATTTTAAAACAAGCAATTTTTCAAGACTATAATCAATATCATATATATTATCTAATTAACTTGCGAATTTATAAAAACGATTTAGCTTTCACTTATAATGTACATAAAATCAACTTAGCACAAGTTTTTATCCCAATCGCTTTAACTATATGAAAATATTAACTCAGACTGTATTAATAACAAAATAAGCGTCAATTTCTACGTAACTATTATAGAAATTGACGCTTATTCATTAATCAGTGATGTTACATCACTGTTTTTTCACTTATTCTTCATTTGAAATATAATGTGACTTGCCTTTTAAGAACAAACTCAAAATAAATGCCAAAGCACTTAATAAAGTGGCTATTAAGAAAGCACTATTTACACCATTAATAGAAGCAAGCTTTTGCACAAATTCTAAAACTTGAGAAGTTGCCATTTGTTCTCCACCCATTGCTTGAGCCATTTCTTGTAAACGGTCTTTAATAAATGGATTTGTTTTATCTAAATCTTGTGTATATGAGGCGATATGTTGTGTTGTTTGTGTAGACATTACTGTAACTAGTAAAGCCGTACCAATTGAACCTGCCAATTGTCTCAATGTATTAGATAAAGCATTGCCATGTGCTATGAGTCGTTGTGGCAACGCGTTCATACCAGCAGTCATTATTGGCATCATGATAAAACTCATACCAAATGATCGAATGATATAAATAACCATTAAGTGACCATACGTTGTATTCATGTTTAATTTTGTTAATTCCCACGTAGCATAGGTCATAATTGCTGTCCCTACTAAAGCTAGTGGTTTAATACCAATCGTATCTAATAATTTTCCTGCGATTGGACCCATGACACCCATTATTAAAGCACCTGGTAATAATAATAAACCTGATTGTACTGGTGTAAAGCCTCTTAAGTCTTGTAAATAAAGTGGTAATAAAATCATGCCACCAAATAAACTCATCGTTACAATCATGTTAATAACGGTTGTTAATGTAAAACCTGAATATTTTAAAACTTCCATACTTAGCATTGGCACACGCATTGTAAGCTCTCTAATTACAAAAGCAGTAATAAAAATGACACCAAGGATAAGAGATACTACAACAATTGGAGAACTCCAACTATTATTTCCTGCTTCACTGAAGCCATATAATAGCGCACCAAAACCTATTGTACTAAATATGATACCTGGAATATCTGCTTTAGGATTTGTAGTAACTTGATAAACTCTGAACCATATATATGCGATAGCTAATGAAATAAGTCCTATGATGAACATACCATAGAACATCACGTTCCAATGATAATTTTCTACAATATAACCTGACAATGTCGGACCTATAGCGGGTGCTAAAATCATTGCTATACCGAGTGTCCCCATTGCTGCGCCACGTTTTTCAGGTGGAAATATAGTCATAAATACATTTGTACCAAGTGGCATTAAGATACCTGCACCAATTGCTTGCAGTACACGGCCTACCATCATTATTGTAAATGAACCTGACATACCACATACTAAGGAACCTATTGTGAACAATGCCATCGCTATTAAGAATAATTTACGATACGAATATTTATTAAATAAATAAGCACTGATTGGTATCAGAATACCATTCACAAGCATAAATCCTGTCATAAGCCATTGACCTGTATTTGCTGAAATATTAAAATCAGTATTTATTTTAGGCAATGCAACATTTAATAACGTTTGATTCAAAATAGCTATAAACATACCGAAAATCATCGCTATTAAAACTTTGCCTTGAGAAGTGCCTTTTCCAAACATAAATGAACTATGTTTAGCTTTCAGCTTTTCATTTACTTGTGCTTCTTCAGAATTCGGATTGATTTGTTCATGATCCGAATCATGTTGTGTTGATGATTCAGAAGTGTCACTATTAGCGTGACTTGCATTCTCTGCCTTTTCTTCTGTAGTTTCACCTTTGTTTTGCTCTTGGTTTTCTGTTGTTGTTTTATCGTCTTTAACTTTAAATTTAGATTGATAACTTTCGTTAGAAGCAATGCTTTCATACTTAGATTGTTCCATTTTTCGGGTAGATTTTTGCTTATTTCTTTTCACGATAAAGAGATTAAGTCCACCGACAAGAATGAGCGCTATGACTACGTAAACAATAATGAAGGTCATTGTCATTTTAAGACCTCCTTAATTTTTATGAATTTTTACTTCAGCGTTCATTCCTGGAACAACATTTTTAGATGGTTTTGAATCTAGTGAAATTTTCACTGGTACCACTTGTGATACTTTTGTATAGTTGCCATCACTATTTGATGAAGGCATCATTGAAAAGCTTGAAGCAGTTGCTTTACCTACTTCTTCTACTTTACCTTTTAATTCAGCGTCTTCACCATCTAATTTAATATTTACATCTTTACCTTCTTCAACGTCTGCAATATCTTTTTCATCCACATTAGCAGTTATATAAGAATCATCTAAATTATAAGCGTAAGCGATTGGTGTGCCAGCTTGAGCCATTGAGCCTTCCATGCCATCAACTTTTACAATTGTGCCATCTTTAGGCATTTTAATACTCATATCTTGAGATTGACCACCTTCACCTTTAGCAGCAACCTCTGCAACTTTATCACCTTTGCTTAATTTTTCATTATTTTTAACATCAAGTGACTTGATTTCGCCAGAAGCTGGAGCTGACACCTTAATTTGTTCTCCATCCACTTTAGCATTATCTGTACTTACAAAAGATGTTGCTTGATTATAAAAATGGAATCCTACGACACCAATAATTACAAGCACAACAATGGTAATGACATTGATTAATACCATTTTCTTCATGATACTTTCCTCCTATTTGCATTTAAAATTCACCTTGTATATTATAAAGAGATGAAATTTAAAATTATACCGACACTTAAATAAAATGTGTTGGGTACATTATTTATGTTCTATGAAGGAGTTATTATGAAACAAAATGCAAAACGAAAAATCATCCGTAATATGATTGCATTACTCGAGTTACATCCATTTGAAAATATAACTATCAAAATGTTATGCGCATATAGTGGTATAAATAGGACTACATTTTATGATTACTTCGTAGATAAATATGACCTTTTAGCTACAATACAATCACACCATATTCAAAAATATAAAACACTATTAGAAAATCTATATAAAAGTTCAGAAGAAATTGCAGATAATCACTCTAAACTATATCAATTTTTCAAAATCATTTTGCGTTATATCAAACGTCATTATGGCTATTTCCATGCTATTTTAGTCACATATCCTAATCGTAATTTATTTTTTGAGTATATGCATGCAACGCGGGACACTTATATTAAAATTTTGGACGACTATACCGATGTATTAAACAAAAAACAATTTGTAATTTACGCACTAGGTGGTCAAATGGGCCTTGTTTATACTTGGATTAAAGAAGGATGTAATCAATCGGTTAAAGATTTAGCTCAAATTTTATTAGCTAACACAATTAAGTTGAATCGTTAATAAATTATCTAATTAAAAAGACTACTAAATTTCTACAAAATAATAGAAATTTAATAGTCTCATTATATTAACTAATTCGAACACATATATATAAAAATTGATACTATAATAGTGCGACATAATCTAGTATCTGTAGATCAACATGGTATACCAAAAGCAAATAGATTTTCACCAACCTCAATCACTCATGCAAAATAAATCAAAGTAAGACAGCAATTTAATTTATTTAAACGGATGTCATTGCCACACCTTCTGCTCTGTGGATTAAAGTTGAATTAACTTTAAGTATTTGAGCTGAAGCTCATGCATCAGTTACTGCCAATGTAACACCAAGATTTTACACATATGCACTTATGCTCTTTTCCTTGTTCTAAACACAAAGTAACTCATCACTTGCAGCAATATTAATAACAGACCCGCGATTATGATAATTGTGATATAAGGCACATAATTCCCTTCTCCCATTAAACCTACGAGCGGTGAAACCACCCCTCCTAATAAGTATTGCACAAGTCCAAGTAAACTTGATGCACTCCCATTACCTCCAGTACGTTCATCCATCGCAATAGAAAAACCAAGCGTTGCTACACCAGTAACTGGTGCAACAAGAATGATAAAACCTAAGAATAAAATCCATATTGAAAAATGGTTTAATAAAGTAATCGTTACACTTAAAATTCCTACTAATTGAATCAACGTCAAAATCCGTAATAATGTTTGTCGATTTATATAATCAACGAACTTACCAGTCAATTGACTTGAAATAATGAGACTAATACCAATAACTGCAAACATAATACTAAATTGCTGTGGAGACATACCATATATATGTTGCGTGATAAATGGAGAAGCTGAAATATAACTAAACAAGATGATAAATGTGACACCTTGAATCAACATTGGTAATACAAAACGTGGCGTTACTAATAATTGTTTAAAATTCTTAAATATAATTGCTATATGAGGACTGTCTCTATGTTCGATAGATAATGATTCTGGTACTTTAAACATAGTCCCCAAAAACATAAGTATCCCAAATAAAGTTAGTATGACAAAAACCATATGCCAAGTGGAAAATGATAAGATCACGCCACCTAAAGCAGGTGCTAACACAGGTGCCACACCATTGACTAACATAAGTAAAGCTAAAAATTTTGTTAATTGTTTGCCACTGTACAAATCGCTAGAAATCGCCCTAGAAATAACTGCGCCTGCGCCTCCACAAAAACCTTGTACAAACCTTAAAATAATCATCCACCATATATTGTTTACAAAAATAATACCTAAACTTGCTAATGTAAATAACAACATCGCAATCATAAGTGGTTGCTTACGCCCGATTGAATCAGAAAAAGGACCCGTGAATAAATTCCCAACGGCTAAACCAATCATAAATAAAGATAAAGTTAATTGTGAAGTTGAAGTTGTCGTATTAAAATCAGACTGAATTTGAGGTAAACCAGGTAAAAACATATCAATCGATAAGGCACCAATCGCAGTTAACGCACCTAGAATTAAAATAAAAATGAATGATTGCTTTTGTTGTTGATTATCTACCATTTTATAACTCCTTCAAAAATTACTTGAAATATCCAATTCGACGATATTTACACTTGTTTATGTATTGTTAACTAACTTATTACAAATTATTAATTAATAAGCATTATTACTATTATAGCTTTAGCTTAAAAACAAAGAAAGTGTCAATTTCTATTAACTATTATAGAAATTGACACTTATTCATGAGTCAGTGTTGGCTTGTTTCCAGATTCCTCTGCTTATCCACTACTCCATATATTATATTATTATCAGCAAGCATATCTTTATATTACTCTTCCGAATATTTCACAACTTTAAGGTTACTGGCATCATCATCGCCTTCAAGTTGGTAATCCACTTCGCCATATTGACCATTTTCTTTGACGGTTTGAGCTGTAATATAAAATGTTTCACCTTGTCTCACAATTTCAGTGATTTGTGGCTGAGGTAAATAAAATACAGCATTTTCTTTCACATTATTTTTTATAGATTTATAGTTATCAGTATTTTTTTTCAAATAAGATGAAACTAATTTAAAGTTACTTTGACTATGTGCATTATTCATTGCAGCAGTATAATTACCGAAAAAACGAGCCACCTTATTTCTGAAGCTATTTTCTTCTTTTTCTTTTTTATCTACATAGTCTTGAATTTCATCACCATCAAAGTTCAATGTTACATATGTTTTATCCTTCAAGTTATCCGTTTTAACAGTCGTTTCAGCTGATTTAAATGTCTTTTTCTTCGCTTCTCCTTCAGCAGAAACTGTTAACTCTTGTGTTTTTGGATATGGTCCTATTTCTTTATTATCAGCATAGTCATATGTTTTATCATTCACTTTCACTTTAACAGTATCTTTATCTATTTCAGATGCACCTTTCAAATCTAAGACGATATAAGCTTCATTAAAATCTTCTGATACATCAACTGTCTCATGATTACTATTATTAAAATTAAATTTGAGTTCACCGCTAAACTGTCCGTTAGCCATCTCTTTTTTAGACTCTATGACGTAATCACCTGGTATAAATTCACCGAGTACTGTCGTCTTATTCTTCTGTGCATGTACTGTTCTTTGTTTATCATTTGCTTTGAATTTGTAAGTTGTATCGTACTTAGGCTTTACAATCGCTTCTTTTGTAGGCGCTGTAAAACTCATATTATCAAATATCAAGTAACGTTGCCCATTTTTGCTGATACGCAAAACTTTTTCACCATTTTTTGCTGTTACAAAGTCTTCTTCACTAGTCTCATTTTTATTTAATGATTTTATTTTTTGCTTAATATCTTTCGTATATTCTTTCATGCCAACTTCTTTTTTTATATATTTAATATAAGCTTTTGCCTCATTTTCATCTACACTATTATTTTGCGTGCTTAATAAGGTTGATAATTTTTGAGTATCATTATTATCTACTGCGTTAATTAATATTTCCGATTGTGCTTCCGGCGAATTAAAATTTTTCAATAAGATAAATATAATAACCAGCAGGATAATGATAAAAGCTGCAATACCCCAGGGAATAATTTTCCTTGCTTTGCTATTAACAGTTTTTTTATTTTCTTTTGAAGTTCGAGTCATTTTTTCGTTACTAGTCGACTCTAAACGATAGCCACAATGACTACATCTTCGTTGTCCTATCCTTATGTTTCCCCCACATTTAGGGCACTTTTGCATTTTATCACCACGCTTAGTCCTTATTTTTTACATTATCCCGTTATTTTAACATAATATATTCATAAACTATACGGCTTTATCAAGCCATTTTCACCAATTTTTTGTAGTTTTTTAATTAAGTAAAATTCATTTTTACGCTACTTTATTTCTATTATATGTACATGAATAAGTAAAAGATATACATCATTAGTCCAATGTCTTTTTACAATTCCTTTAATTTTTTCTTCAATCTTATATAGTTGTTCTTTTAATGAGGCACTTCAAATAAATCATTTTTACATGAACACATCATTCTAGTTATTGAAATATGTTTTAATTAAACGCATTTTGCTTTACTTAAAAATATTATCATTGTTTTTACTATTAAACACTGTGTTTCAAATTGAAATTTTTTAATCTTTGATCAATAATCTCTAAAACATATCTTGCTTGTTCGATTTGTTCATCCGATAAGTCGTGTAATATATCACTGACAATTGTATTGATAATTTCCTTACTTTGTTTATTAAATTGTTTACCTTTTGCTGTTAATTTAATATATTTTAACCTTTGATCTGCATTTTCTTCAGCTTTCTCCCATTGCACTACTTCTGCTTGTATTAATTTTTTTATTCTCCGGCTAACGGCAGCTTTATTTACGCCTTGTCTTTCAGTTATTTCTGTTAATGTCATTGCTTTTTCGTTTTCTAACATTAATATAACATTGGCTTGCTCTTTTGATACGTTATAGTCTTCTCTTAGTTCTTTTAACAATTTAGCTAATAAAGTATTCACATCATTTATAAACTCACCCATAAAATCAATATGACTACTTAAATTTTTAACCATAACTTCTCGCACCTCTACTATTCTAGCTCACATAAGTAAACGTTATTTTTTTTATATTATGTTAATAATATCAATATTCGAGACGGTATAAAAGCAGAAATTTCTAACCGCTGCGTTTTTAATTTTTAAACCTATCTAAATTACAATCAACAATACCTATAAAATTTGATTAATTTTAAGAATTGCTCTACATTTAAAATATTATAAATTTTCGGGGTGAACCATGTATACGTTGTCTTTAATTATAAGTTTATTTATTTTATGTGGTTTTATTGCTATGTATAAGAATTTAAAATTTACTACTAATTTAACTTTTTTTGTAATTCAAATCATTTTAGGCTACATTGTTATCATCTTACATGTAGGTAAGTCATCTTTGCCGATCCCTCTAATCATAACGATGTTTGTTGGTGTATTGCTTTTACACATCAAACATCATCATCTATTTAAACATAGTGTAAGCACACTTTTTTTGCGCCGTTTATACGCTATAGCATATAAGGTATTACTGTTCATGATTGCTTGTGCTTATATTAGTCTAATTCCTGTGGGCATCAATGTGATTTTTTATTGGTTAGCCGCTATTGCCTTTAGTGCATGTTTCACCTTCATTTGTTATGCACTTTGTGCCTCTGCCTTTTCAAATGTTACGTATAAACAAGATTTTGACGTCATATTGGTGTTGGGCGCAGGTATTTTTACAGAACAAGTAACACCTATGCTTGCTAAAAGATTGGACAAAGCTATAACGTTATACCATTTACATCCAGGCGCACATATCATTGTTAGTGGTGGGCAAGGACCTGACGAACCAATTTCAGAAGCCTTGGCTATGTATCGATATTTAGTGCAAAGAAATATTAATCCTTCAGCAATCATACTTGAAGACCAATCGACGAGCACTTATGAGAACCTTAAATATACGAAAGTGCTCATTCAGCAATTATTTAAATATGAACCAAATATCATATGTGTCACTAGTCAATTTCATATTATGCGCGCTTTAAGGTTTGGACAAAAATTAAATCTCAATTTAAAAGGTGTCGGCAGTCATACACCTTATCATTTTTTTGAAATTGCATTAATCAGGGACTTTTTAGCCATCATGTATCAATATAAGCTTTTACTAACTTGTTTTTTTGCAGTGTTATTTTGGGCATGTATAATGGCACTGTGGCATATACCAACCATTTAAAGTCATTAACTACGAAATAATATGTGGATACTACATTCGATTGAATGTGCAATGCTATTCATAAAAAAGGGAGTGGGACAGAAATCTAATTTTATTAAAAAGATTTCTATCCTACTCCCATTTAATTTGAAAACACGACTTTTATCATGTCTCTTTTAAATATACTATCGATTAACAATGACACCATCATCTAATTCGATTACTCTGTCAGCATAATCAAATAGTCTTTTATCATGTGTAATCATAATACCTATCATATTTTTACTTTGAATTTGATTTTTAATCATATCTATCACTTCTGTAGCACGTTCGGCATCTAAGCTTGCAGTTGGCTCGTCAGCTAATATTATTTTAGGATTATTCATTAATGATCTCATGATGGCAACACGTTGCTTTTGTCCACCTGAAAGTGTGTGTGGAAATACGTTTAACTGGTCTGCTAAACCGATTTGTGTTAATAATTTTTCTGCTCTATCAGTGGCTTCTTTTTTAGCCATTCCCGCTTCTTTACCTATAGTTATTAACTGATCTTTAACTTTTAAATACGGTACTAAGTGTGAAGATTGAAATATAAATCCAATTTCATTTAATCTTAGTTCAGAAGCTTTTTTATCACTATCGTATAAATGTTCACCATTATATAATATTTCTCCACTACTTTGTGACAATAATCCACCTAAAATAGTTAAAAGCGTCGTTTTACCAGAACCTGAGGCTCCATTTAAAATTATAAATTCTCCTTCATTCACTTCAAAATTGATCCCTTTTAGTACTTTAGTTTCGGAAGAGCCTTTACCAAAAGATTTTTTAATATCTTTAACTTGTAAACTCATTATTCTCCACCTCCTATAGCTTCAATAGGGTCTACTTTAAATAATTTAATAAATGATAGTGCTGCACCGACAATTGCAACAACTATGAAAATACCCACGACTAATAATATATTTGTAACAGTTACATGGAAAGGCATAGAAATTGGCATTACTAATGACAATCCACTGATTAACGCCACAGAAATAATAACTGCAATCATTGTAGTTATTAATATTTGAATGATTAATGCACTTAATAAATGTCTTGTCTTAATTCCAATTGCTTTTAAAATACCGATTTCAGGAATTTTTTGTATCGTCATAACATAGAAGAATGCACTAAGGACTATAGCAGAAATAACAAACAAGCTAACTATCATCATATTAAGTGGTGCTTGTTCTGCTTGATAACTTGGTATTTCACTTGTGATATCATCTTCTGTAAATACATCTATACCATTAATATCTTCTAATTTATTCATCTGTTTTTGTGACATATCTTTAATTGGATAAACAGTACTCACATTTTTATTCAATTCATCAAATCCATTATTATTCATCATAACCACTGAACTATGAGAATACATTGTGTCATCCAAAACACCTGAAACTTTTAACGTTTTACCGTCTTTAATTTTAATGTTGTCTCCAACATCTACCCCACTTGCAGTTAATTTACTATTAATTGCAATTTCATTGTCTTTTTTAGGATAATGCCCTTCTGACAATTTGGGTTTTTCATTTTTCACTGTATTCGTCATAACAACATCTTCTTCATCTTTATCAATTTTCAAAGTTTGAGATGCTATTTTTAAAGGTGACTGCCCGCTAATATCTTCAATCTTCTCTTGCTGTTCTGGTTTAATAATTGATTTTTCAATTTGTGGTGTTTTGTTATTTTGCATCACATATTTTTCAGCTTTCATATTGTCTAACATAGAAATATTTTCTCTTGCTAAACCTTGTGCCAACCCACTAATAAATAGAACCATAACGCCTAATAATAATATAATTAACATGATTAATATATAACGAAATTTATAATATTTTATTTCTTGCCATGCTAATTTCATAGTGATTCACTCCCTTTCAAGAACTTATATTTAAAGTTTAGTCTCTGTATATGAACTCAATATGAACTATGATTAACTTTTTGAAATATTTCCTATTTGTTAAGTTAAATTTTTCCATATATAATGTCTGTAAAATGATTAAGGAGATTTTGAGCATGACAACTTGTTTAATTGTCGATGATGACAGTAAAATTTTAGAATATGTTTCAAATTATATTTCACGAGAAGGATTAGATGTAGTAACACAATCAAGTGCTGAAAACGCATTGTCATATTTAGATACACATCAAGTTGATATTGCTATCGTAGATGTAATGATGTCTGGCATGAGTGGTTTTGAATTATGTAAAATTTTAAAAGAAGATTTTGAAATGCCAGTTATTATGTTAACAGCTAGAGACGCACTTAGTGATAAAGAACAAGCTTATTTAACTGGCACAGACGATTATGTTACCAAGCCATTTGAAGTGAAAGAACTTATCTTTAGAATAAAGGCCGTATTAAAACGCTATAATATAAATGCTAATAATGAGTTGAAAGTTGGAAATCTTACGCTTAATCAAGCTTATTTAGAGCTTCAATCTTCTACTAAATCAATGAACTTGCCAAATAAAGAGTTTCAACTCTTATTCTTACTTGCCTCGCATCCAAAACAAGTATTTAACCGTGATGATTTGATTGAAAAAATTTGGGGGTTTGATTATGAAGGTGATGAACGAACAGTTGACGTACACATTAAACGTTTGAGAAAACGTTTATCGAAACTAGGAGCTACTATTACAATTCATACAGTGCGTGGCTTAGGTTACAAGGTTGATGACAATGTTTAAATCACTATATTCACGTATTGCTATATATACAATCGTCATCTTACTATCAAGCGCTGTGCTTAGTTTCCTATTAACTAACGTCATTTATCATAATCATTTAAAAGAGAATAATGATGCTAAAATCATGAGAACATTAAAAGATGCAATTTCTTATGAAAAGCAATCTAAAATACAATTGCCAAAACCCTTTTTCGAACACCTTGGACAGATGAATTATCAAGTTATGACCGTATCAGAAAATGGTAAAAAAGCTTATTATGGTACTGCATTTAGAAAAGACAATGTTGACTCGAAAAATATTAAATCTGTCTTAAAGGGAAATGACTATCACGGGATAAGCAATTTACCATACAATCCTTTCATCACTGGATTCTTTGAAAATACTACTCAAAATACTGTTGGTGTGCAATTTCAATCCAATGGTCATAACTATGCAGTATTTATGAGACCAGACATTGGAAAAACATTTAGTGAATTTAGAATTTTCTTAGTCATATTAATTACACTATTATTAGTCATCTCAATCATTTGGGTTATTTCTTCAACTTACATGATTATTAAACCAATACAACAGTTAAAACAAGCGACTGAAAGATTAATGGAAGGCAATTTTGATGTGCCAATAGATATTAAGCGTAATGATGAATTCGGCACGTTGCAATACCGTTTTGATAAAATGAGACTTTCTTTAAAACAAGTAGATGACATGAGACAACACTTTGTTCAAAATGTTTCACATGAGATTAAAACACCCTTAACGCATATTCATCATTTACTTGATCAATTAAAATTTACAAAAAGTGCCACAGAACGAGAACAGTATATAGACGAAATATACCAAATTACAACGCAACTAAGTGAATTAACAAAAGAACTTTTATTGTTATCAGAAATTGATAATGGGGAGCATCTAGAATTAACTGATCATATCGAACTCAATAAGCTCATTAAACAGATTATACGTCATGAACAATTTGCGACGAACGAAAAAGAGTTAATTATTATGTCTGATTTAGCTAATATATCATTAATAGGAAATGAGCGACTATTAAATCAAGCATTTCAAAATTTAATAACTAATGCGATTAAATATTCAGAACAAGGTGGTACAATTGACATTACACTCACACATGATACTGATCACATTCGTTTTAATATAACTGATGATGGTCAAGGTATGACACCAGAAACTCAATCTCGTCTATTTGAACGTTTTTATAAAGCAAGCAATCATGATAATAGTAATGGCTTAGGCTTAGCAATTGCTAAAGCTATTTTTGAATTACACAATGGCACAATTGAAGTATCAAGTAAGAAATATGAAGGTACTACTTTCACTGTTAATATCAATAAATAACAAGCGTGTAAACGCCTAGAAAACCATATGTTTCAGAGGCCACGGGTTCGATGCTCGAACCATCATACAACATACTTGTGGTATACATGCACGATCAAAATTTCAAGATTTAAATATAAAGAAGCGCTAACCCGTAATGGATTAGCGCTTCTATTTTAAGTATGGAAATTTATCTCGCAAGAACTTCATTTAATAAAATGAGTACATCATACTTATTAATTAATTTTTAAGTTTTTAGTTATTTCTTTATTAATTTGAGTGTATAAAGCTTCATTTTCTGATAATTTCATACCAAATGAAGGCACTATTTCTTTAATTTTTTCTTCCCAATTGTTAAATTCATCTTTGTAACAACGTTGAAGTACATCAAACATGATGTCAACTGCAGTCGAAGCGCCTGGAGAAGCGCCTAAAAGTGCTGCTAAAGAACCATCTTCAGAAGTAATAACCTCAGTACCAAATTGTAAAGTACCTTTTCCTTTATCAGTATCTTTAATGACTTGTACACGTTGTCCTGCAACTACAATTTCCCAATTTTCACTTTTAGCATTTGGCACAAATTGACGTAAATCTTCCATTCTCTCCTCGTTTGACAGTGTTAGTTGAGAAATTAAATATTTAGTTAAGTTCATTTCTTTAATTCCTGCCGATAACATTGTTATAAGGTTGTTTGGTTTCACTGATTTTATTAAATCCATATTTGAACCTGTCTTTAGGAATTTTGGTGAAAAGCCAGCAAATGGTCCAAACAATAAGGTACGCTTGCCATCAATATAACGTGTGTCTAAATGTGGTACTGACATCGGTGGCGCACCAACAGCTGCTTTTCCATAAACTTTCGCAAGATGTTTTGAAGTAATAGCCTCGTCTCTACAAACTAAGAACAGACCACTTACTGGGAATCCACCAATATGTTTAGACTCCTTAATGCCTGTTTTTTGTAATAAAGGTAAACTCGCTCCACCGGCACCTATAAATACAAAGTCGCTATCTACTATTGTAACTTCATCCGTTTTCAAATCTTTCACTTTAACTTCCCAAGTTCCATCTTTACGTTGACTCAGATTTTCTACTTCATGTTCGTAATTAAGTTCTACGTTTTTATCTTCTAAATTAGAGAATAGTTTTTTTGTTAGCGCGCTAAAATTTACATCAGTCCCCGTTTTGTCATATGTAATAGCCATTGGTATATTTGATGTGCGCCCTTCCATAATCAACGGTGCCCATTCTAAAATTTGATCTTTGTCATCCGTAATTTCCATATTACTAAACAAAATATTTTTATTTAATCTTTCAACACGTCTTCTTAAAAAATCTACATTACGTACGCCCTGTACAAAGCTCATATGTGGCACAGGTTTAATAAAAGCTTCTGGTTTTGATAATTGACCTTGCTTAACAAGGTAATTCCAAAATTGTTTTGTAATTTGAAACTGTTCATTAATTTTAACAGCTTTAGTAATATCAATTGATCCATCTTTGTTTTCGTTTGTATAATTTAGTTCGCATAATGCAGAATGCCCTGTTCCTGCATTATTCCATGCATTCGAACTTTCTTCTGCTGGTGTAGATAATCTTTCAAACATTTTAATGTCTTTCTCAGGTGCAAGTTCTTTTAATAAAGTTCCTAGTGTTGCGCTCATGATACCGCCGCCAATTAATATGACATCTGTTTTGCTATGTTGTTTACTCATAACAAACACAGTCCCCCTTTTATATATGTTTATAGACACGTTATCTTTATCTAGGAAAGTCTCAACCATGATAAAGCGTTTTCTATAGTAAATGATTTAAATCTTAATCTACTATAATTATACGAAGTACTTAAAAAATAGCAGAATCTTTTGGTACACTTCTAATTATATACGTTATTGCCCTATGAAAAAAGGGCTTTCAGTAATTCTACTTAAATTATGTTAATACCTGTTAACTATCATTGCTATGATACGACTTAAATTACTATTTTAAATTTAAATATATTGAGCAAATTACATTGTGTCTCATATAACCTTCATTACTTTATCAATCACCTAAATTTCATGCTATAATAAATTCTAATTTAATTCTTATACTTTTGGAGGTATTCCAATGAAATCTATCACTTTTTTTACGCATAACTTATATGCTATGGGTGGTACCGTTAAATCTATTTCTCAATTAGCTAATGTTTTAGCTGAAAAAGGCCATCAAGTTGAAATCATTTCCGTTTTCAAAGGGGCTTCTAAACCTTATTTCAAGCTACATAAATCTATTAAAGTGCGTGCTTTAACAGACTATCAATTACAATTTTTTAATATTAAGGATATTTTTTTCAATAGAATCCACAAATATACCTCTTTTTCTAAACCAAAATTAATTTCTCAATATGAACCAGGACTATATCAGTTTTCACATTATATTGAAAACAAAATGATTAAAGCAATACGTAATGTTTCTACTGATATACTCATAGGTACACGCGCGAGTTTCAATATATTAATTGCTCACTATGGTTCACAAAATGTAGAGAAGATTGGTATGGAGCATATGAATTTTGAAGCACACAACATTGCTTTACAAAGAGAAATTGCAGATGCTTATCAATATTTAGATAAAGTAACCACACTAACAGAAAGTGATAAAAGTAAATATGAAGCTTTCATTCAAACTCCTGTTTATGTCATACCCAATATTTTAAATGAACCTCGCCTCTCAGTATCAAAAGATAAAATCATCACTGCTGCAGGACGATTAGAATACGAGAAAGGATTCGATCTATTAATTCAAAGTATCATACCTATTCAACAAGAGGTCAGACGTTTTAAATATCAAATACACATCTATGGTGATGGAAAAGAACACGAACTCTTACAACAATTAATCATAGAGCATCAACTGGCAGATATCATAAAGCTTTATGGTTCAACTCAACAATTAAACGAAAAATTAGCTAAAAGTGATATTACAGTCATCCCCTCTCGTAATGAAGGTTTCGGAATGGTGATTTTAGAAGCAATGAATCAAAGTAATGTTGTGGTTAGCTTTAATGGTAACGCTGGCCCAGATGCACTGATACAAAATAACGTCAATGGATATTTAGTAGCACATGGAAATGTAGAAGATCTTTCTAATAAACTACTACGACTTATAAACCAAGAATTTAATAAACAAGCGATCATAGAAAATGGATACCAAACTGTTCAATCATTTTCATCAGATTCTGTCTACCATTACTTTCAAATGATGATAGCGTCGAAATAAAAAAGAAACTTTTAGTTTTTTCCATATGCCAGCTTTAGTACATTATTTCACTATGATTCCATTTATCAATTGATTTATTCACCATAACAAACAACGCCACTGTTAATTATTATATATTAAATATTGGTAGTGATTTGTCCGTCTCCTGTGGGAATATCACTAGCCGAAGACTACAAGCTAAGGCAGTGCCCACGGATAGTGGGCACAAAAAAACTGTCAACAAAGTCGGAAACTTTGTCGACAGCCTGAATGAAGCCATATGGCTTCTTTTTTTCTATCTTTATATTTAACTTCGTGTTTCGATATAATACCAAATCAAAGCAGCCTTAATTCTGCGTATTTACAGATAACTGACTAGCAAACATATCAATGCTGTTGTTTTAATGAATGATAAAGCTCAACATAAATGTCCATAAACATACAAAGATAATAAATGCAAAACTATAACGCAATGTCATTTTTAATAATTCCGATTCCTTACCTACCTGTTGTACAGATGCAGTTGCAATAGCAATGGACTGAGGTGAAATCAATTTAGCTGCTACACCACCAGCAGTATTGGCTGATACAAGTAATGCACCACTTGTACCAATATTATTAGCTACTGCTGCCTGTATCGGAGCAAATAACGTATTATTATTTGTCACAGAACCAGTTAAAAATACGCCGATCCAACCTAAAACAGGTGATAATAGAGGGAAGACTGATCCTGCCTTAGCAATACCTTCACCTAAAGCATTACTTAAACCTGCATAAGTCATTAATTTAGAAATAATTAAAATAATACAAATTGTAATAATAGGCAACCATAATTCTTTAAAAGTTAATTTTAACAAACGTGTTGCATCAAGCATATTCACTTGTTTTGACATCAATATAGTTATTAAAATTACTAATAAAATTGCTGTACCAGTTTGTCCAATGATATTGAGTGGCAATGTAATTGCTTTATCAGCAATAGCGCTATACGTACCTGGAAGTTGAATATTAAATACTAATGCACTCAATGCACCATTAGATGTGAACAGTCCTTTAAATTGTGGTGCGCTCCAAACCATAACCAATACTGTTAAAATCACAAATGGACTCCACGCATATATTAAAGTTTTAAAATTATGTTTTACAATAGTCTTAGGTTCTCCGCTATCTTTCAATCTAAATATATTTTTTGGTTGATGTTTTTTAGAATATACTGCTAAAGCTAACATTGATACTAACGGTGGGATAATATCAGCTAGTTCTGGTCCAATAAACACCGTGATCAAAGCTTGTAGTATGGTAAAAGTCCCACCAACAATAAGGATTGCTGGTAATGTTTCTTTAATACCTTTAAAACCATCAATAATCCATACTAATAAAAATGGTATAAACATATTCATAACCGATAAAGTTAAAGCCGACATTTGAGAAACCGCAAAACCTGTAACATCACCTGGCAAACCAAGTGTATCAATTACAGTGACAGGTAAACCAATAGCTCCAAAAGCACCAGCTGAAGCGTTGGCAATTAAACATAACATTGCAGCTTCTAAAGGCTTAAAGCCCAACTGAGTTAATAATAAAGCACATATCGCAATCGGTACACCAAAACCTGCTGCACCTTCTAAAAATCCATTAAATGCAAAACCTATGAGCAATAATTGGATACGATGGTCTTGAGATACACTCGCAATACTATCTTGAATCTTATCAAATTGCCCAGTTTCATTTGTAACTTTATATAACAAAACTGCCATAATTACAATATAACCAATTGGAATTACACCTTGGAAAAATCCTTCAATTGATGCACCTGTAGCGATATTCATAGGCAATTTGAATATCGTTATGGCAAGTATCAACGTAACGACTAATGTCGTAATTGAAGCGTATATCCCTTTCATTTTAAAAATGGTTAAACATAATAAAAATAAAATGATAGGGATAGCAGCCACAATACTGGATAATAATACATTGTTAAAGGGGTTAATACTTTCTACAAACATATATACTCACTTCCTATACTTAAAATAATTAATCATCCTTTTATTTGTGAATTATTTCACATAAATTATAACATCTACTTTAAGTAAAATACAATAATTTTCAAAAAATTAAAAGCCCAAAATTAAAGTTTTTTAATTTTCTAATAAACTCCAATTGAATATATATCAATTCAGGCGCTGTACGTCAGTAATGATATGAATATCAATGTTTCTTTTATCTATGACATATTAAATGATAAAATAGGGATAATAATATTTAAATAGAGGGATTATAAATGATAAAGCAAATAGAATTTTCAACGTGGGACCTTTTAGCTCAGCATCTTGAGAAAGCTACAGCGGAAGGATATTCTCATTTTGTATATATAGATCAAAATAGTGAGATTTATCAATCAATGTTAGAGGCAGTTACACTAAGACCCGTCACTATCGTTGCAGATTATACAATCAATCAGCAATATTTAAATGATTGCCGATATTTCGGTAAATCAGAAATCACTTTTAATGATTGGATGGATAATCTAAATCATTTTCCAAATATTATTTTTCATATAGAAACTGCTCAAAAAATAATAAACAAATATACAGTTAATAATATATTTGATTTAGCATTATTATCACTTTTACAAGATGATGTTGCTACAGATAGCCATGTTGTTTTTAATTTCAAACATACGTATACAACTAGTGATGCTGTTTGGAATTGCATTCAAGCGTTCACGCCATTAAACACTACTAAATTTAATTTAAACAAATTAGCCTTTGAACATAAACACACGTTACCATTTAAAAATAGTGAAACATTAGCACCTAATAATGATGATATTCGATTTACAGATAAAGTGCTTAAAAATACTAAATTCAAACTTCCACATTGGCTTTATAATTTAATTCAACATCATTACGAAAAAAAACATGATGAAATCAGTTATATTTACAAAAAAGATAAATCGAAAGTTAAAAATCATATTGTCTTTTTAGGTTTTGATTATGGGTTCCGAGGTAATTCTCGCTATTTATTTAATCATTTTGCAAAATATTTTTCTAAATTACCTATATTTTTTATAACTAATGATGTAAATGGACCTAATTTTATTGATCCAAATGATGCGAAAGCAAAAAGTCTTATCGAAACAGCAAGTGTGGTCATTTTAGAAAACGATATCCCCGACGATATCAAACCAAATGGTACAATTATACAACTGTGGCATGGCACACCTATAAAAAAACTATTTTTAGATAGTCATGAACCAAATGAAAATCTCAATATTTATAATTATCGCGCACGCAAATATAATAAATGGTTACAACAAGACTATTTCATCAGTGATTCCGGAGCCATTATGGAACATTTTAAATCTGCATTTCCACAACAACATACTCATTTATTAAATTGTGGTTATCCAAGAATTAGATATTTATTAGATAAACAATCTGATCAACCTTATATCTCATTCATTAAGAAAGAATTAAAGCTAGACCCTCAAAAACAAACATTACTTTACGTTCCTACATGGAAAGCAGCAAATGAAACAACCGATTTATTACCAATTAGTGATGGTTTATTAAATAAATATAACGTTATCTTTAAAGGACATGTCAACGATCAATCTAACTATATGCCTGAAAATGCTATCATTGCACCTTCACATATAGAAATTCAAGATTTGTTGTTAGTATCAGATACAGTATTGACAGACTATTCTTCAATTATTTTTGATGCACTCACGATTGATAAAACTGTCTGCCAATATACGCCTGATCACGAAAAATATGTTTGCGAACGTGGTGTTTATGAAGATGTTATGCATTCTCTTTCTACAGTTCGATATAGTGATTCAAAAGCACTTTTAAATGATTTAATCAGTCATCAAATGAAAGATATACACGATAATCCATTTATAAACAAAGACAATCATGCTTTTGAAACGATTTCCCATATTATTCAAAAGTCTATTAATTCCAACACATAAACTTAATAATCAAAAATACAATCAACGATTTGTTGCCGACTTTAAACTTCAAAGTTTTCATATTCCAATGTTAACTTTGGAGTTTTTTTAAATATAAAATGTGTTTTAAGTGATAACAATAGTAACATGAGTATATACTGCAAAGTTAAGCAAAAATAAAAAGAAGCAAGTTAGAAATCAATTTTTTTCAAATTCATTTCATCTACTTGCCTCTTTATCATATTAAGTATAAAACTTGCACTATTTTATGATTCTTTATTGTTGATATGCTGGGTCAACTACTCTAACAGTACCTTGTTGGTCAACTGTTACAATTGAATAACTACCCGGTTGTGCTTGATTTTGGAAACTAAAAATATAGCTATAATTGCCTTCACTACCTTCAATAGCGTAATCATTATAAGGATTAGATTGGCCATTTAACGCATTAACTTCTGCAGTTGCATTATCTAATGAATTTTGGAAATTAGGCAATGACTGTAAAGCTGTTTGTGGGTCAGTACTACCTGAAGTAATGTTTTGTGCAACAGGTACTGCATTTTGACCTTGATAAGGTGCCACATATTGAGAAGTTCCACTGTTATTTGTGTTACCCTCATTCGAACTGCTTGCACTATTAGAAGCTTGGTCTGCATTACTATTTGCATTACTTGCTGTACTATCATTGTTACTCGTATTGCTTGAATTATCACCATTATTTGAAGTACCGCTATTGTTAGCACTTTCATTGGAACCATTAGTCGAACTATCATTGGCATTGTCACTATTTCCAGAATTGCTACTGTCATCAGAGCTAGAACTAGAGTCAGAATTAGAGTCAGAGCTAGAACTAGAGTCAGAATTAGAGTCAGAGCTAGAACTAGAGTCAGAACCATTTTTATCAGCATCACTATCTGAGTTGCTGTCTGATTTGCTATCCGAATTTTCATCGGAACTATCATTGTCTTTTTTGTCATCACTCTTAGAATCTTTTGAGTCTTTTGATTTGTCATCGGAAGACTGTTTGTCTTTCGAGCTATCATCTTTATTACCACCATTGTCATCACTACCATTAGAACAAGCAGCAAGCGCTAATGTAAGTGTAAGAAAACCTGCTAATAACTTTTTCATATAATAAGCCTCCTTAGTTGTGTCTTTCTCATTGCCTAATTAAAAGTTATGTAATGTATTTAGCAATTAGGATGAATGAGAATTATTATGTTATTCACTATTATTATTAAAATAAACACCTTTTATCAAAACTTTTTTTGAAATAAATATAATTTTTACAAAAACTTAAAACTTTAGAACTTTAATTAAATAATTAGCTTTTATAATAGACAAACAGCGATTCAAAATAATTAAACAGATTAAAGAAAAAATGACTTTTTCAAAAGCTACTATATGTTTTTTTCCATAATTAAATCTGTATCTACCACGTTACCAGTATAAAATTCATGAGAACCTGTTATACGCAATCCTTGATTTTTATAGAAATTTAATGCTTTGTCATTATATTCCCATACGCCTAACCAAATTTTTGTCTTGTACAACTCGCGTGCTTTCTTAATTGCAAAATCAAAAACTTTTTTCCCTTTACCTCCACCTTGCGATTGAGGTAAAAAGTATATTCTTTGTATTTCTAAGTAGTCTTCCCCCATTGCTTCAGTTTGTGCATCATCTATATTCAATTTAAAATAACCTACAATTTCATTATTACTGAGATAAAAATATGTGAATGAATGTTTATTACGTAACTCTTCTTGTAACGTTTCCACATTATATGCCTGTTTAAAATAGATTTCAAAATCTTCCTCTGTATATCCACCATCTCTAAATGTATGTTTGAATGTCGCAATACTAATTTCTCTTAATTGGTGTACTTCCGATTCTTTTACTAATTCAATATTATCAGTCATACTTCATCGCCCCTTTTTATCATCTTGTCAATTAGTATACTAAAATGTTAAATATGTTACTATACGACTTAATATATTTATTTGACAACTTAAAGTATAGCGTTATGACATAAAATTCAAGTCCCCTAAAATTAAAACGCTTACTTTTAAATCAGTGCTTTTACGCTTATTGTGAAATTAACAATAACATGATAAAGTAGTTCTAGTTTTTTAATTGTTCATAAATATATACATAAGGGAGTGCCATAAGGCAATGACTAAAACATTTAAAGCTTTTGTGGTCAATGAACAAGACGGCAAAGTAACAAGCGAATTTAAAGATATGACAATAGATGAGCTTCCAGAAGGTGAAGTATTGATTAAAACAAAATATTCTGGAATTAATTATAAAGATGCACTAGCTACATTGGACAATTCAAAAATTGTTAGCAGTTATCCGATGGTGCCTGGCATAGATTTGGCAGGTGTTGTGGCTCACTCTGACACACATGCTTTTGAGCCAGGAGATGAGGTCATCGTTACTGGTTACGGTTTAGGGACAGACCATTTCGGAGGTTTTAGTGAATATGTGCGCGTAAAAGAAGAATGGATTGTACCTTTACCTAAAGATCTCACACTTGAAGAAGCTATGATATATGGGACAGCAGGTTACACAGCTGGTTTAGCAATTGAAAGATTAGAACATAATGGGCTATCAGTAGAAAAAGATCAAGTACTTGTGAGAGGTGCAACAGGTGGTGTAGGAACATTAGCGATAATGATGTTAAATGGAATTGGATACGATGTAATCGCTAGTACAGGTAAAACCGAAGCTACTGAAGCACTCAAAACGATAGGTGCAAAAGATGTTATATCTAGAATTACCAAAGAAGATAATAAACCTCTAGGTAAACGCACATGGCAAGCTGTTATCGATCCAGTTGGTGGCGACAGTTTTTCACAAGTTATTAAACAACTTAATTATAATGGTAGTGTTGCACTCATCGGCATGACAGGAGGCGCTACATTCGACAGTTCAGTCTTTCCTTTCATATTAAGAGGCGTAAACGTTATAGGTATTGACTCGGTATATACAGAAATGAGACAACGAAAACACATTTGGCGTCGTCTATCTAAAGATTTAAAACCAGACCAATTACATGATATAAAACATAATATAAAATTTAAAGATATTAAAAAAAGCATAGATGAAGTGATTCAACATAATAATTCTGGTAGAATTGTTATCGAATTTGACTCATAAGATGATTCTATAAACTCCGCACATCAAGCAAAAATGGATGTGCGGAGTTTTATTTGATATCAACTTATATAACTATACATTTTTATTTAAACTACAAAAATATTATAATTCATATAACTATATATCAATAGATAAATTTATTATACTTTAACATTTACAATCAAAATATGAAAGCGTATACTTATTATTATTGAATATTATCAGGAGGGTTTATATGGGAATCAAAGTGAATAAAAAGCTCATCTTTTTCCTTGGTGCATTGGGAGGATTACTCTATGGTTATGACATGGGAGTTATATCAGGTGCACTATTATTTATAAAAGATGATATACCGTTAAATAGTTTTACTGAAGGTCTTGTCGTTGCGTCTATGTTAGTCGGCGCTATATTTGGCTCCGGTGCGAGTGGACCTATGTCTGATAGGTTAGGTCGTAGACGCGTTGTATTTATTATCGCTATTATTTATATTGTCGGTGCATTAATTTTAGCCTTGGCACCATCAATGCCAGTATTAGTAATCGGTAGACTTGTTATCGGATTAGCTGTCGGTGGTTCAACAGCAATCGTACCAGTATATTTATCTGAAATGGCACCTACCGAACAACGTGGTTCGTTAAGTTCATTAAACCAATTAATGATTACAATTGGTATTTTATCTTCATATTTAATTAACTATGCTTTTACACCAATCGAAGGATGGAGATGGATGCTCGGTCTAGCAGTATTACCTTCACTCATTCTTTTAATCGGTGTGGCATTTATGCCTGAAAGCCCTAGATGGCTACTTGAACATAAAAGTGAAAAAGCTGCTCGTGATGTTATGAAATTAACGTTTAAAGAAAGCGAAATCGATAAAGAAATTGCCGATATGAAAGAAATAAATGCTATTTCTGAAAGCACTTGGAATGTTTTAAAATCACCTTGGTTACGACCAACACTTATCATTGGTAGTGTATTTGCTTTATTACAACAAATTATAGGTATTAACGCTATTATTTATTATGCACCAACGATATTTAGTAAAGCTGGTCTTGGTGATGCAACTTCTATATTAGGTACGGTTGGTATTGGTACTGTAAACGTCCTTATTACGATTGTAGCGATTATGATTATTGATAAAATAGATCGTAAGCGATTATTAGTAATTGGTAATATTGGTATGGTGGCATCACTATTAATCATGGCAATATTAGTTTGGACAATCGGTATTCAATCTTCTGCTTGGATTATGGTCGCTTGTCTAACACTTTTCATCATATTCTTTGGATTCACTTGGGGACCAGTACTTTGGGTTATGTTACCAGAATTATTCCCAATGCGTGCACGTGGTGCTGCAACAGGAATCGCTGCTTTAGTACTATCGATTGGTAGTTTACTAGTTGCGCAATTATTCCCTATTTTGACTGATGTTTTATCAGTAGAACAAGTATTCTTGATCTTCGCAGCTGTTGGTGTCTTCGCTTTAATCTTTGTCATTAAATACTTACCAGAAACACGTGGACGCAGTTTAGAAGAAATTGAAGCTGATTTGCGTTCTAGAACAAATGCAACAGATGTCAATGTTAAAGAGTCAAAATAAACACTATATTTCTAAATCACAACTAAAATGAGTTTTTATGATATTAAAAAATCCATTCTCAAAATAAGAGAGCTAATCCATCTTGGATTTGCTCAGACTGTCAACAAAGTCTCCGACTTTGTTGGCAGTTTTTTTGTGCACGCTTTCCGCGGGCACTGCCTTAGCC
Organism: Staphylococcus sp. GDY8P198P; assembly: GCF_017891615.1. Classification (NCBI taxonomy): domain Bacteria; kingdom Bacillati; phylum Bacillota; class Bacilli; order Caryophanales; family Staphylococcaceae; genus Staphylococcus; species Staphylococcus sp. GDY8P198P. The sequence goes on from NZ_JAESJQ010000005.1 coordinate 182,422, forward strand.
TGTAGTCTTCGGCTAGTGCGCTTCCCGCAGGAGTCGGCCCAAATACTGCCAATATCACACTAAAAATATTATTAATTCAGAGACTATTTTGTCTCAAATCAATGAGACAAACAATCAAAGAAGTTGTGAAAAGTAGATACTTTTCACTCCCAAGAAGCATTGGGGATTGAAACAAATAAATGAAGATTAACACAAGAAAAAGCTATATAAATAAACATTAGACAAACCCTTCGCAAATTAATGCGAAGGGTTTGTTTACGTTCTGAGCTAATCCACCTTGGATTACTCTTTTTGTATCTTGCAAATTAATCGTGCATGCTTCCTTGGGATATGGTTCTACTCGTATCATTCCCCTGAGTGCTAACGCGTATAATTATCGCTAAAAAATGAAAACATTTAATATAAAATAAAAACACGTCAGTTACTATTAAGTAGTTCAGTTTTGGAGTACAAAATGACAAAATGTACTTCAAAATGGACTACTTTTTTCATTTTAACTTACATACCAAATTACATACAAAATGATTTATAAAATGCAATTGAAAATGATAATTGAATGAAAATTTGTGATTTTGTGGTATTATGATAATATAACTTATAGAAAAAATTGCTTATTCAACTAACGGGCAGGATAATGAGAAAAGGTTTTTTGATAGAAATAAGAAATTAGATGGTAAATTAGTTAAAAAGGCTGTGTTATAAATGAAAGTTTCTTTGATTGCTGCGATGGATAAGAATAGAGTGATTGGCAAAGAGAATGACATTCCTTGGAGGATTCCCAAGGACTGGGAATATGTTAAAAATACTACAAAGGGACATCCGATAATATTAGGTAGGAAGAACCTTGAATCAATCGGAAGAGCCTTACCTGACAGAAGAAATATTATTCTGACGAGAGATAAGGGGTTTACCTTTAATGGTTGTGAAATTGTTCATTCAATAGAAGATGTTTTTGAGTTATGTAAAAACGAAGAAGAAATTTTTATTTTCGGAGGAGAACAGATTTATAATTTGTTTTTCCCTTATGTTGAGAAAATGTACATCACAAAAATACATCATGAATTCGAAGGAGATACTTTTTTTCCAGAAGTGAATTATGAGGAATGGAATGAGGTATTTGCCCAAAAAGGGATAAAGAATGATAAAAATCCGTATAACTACTATTTTCATGTATATGAAAGAAAAAACTTATTGAGTTAACGGGTGCGTTAATTGAAGAAGAACAGTAAAGATAAAGCACAAGAGCTTGGGATTACTCCAAGCTCTTTTTGTCATTTGAAATAAATTATATCTTTCCAATCAAATTGTTTATCTGTAATCCCTAATCTTTGAGCAGGTGTCAAAACCTTTTTATCCGCTGATTTAAAAGGGCGACAAAAGTTGTAGTAAGTTCTTAGAATTGTAATCGCAAATTGAGCATACTTCGGATTGAAGTTAGCGTAAATATAGCTCTTCTTATCACCACGAGCTGTTGTTAATGGTCTTTCAAGAGATGATATATAACGTCTTATCTGTTGAATAAAGCTATTGGTCGAATGGTCATTAACATTTAATAGCATCTTTGCGATTTCGTTTGGTTCCAGAGCAGATAAATCCGTTCTACAATCAACTGAATAAAATCCTTTATCCTTAGTGGCTAATGGATGTTTGATAGGGTTATCGGCATATTTGCGATATCTTTCTCCATCTTTACTAATAGCCTCTTCGTGGAATTGATGACTTGTTAGTAATTCAGTTAGATAATGAGATGCCAAAGTCCGTAGAAACTTTGTTTTGAATCCTCTGATATCTCCCCAATCGAGCAGTTCTGCTTTTGCTTGTCCGAATTCTTTTAAGCATTGTTTTCTGCTTTTCGTCTTGTTAACTTGGCAAATAAAATGATGTGCATCGCTCAACCTTAATTCTTTCGTGAATACTCTATAAAAGGCGTTTCTAATAGAGAAGTCATCATCACTAATCATTCGCCATTCGTCGGCATTAACCATTTGTTTAATTAACCAATAGTGAGCAGTTGTAGTATAAGGAGCATCAACATTTAAACCATCGACAAATCTACTCCTATTAGTAATTTTCCCTAATTCGTGAAGATAAGCATTCCTATTTTCGCTATCGTTAGCGGATGGTTCTTGTGGATAATAAGACCAATCTAACCTATCATTTTTACGACTAAAAGTATTGAGATGGTCTTCTTTGAATTTTCTTGTATCTTCATTTAATTCATCCATTGAAATATTCCAATCATAGGCAACATCAGAACGGAACACATATCTTGATAAGACCTCAGCAGATACAACTATATACGTTTGCATATTAAGGTCTTCAAACCCCGTATATTTCTTTGAACCTTGTCCTTTCTTACGGACGTTATTTAGGTAGTAGTGCATCTTGTCCGTATTAAGCCACATCTCGTTAAATTTCTTTGTTTGAAGGGGTTGTGTCTCATATCGTTCTAAAAACTCCAAACAACGCCTATACAGCCACTCCAGCTTATGATAGTAGGTTCCAACTCCAATTCCTAAAATATCACAAGTACGACTGACTGAAACCCTTCCAACAACCATCTTAGCGAACATTGGAAGAATGGTGTTCTTTTGTTGGTGATAAGTAGTGGTTTCTTCTCTTTTTGGTAGAACATTAGTGAACTTCTTACACGCCTTACATTGATAGCGTTGAGATTTGCCCCTACTTTTCCCCCTTTTGTAAAATTGCTTCGGCTCATTGAATGGGGTTGATTCTTCTTCCGAGCAGCCTTCTTTATGAAATTGATAATCTGGCTCAACATCTTGGATGCTATTGATTTCTATAAGGCGTTTAATTTCTTCAACAACAGACCAATTAGATAAAGGGGTTACTGTACAGTTTTGCGATACACCTCTGCCAATAGGATTGTCATTGCAGTACATACCTTTATGACCTTTATCTTTGGAACTACCAGTCATTTTATATCGACTTGGTTTCCCTTTTACATCTTTGAATTTGTGCTGTTCTTTCCCAAAATTACAACAAAACGGATTGATGCAGTAATTATATTGAATGGGATATTCAGAACCGTTCCATTTAAAAGACGTTGGCAAGAACAACATTTTGTTATACCTTGTTGCAAATCGTTTTGGAGTTAATAAATCATATTGTTTAGCCCTATCTTTTAATTCTTCGTTTGAAATCGGAATTTTAACATCTACAATTTCATCTTCCTTCGTGGCTAATCTTTTAAGCTTGGTCATTGTCTATCAACCCACTCTATCTTTGATACCCATTTTTTCAACAATCCGCTTATTACTTCGCTTGTTGGCAATCCATTCAATAAACTTCTTATCGTCTAAAATGTTCAATAAGAATTCATCCACTGCTTCGCTTTCAGTACGCTCTGCATATTCAGCGTATTGCTTAACTATCACCCTTACTTGCTCTGATATTTCCCAATCCACAGACTTAGCGTTCTTATTTTTTGGCTCAAGAAATTGCATAGGAAAATGCACCCCTTTTTGCTTAGTAAATTGTAACCATTTTAACACACCAATTTGCATTCCTACAATAATTATTTCACGTTCGCATTTTTATATACATTTTAACTTACATTTTGTGGTGTAAATTAACAACAAACGTTGATTTAACAATAAAAAACGAGTATCAAATTCAGTTGCAATTTGATACTCATTTAGGTTTACATTTTCACTTTTTGTACTCCAAAACTGAACTACTTACAGTTACTATAATGATGATATAGAAATTGACGTGTACTTTCAGATATATCTATCTCCATGTCACTTCTTTGCATCTTAATATTTTTAAAAATATTTAGTATTTGATATACATACCACAAGAATGAGGTTCCGTAGTCGTAAATCCGAATTGTTCATATAATTTATCTGCCGGATAATCTGCCATTAAACTCACATAAGTACCATCTTCTGAAACAGATGAGATATATTTCATAATATCTGTCATTACCTGTTTACCATAACCCTGACCTTGATAACGTGGTTCTACTGCTATGTCAATAATTTGAAAAGCAGTACCTCCATCACCAATTACTCTTCCCATCGCTATTAATAAGTCGTCATCATATATTGTGACGTCAAAGCATGCATTTGATATCCCTTTTTCTGCCGCCTTTTGTGATTTTTCACTCAATCCAGCTTTTTTCCTCATATTTCTATAATCTTGTACCGTTGGTGCCTCATATTTTACTTTAACCATGTTGTGTCATCCCCCAAACTACAAAGCAAACATTTATAGCATAATCATATAAATGTGTTTATAAATATTTTTTCATCACTACTTTATTAGACTCTTTAAATGCATCATTATGACTAGATACATAACCTTCAGGATCCGCTTCAGGTTCAACATAAAGTTTAGCTAGATTAGCTGCGTTTGCTGCATCACTAAAAGCACTCGCGATTAAATGTGCTTTTGCTTCATGATAAATAATATCACCACAAGCATATAAACCTTCAATACTCGTTGCCGTGTTACCAAATCCTTTAATATTATATTCACTATGCATATCAACTTGAGTTGTAGACTGTTCTAACAATGTATTTTCTCTATCAAATCCATGACTGACAATAACTTCGTCGAAAGATCGTACCTCTTGTTCTCCTGTTTCAATGTTTTCTAATATTACTTGTTCTATACGTGACTGGGTTTCGTCACCTATTAATTGATAAATATGTGTGTTGGCTAACTTTTCCACTGCAAGTTTATTTAATATATCTTTCATTGCTTCATAACCTTTGATATCCGCTTTTCGATAAATTAATGTCACACTATTAGCATAACCACTTAAATCATTCGCCCAGTCTAGCGCAGAATTACCTGCACCTGAAATCAACACATCTTTGTCTTTAAAATGTTTTAAGGACTGAACTACATAATGTAAATTTGTTAATTGATATCTTTCTGCTCCCTTGATATCAAGTTGTTTTGGATTAATGATACCACCACCAATGGCGATGATGACAGATTTTGATTCATATACATTTCCTTTATTGGTCTCTACTTCAAAATGGCGTTCAGCCATTTTTCTAATATCTATAACGCGTTCCTCTAAATTTACTTTAGGATTAAAATGTAAACCTTGACTAACAGTATCTTGAATAATTTCATAACAAGGCTTCGGTGCCAATCCCCCGATATCCCAAATAATCTTTTCGGGATAAACGTGCATTTTACCACCTAGCTTATCTTGAATATCAATAATTCTTACATTCATCCCTCTTAATCCAGAATAAAAGCTCGCGAACAAACCGGCTGGTCCACCACCGATAATGATTACATCATCCATAATAATCCTCCTACATGTACTTCTTCTTAATACCTATTATCCTATTATTGATAATGCTTATCAATTAAAAAGGCAACTTTTTAATAAATAATTACTTTATATGTAAAATGATATAAAAAAAGACGATCAAATTCATAACGATCGTCTGCTATATATATAATTATATTTATTTAGAAAAATTTATTTATACAAATTATTTTTCTGTTTTTTTGACAATGGCGTTTTTAAGCAAGAAAAATAATAAAATAAAACCAGCTGTAATTACTGTATGTCCAATACCAGCATAGCCGGCAAATGATTCTGGAACTTTAAGTCCAATAACTTGGTATGTCCCTTTTGTAAACATCATGCCAATCGTCAATAATACACCTATATTATACACAATAAAGAACCAATTAAATAAATAGTAACTACTCAAATTAAATACCTTCGTTACCGGTAATAAAATGAGATGCATAAACATTCCTAATATTAACGTATGCGTATGTACTACAACCAATTGTGTATCACCTGTAAAGTCATAGGCAAGTGTTAATTCACGATAATAAAAACCACTAAGCAATCCTAAGATTGTATAAATTAAAAAAGCGTATAATATTCTGCGCATTCAAAATCCTCCTTAAAAATATTATAAAATAAATCTTCTTAAATTACAGTGACAATTCATCAAACTTCAAAAAAAGCTAGTAATCAGAATCTGATTACTAGCTCAATCACTTATACTTTATCTTTCTTTACGAGATTTTTTAAAAATTGCTATTAGCGCTAAAATAATGGCTACGATAGACACAACCCATAAAGCGATAGAATCATTAGCAGGTTGACTGTTTTCAGAATCAACATCAGCATTTTTTGATACTTTAGTTACAGGTGAAGGTTTTTCCGCGTCTTCATCTCCATCCCATTTAACGGTTTCTCCATCATCATAAGTTTGATAAGCATCCCACTTAAATTCGCCTTCTTTATCTGGATTTGCTACTTGTATAGGCAAATCAACGAATTCATTAGGTCCAATACCTTTTTCTTTAGCTATCCAAGTTATTTTTGTAATATTACCATCATCATCTTTAGTTAATTTATGGTCAAATGTTTCCTGTGGTGCTACACCTACAACGTTTACACCCTCAGGTACCTTTAACTCTATTTTTGTTGTATTTGCTTCTTTTTCTACTGGAACTCTTACATCATATTTTTCATAAGAACCTGGTTCACTCGTATCAGGGTTCATTGTCACATGGGCATCTGCACTTTTTGAAAATACTAAAACAGTAAAACAAACTACGAGGGCTAAAATAAATTGTTTTTTCATCTTTTAAGCTCCTATCCTGGAATATTTAATTGACTCATCATTACACCTGCTAATATAAGTAAGATACCTATACTTAATTCTATGATTAATGCATATCTATTTGTCTGACGATGCTTACCAAGCGCTCTAGTTGTTTGATAAAATCCTAGCGTCATCATCACAATTGTTAGCAGAACCTTAACAAGTAATAATACGGTCCATGTCTGAATGTTTTGCCATAGTGACAAGACATTCGTTTGATCTATTGACATCAGGACACCTGATATGACAATTAACATGACAGCGCTAATATTTACTTTTAATAAAAAAGGTCTCATTTGAATTACTTCAAATTGCTTTTTACCTAATACCATAATGGTCAAATAAATCAGTGCACCTAACCAAAATGATATACCTACAATGTGTATTACTCTGATGAAAATCGACCATATTGGTATAGACTGAGACCAAGCATGTCCTGACATACTAAGTGTAATTAATATTAGACTAGGGATAAATATGTACCAACTTGTTGCCATATTTTTCAAAGTGAAAAGTAATAGTAATATGATTACTGCAACCATCGTTAATATGAATGGTGTTTGCAATAAGGTGGTTTTTTGCAGACTTAACACATCTGACACAATATCAGAAGATAAAGTCATCATATAAATTAACACTGTGATAACGGAAGTCATAACCAATATTAAAACGGTTGGCAGTGTATACGTTTTTAAATTTAAATGAGGTAATCTTTGTCTTTTAGCTAAGGCGTTAACTAAATAAAAACCTGTAAGTGTAATCAATAGTCCTTCTAATATAAAGCGCGTAACTCCAAACCAAAAGTCTGCTTGTTCATAAAATGGTGGTGCCGTGTCGATGCCATTTGCTGTTTGTTTTCCAACTGAAAATTCAAAACTATCATTGATTTCATGCCCATCTGCAGACATTGTATGCCAATGAATGCTATGTGTTCCTTTATTTAAATTTTCAATTGGAAACGTCAATGTTTGTGAAGACCCTGTTGTACTTGGCTTTACTTCTGTAATTTCAGAACCTTTATCATCATAGATTTGTATACTTGAATATTTTGCATGGACTGGTTCATTAAATTGTAATGTTATTTCATTTGGTGCGTTATCAACCACACTGTTTTGCGTTGGTGTGACTTTTTCTAAAGTTGCATGTGCTGATACTTGCTGAGAAAAGATAACAACCCCAATTATCAACGAAATTATAAATATAACATAAGAAAACTTATGGATTTTAAATGTTAATTGCACTTTCATCCCCCTTTTCAAAAAGTTTATATTATCAATAATATTAAATGAAATATACATTCACAATATAAATTTGATTTTGTCATTTTTTGGACAAATAATTACAATTTAAATATTATTGTTTTAATTAATTAAAAACAAAATATTAGTTTATATTCCATTATTAAAAATATTTATAATGTATCGTTATTAAAATAACAAAGGACTAATCCGTCTGTCTGATACGGACTAGTCCTTTGTTTTATGAACGGGCTTTAAATCTCATATTCTTACCAAGAAACCAATGAATTAAACTAGAGTATAACTCATTGAAATTCATCTTGCTCAACTTGTACAATTTTATCTACTTTTCGTTGAGAGCCGCCTTCCCAACTTACATTCAAGTAAGCTTCAACATTCTTTTTAGCAACTTCTATACCGATTATTTGTGCACCCATTGTAAGTATTTGTGCATTGTTACTTAACTGGGCACGCTCTGCAGAATAATAGTCATGCGCCAAAGCAGCACGAATTCCTTTTAATTTGTTGGCAGTTATTGCCACGCCGATGCCAGTTCCACAAATAAGAACGCCACGTTCATTATCCCCTTGTTGAATACTTTTACCAACTTCAGCAGCAACATCTGGATAATCCGTTTCTGCACAATGATGACAACCAAAATCTTCTACTTCATGACCGAGTTTTTCTATATGAGCTTTCACTGCCTCTTTTAAATTGTAACCATTATGATCTGCACCTATTGCTATTTTCATGCTAACTCACTCCTCCTTATATATTTATCACTTAGCTTATACATATGATTTAAATGTATTTAACATCAGATACGCTGACATCGCACCAGGATCTACATGGCCTTGCGAACGATAGCCTAGCCTTTTGGAACGACCCTTATTAGAAACAATATCCTTTGTGCTTTCCATACCTTTCTTAGCTTCTAGAAGTGCAAGCGCAAATGCTTCCTTGAAATTAATATTTTGAGATTTAGATGATTCTAATGAGAGATAAAATGGTTCAAGTGTATCAATCATCGTTTTATCACCTATTTCAGCTTTACCTCTAGCCTTAATTCCTTTACTGAATGCAATCCAAAATTGGTATAAGTCTGTATCATTCAGTTCAGTTTTATTTTTTACTGTAACTGCTGCCTTTAAATAACCTGAAGCATATAAAGGGCCAACAGATGAACCTACAGCATCTAAAAAACTTTTACCCACAGCAACACTAATTTTTGCAATATCATTTTGTGCCTGTAATTCGTTGTGAATTGTATCTTTTACAGCTTGATAACCAATATTCATCGTCACACCATGATCGCCATCACCAATTTTTCTATCTAATTCACATAGGTTATCCTTTTGTTCTTCAAACAACTCAGCTAACGCTAGGATGAATGATTTATATGTTTCACTTGTTAATGTCATAATAAATTCCCCCTAGACTTCCTTAAAGTTTGGACAATCGACAGGATGATCTATGCATGACTTTAATGTCTCGTCCAATTTCATCAACGTCACTGAGAAACCACCCATTTCCATTGATGTAATAAAATTACCCACATATGATTTATATGTCTTAATATTGTTTTCACTTAATATTGCATCAACTTCTTTATTGATAATATATAACTCCATTTGTGAAGTCGCGCCTAAACCATTTACTAGGACAACTACTTCGTCGTCTGGTTGATAAAGTCCCTCTTTCAAAATATTTTTCATAATCACTTGGACGGTTTCTTGTGCTGTACGTATCGTCGTTTTTTCAATACCTGGTTCACCATGATGTCCTAATCCAATTTCCATCTCATTATCTTCAAGATCAAAACTTGGTTTGCCTGTTTGAGGTAAATAACAAGGGCTTAATCCAATACCCATAGAGCGTGTGTGATCATTAGCCAGTTGCGCAATACGACGGACTTCCTCTAAATTGTATCCAAAATCTGCAGCAGCGCCTGCTGCTTTATAAACCAGTAATTCACCTGCTATACCACGTCTCTCTTCAATTTCCTTCGCTGAAGCGACATCATCGTTTCCTATAACAACTGCAGTTTCAATATCATCTTCAACTTCTGTCATTTCGCTGGCCATCTCAAAATTCATTAAATCTCCTGCGTAGTTTCCATAAATATATAACACGCCATGACTATCATGAATTTCTCTGGTAACAGCTTGTATAGGAATTGGTGAAGGTGAAGCAAATATATTACCTATTGCCACACCATCAGCCATACCTTGGCCAACATAGCCGATAAAAGCCGGCTCATGTCCTGACCCTCCACCAATTAAGACACTCACTTTACGATTGGGGTGGCGTTTTTTACCAATTAGTGCTCTTTGATGTAAGTTTGAACGTTTAATATATTCGGGATAAGCAATTAAATATCCAGCCATTAGTTCATCTATGACATTATCAGGATTATTAATCATCTTTTTCATTTATAGTCTCTCCTTTTAACTATCTATGCTTATCTATCATTTCGCTGTTTTAAGGTACAAGTACAATTTTCAGTGACTTATCGCCTTTTTTCATTAATTCGAATCCTTCTTCAAATTCTTGAAGTGGTAATTGATGGGTCACTACACCATCAGTAGGGTAGTCGCCATTCTGTATACCATTTATCACAAGAGGATAACAATAAGGTCCTAAGTGACTTCCCATTAAATCTAGTTCTTTACGATCAGAAATGATGCTCCAGTCAACAGTTACTGGATCGCCAAATACAGAAAACTCTACAAATCTACCTAACTTCCTAATGGCACTTAAACCTTGTTCAACAGATTTAGGATGACCTGTCGCTTCAATATAAGTATCACAACCATAACCTTCCGTCATATCTTTGATTTCTTTTACCACATCAACTTTAGCTGGATTCATCACAATGTCTGCACCAAATTGTTTCGCTAATTCTAAACGGTCATCTTTCATATCTAGTACAACCAGAGTTTCAGCTCCTGATTTTTTAGCTGCTCCTATCATACCTAGACCCAATGTTCCAGCACCTGATAATACAACGAAATCCCCTAATTTGATGTTTGCACGTTGTACTGCATGTAAACTACAAGCATATGGTTCAATAAGAATTGCTTTTTCTATCGGTAAGTCTTCAGGAACTTTATAATTTATTGCTTCCTTAGTGAATTTCATGTATTCAGCCATACCGCCATTTACATTATTTTGGAAACCATATAAGTCGTGTTTTTCACACATCCAATACTCGCCACGCTTACAAAATCTACATTCCCAACAAGGTACAATCTGTTCGGAAATAACACGATCACCTATTTCAAAATCAGTCACATCTTCGCCTTTTTCAACAATACGTGCAATAAACTCATGTCCAGGTATCATCGGTGCTTTAATATAAGAAGGTTGTGTTTCATCGCCCCAAAAACTTGGTGCGCCACCATATGCTTTAATATCTCCTGCACAAATGCCACATGCTTCAACTTTTACAATAATTTCTTTTGAATTCTCAATTATCGGTGTATCTACTGTTTCATATTTATAATCCCCTGGCGCATATGCTACAACTGCATTCATTTTGTCTGGATAATTTTTATTTGTCATTTTCAACAACCCCTTCTTTTATTAGAAAACGCTTTCATTTATAACTACAATTCTAATATATATTTTCATTTCTTTCAAATATTTTTTCGTTTATTTCCGTTTTGCTTTTGTTTTGTTATTTTTATAAAAAATTGTGTTAAACTAAATCATGAGCATAAGGAGGTTGCGAATCATATGAAAATGTATGCAGATGAACGACGAGAGCACATATATACTTATATAAAGTCACATAAAAGAGCTACTGTAAAACAGCTTTCAGATTACTTAAGCGTGACAGAAGCAACAGTTCGAAGTGATTTAAGACTTTTAGAAAGTGAAAATAAGGTTACACGCACACATGGCGGTGCAAAAGTAAATGATACGATGACTTCAAAGTTAAACTTTTCTTACCGCTTAACACAAAAACATCGTGAAAAACATAAGATAAGTGAGTTTGCACTAAATAAAATAGAACCACAACAATGCATACTCATAGACGCAAGTTCAACAACGTATGAACTTGCAAAATTAATATCTGAAACTACCATGGAACTTACTATTATTACAAATGGGTTGGAAAATGCAGTACTTTTAAAAGAAAATCCTAACTTAACAGTGCTCGTAGTTGGAGGGTTTGTTTCTCAAGATTCAAACGCGATTACCGGAAACATTGATTCACAAATTTTAGAAATGTACCATATTGATTACTTCTTTTTATCTGCAAATGGTTTTACCTTAGAAAATGGTTTAACTGATTTTTCATTACCTGAAGTTCAACTCAAAAAGCAGATGGTTCAAGAAAGTGAAAAAGTAATTGCTTTGATAGACCACAGTAAGTTTGATATCTCATCTACTTTATCATTCGCTAAAATCACTGACATTTCTGAAGTTATAACAGATGAAGCACCCAATAAAAAATGGTTACAACACACACCATTTAAATTAACTGTTGTTTAATAACAAAATTTCACAAAATAAAAAGCTGTACCAATTAGGAAAAACATTACTCACCTAATTGGTACAGCTTATTTTTTACTTAAAATACTTATCCAATCATTTTATATACCACCTGTCCATCCAACAGTAGTGAAGATATACAACACAATTGAACCTACGATAATCCAGATTAAAAATAATGGCGCCATAAACTTAAACCAAGAACTAAAATTAGCTTTTGCAATAGCAATCGCACCAACTGTCGCACCTAAAGTTGGTGTGATTAAATTGCCTAATCCCCCACCAAAAGATAGTGAAGTTAACAGTATTTGATCATTCACACCAAGCGTATGTGTAACAGGTTGTAATATTGGAATCATCACACTCATTAAACCTGAACCCGATGGTACTAAAAAGTTAAATACTGTTGCTACTAAAAATATTAATATTGAAACGACACCTGATGAAGAGCCATCAAGTTGTGTCGTCAATCCATTGACAATCGTACTTAAAATTTTACCCTTTTCAAGTATGACACTGATAGTATTTGCCATGATAATGGCAAAAGCTACAACTAACATTGGTTTTGCTCCTGCTAAAAATCCATCCACCATTTCACTAGATCGTTTACTTTTGACTAGATAAGCAAGCACAAAACTAATACCAAAAACAGTTATAAATACACCATTGCCATATTTCTCAGTCCAACTTAACATACCATTGCCTATCGCTAATACTATGGGTGTAAAAATCACTAATCCTACTACAACCAAATCTCTCCAATTAATTGTTCTATCTTTTAAATCAATTTCTGCAGTTGTTGTTTGTGTATCATTTTGTTGCCAAGATGTTGTGTTCATTAAACTTTTATTGGGTGATTTAATAACCCTTCTCGCATACCAGATAACATATAATAAAGTGACCAATAAAAACACTATGTACATAATTGCTCTACCGCCGTATCCAGAATATAAAGTGACCTCCGGATAAACGATTTGACCAATTTTAGCCATACCTGAAGGAGAAACTGAAAAGGCCATATACAAAGGTAGGAAGGTCATACCAAGGGCAATAATTGGATCTAATTTTAACCTATTCGCTAAAATTACACCGAGCGTGACAAAGACAATCATCTGATCGCCACCTACAAAAAATCCTATAAATGCCATTAAAGAAAATAATCCAATAATAAGAGGTAAAGCACCTGCATGTTCAAATCTATATATCATATAATTTGTTAACTTCGTCACTGAGTCCAATTGCAACATACCACCAATTGCCCCACCAACAAACAACAGTAAAGTTACAGTTTGAGCAGATTGTATACCGCCATTTAATATTAAGGTAATCGCATAAAACGGATTAACTGGATTTTGTGAAATAGCATGATAAGTTCCTTGTACAATCTCACCACTTTTTGTAGTATCAAATTCGCCAGCCGGAATGATATATGTCAATAAACATGCAAACATCATCATCATCAACATCATTAATAACACGTGTGGTAATTGGAATTTTCTTTTTTCTTTTATTTGCTCTTGTTCAACATCTACTTGCGAATGATGTGAAGTTGCACTATATTCAGACATTCTATTTCACTCCTTAAAATTCAATTAAATTAGTTATGCTCTACTTTTGTTCGACTATATCTATTTTCTTTAAAAGGAATACCAAGATGATCACGTAATGTACTACCTTCATAAGATTTTGAATAATAACCTTTTGACTCTAATATTGGTAACACTTCATTTAAAAATTCATCATATATTTCACCATAAACATGTGGACCAAAGATAAAGCCATCTGCTGCACCTTGTTCAAACCATTCAATTATCAATGCTGCTACTTCTTCATAAGTACCTGTAAATGGTGACTGTCTTACTGTTTCTTCTAGAGCAACTTCTCTTAACGTTAAATTTTGTGATTTTGCTCGCTCAGCAATCGCATCAGTCGTAGCACGAAAACTATTTTTCCCTACATCACCTAATTCTGGAAATGGTGCATCTAACTCATATTGACTAAAGTCATGATGATCATAATATCTTCCTAAGTAATCTAAAGCTTCCTCAATTGTCGCTAGTGATTTAAGCTCATTTAGTCGTCTTTCTACTTCGTCTTTATCTTTGCCAATGACTGGTGCTAACATTGGGTAAACTTTAACATGATCAGGGTCACGCTCAAATGCTTGGGCTTGGTTTTTAATACTGTCATAATTACTTTTCGCAATCTCAAGTGACTCACCTAGTGTAAAGACAGCATCAGCATATTTAGCTGCATAAGCTTGTCCCTTAGGAGAAGCTCCAGCTTGAAATATAACAGGTTGACCTTGTTCAGAACGACTTGCATTCAAAGGACCTTTGACTTGGAAATATTGACCTTTGTAATCTAATGTATGCATCTTACTTTTATCCACATATTCGCCTGACTCAACATCAAATGTAAATGCATCATCTTCATATGAATCCCATAAGCCTTGTACTACCTGGATATGTTCTTCAGCAATATCATATCGAATATCATGTTCTGGATGGTCTCCTTTGCTATAATTGTCAGCACTTCCAGCTAAAGGTGAAGTTACTACATTCCAACCTGCACGGCCTTTACTGATTTTATCAATGGTTGAAAGTTGTCTGGCCACTGTGAACGGCTCACTATATGAAGTTGAAATCGTACCTACTAATCCAATTTGACGTGTTATTGGCGCAAGTGCTGCTAAAAATGTTAATGGTTCATGTCTATCTAAAAAATGTGGTATTGATTTTTCATTGATATATAATCCGTCTGCTACAAAAACGAAACTAAAGCCAGCTTTTTCTGCTTTACGAGCAATATCAAGTTGAAAATCAAAATTTGTACTTGCATCACTTGGGACGTCATTTGATTTCCAAGCATGCATATGGCTACCAGGACCATTCAACATAATTCCAAAATCTATTTTTTTATTTGTCATTTTACCCCTGCTTTCAAATTCGTTTTCTCATATACACGTGCTAGTTGCTCTACTGTTTTTAATCTTAATGAGTGGTTTTGTACTGGCATATGAAACATAAATTCATCAACTTGATCATCTATATCTAATTCATGAATTTGTTGTTTTATGGACTCAGCTGTACCATTAAATACTTCTATTTGTTGTTCTTCAATTTCAAAGGTTCTTGAACTTTGCTTTTTAAAATCATCTATTTGATGTTCGCTTGACACCGTTAATTTTTGACCGTCATCAAAGTGCAAAACATAATTTGTGCGTCCCTCTTCAATTAACGCGCTTTCTGCTTCACTATTCGATACAACAGCAGCTAAGGCTATAATTATTTTCCCTTCAGGATAAAATGCTTTATATGTACGAATTGCTTTGTGTAAAAGATCATTATTAGAATTCAAAAAATATGCATAAATAAAACCGACTTTTTCTTCTGCTGCAAAGCGTGCTGACCGTTCACTTCCTCCCAAAAGAAAAACATGCGGTTTCTCAATCTCTTTATTACGAATCGTTGTTTTTAAATTTGAATACGGATTTTCTTCAGGAAAGTTTTCATTATTAAATTGATTTAAAAGATGAAATTTATCATTGAAAGACATAGGTGCATTTTTAATATCTTCTTGCAAAGCTTGTGTCGCTAAAGGAAAACCACCAGGTGCTTTGCCTATACCTAAATCTACTCTTCCCGGAGCAATTTGGCTCATAAAATGAAACTGTTCAATCACTTTGAATGGACTATAATGCTGTAACATAACCCCACCAGAACCAACATTTATTCGACTTGTTTGGTTTAATAAATGTGTAACTAATATTTCAGGGCTCGTACCAACGACCTCTTGTATATTATGATGCTCTGCAACAAAATATCTTGTATAATTCAGGCCTTCTGCTAATTGCGCTAGTTCAACAGTTCTATTTATCCCTTCACTAACTGTTTCATTGTGATCTATTGGACTTTGATCAAGTATGCTAATAGATGTCATAAACAATCCCCCAATCGATTTCTGAAAATTATATTAGTTACAATCTTAGGCTCACTCTATCATTTTGTCAAGTATCCTTATCGATTTACTAAGGATTAAAAATGTGTTCATTTTGATATGCCATTGTATTCCAAACTTTTGACAAATCATTTATCAATCGTACTGAAAAGTGCTATCTAAATACCTCTTATTTAATAAAAAAGAGCAGGATAATATCACTCTTTAGTAAAGTGATATTATCCTGCTCTAATTTGAAAGACTCGTCATAAAAGTGATTCTTGTTATGACATGCCTAATTAAATAATATTAATTTTTGCATAAATTGTGGTTACAATCATATTTTAATACGACCAACCTAAAGTATGTTCCACTTCATCATCTTCATTTTCAATATTGTCTATATCAATCATAGATTCTGAAATATTTCTAGAATGGTAACCAATACGTTCTAAGATAGCAATCATATCTAAATAAAGTAAGCCGCCTTCTAAAGAACATTCTCCCGAACTTAAACGCTTGATGTGTTTTTTTCTTAAATCATGTTCTAATGCATACGAATAATTACTCAAGCGAACGATTTCATCTTTTTTAACTCTGTCATATACGTTAAACATGTCAATTGTTTTTTCAAGTGACGCATCGACATGGTTATATAGCCTTTCAATACTTTGTTCTGCTTTTGCAGATATCTGAATTGATTCTGTTTCTTTTTTCTTTAAATCTAATAAATACGCTTCTGTTAAACTTGCTACTTTAATAAAAGTTCGATTAACATCGAATAACACAGACATTCTTTCTGCATCTTGTTTGGATATCTTCTTCTCTGAGATTTTTGTTAAATATTGCCTTACATTGTCATACATACTTTCGACAGCAGCATATTTTTGAAGTATATCTTTTTCTGTTTTATAGTCATAATGCTTAGCATGTCTGAACATATCAAATGTCATACGCCCTATATTTTGAATTTCATCTTGTGCTTCTTGTAACGCAATATTAGGTGCTCTGTTTATTAAATTTTTATCTAACATTCTTGGTTTATATTTTTCATTCAAATCTTCACCTGGTACTAACTTCGTCACAATCCATGCTAAGACGAAAATAAACGGTAATTGTATGATTGTGTTCGTCACATTAAATGTACCATGTGCAAATGCAATAACCATTTCAGGTTTTAAATTCATAACCCCTTGCATCCATTCAATAACTAGTTGATAGAGTGGCATAATTACTAAGAAAATAATAGCACCTATCACATTGAATAGTACATGGACAGCTGCAACACGTTTGGCAGCCAATGAACCTGCTAGACTGGCCAGCACCGCAGTGATTGTCGTACCAATATTATCACCTAAAAGTACAGGAAGTGCACCATGTAAACTAATTAAATCATTAGCGAAGAATCCTTGTAAAATACCAATTGTAGCACTTGAACTTTGTATAATAACTGTTAATAATGTTCCTGCTAACACACCATATATTGGGTTAGAAGACATATCTAACATAATTTGCTTGAACGAATCTAAGTTTGCTAAAGGTTTAACCGCACCACTCATTAATTCTAAACCATAGAATAATGCACCAAAACCAAATAAAATCATACCAACATTTTTCACTTTACGTTTTTGAATAAAGAAAATTAAAAATGCACCAATTGCTAAAATTGGTAGCGAATATTCACCGATATCAATACCTATAATAAATGCAGTAACTGTAGTACCAATATTCGCTCCCATAACTACTCCAATTGCTTGGCGCATAGTCATAAACCCTGCACTAACAAGTCCTATAGTAATTACTGTTGTGCCTGAGCTACTTTGAATTAATATCGTTACAATCATACCAGCCAAGACACCCATTAAAGGGTTACTTGTAAAAGTATTTAAAATGCTTCTTAATCTATCACCAGCTGCGGCTTGCAAACCGTCACCCATTTGTTTAATACCATATAGAAAAATACCTAATCCACCGATAAAGGTAAAAATTATCTCCATTACAGAAGAATCCATCGTTACACCTCTTTAAAATATTTGTAAACTATGTGAATTATAACTGATTTTTGTTAAGTTAATGTTAATTTATCATTAAAATTGCAAAGGATTTTCTCAACATTTCTGTAATCATATTTCACTGAAATATGCAAACCTTTCCAAATCCTATATCTACGCTGATTTAAAATATGCTATTTATAAATTACACAAATTTCTACCTTTAGCATATATTAAAATTAATGCAGAAAGATACTTGTCAACCGCTCTAATCTTCGCTAATATAATTAAGAATTTAATGAAGGGAAGATTTGTATTGTGATCACTGCTTATAAACATACTCAAACACAAGAAATAATAGCATCAACATTAGATGATGATGCTTCATGGATCAATGTTGTAGACCCAAATTGGGAAGAAATAGAACATTTAATAGATTTATACCATTTACCTGAAGATTTTATTAGAGACCCTCTAGATACTGAGGAAAGTTCTCGTGTTGAATACGATGAAGAAACGGGCTATTCCCTTATAATCCTTGACCTGCCAGTTGTTAATGATACAAATCTTAATGTACTCTCATTTATAACAATTCCTTTAGGTATAATAATTGGTAATAAGAAAATATTTACTGTATGTAATGTTGAAAATGAGTTTCTTGAAAAATTTAGCCATCAAAATCTAAATTTACATTTTCATAGCCGATTTGCGCTTAATATATTATTAACGATTGCAAATCATTATAATAGAAACCTTAGGTTATTAAATAAGACGAGGTTACGTATAGAACGTGATTTAAAAAATAATGTGACAAACAAGCAACTATATAATTTAATGGAAGTTGAAAAGAGCTTAGTTTATTTCTTAGCTGCTTTAAAAGGTAATGAAACTATAGTAAAAAAACTCTTTAGATTGCCTGCAATCAAACGTTTTGAAGAGGATGAAGATTTACTGGAAGACTTAGTCATAGAAAATAATCAAGCACTAGAAACCACAAGATTATATACTGACATATTAGAAAGTATTACTACTTCTTATGCATCACTACTTTCAAATGAAATGAATAATACAATGAAAACATTGACGCTATTTACCGTCTTTTTAACATTGCCAACTTTAGTATTCAGTTTTTTTGGTATGAATGTACCACTACCTATTGATGAACATAGTTATATCTCTTGGGTTATTGTAATCGGTATTTCATTAGTTATCGTTTCATTTGTGGGCGCATTTCTATGGAGAAAGCAAAAGTTTTGAAATAAGACGTACACGCAAGTCACCATATATTAAAAATGAGAATGCATGATCATTATGCTTAAAACAAAGGACGCTACCATTTGATATGGTAGCGTCCTTTGTTTTTTCAAATTGTTTTAACGACATCTAAAAATGAATACTAACTTACTTTAATTTGCTAATGACACTAACCTATAGACTTCATATCTTCTTTAGTAATATCATCATAATAATATTTTATTTTATAGATAAAATAATCTTTTAACCTATTTACGTTTGACAAAGTGTTTGAGGCTTGTTGCAAATGAATTAACCATGATCTAGCTGGACACTCAGTATCATAAAATTCTTTATGAATTCTCACTGTTTCTCTATTAACAGGTAATTGATATTTCTTTAAAATTGCAGCAGCTAACCAGAAACTAACTTCTTCCACCTTCATAAATGCACTATCCGTTAAGACGCCATTTATTTTAGACTGACATCTTTCGATACCAATATAATGCGTATTGGCGAATGTATTTCCACAGTGCCATTCAGTATATTGTGTCGGGTGAAACCAGTAGCAAGTGTCTTGATCAATGTAGACGCTCGCCCATCCTTTTTCTAATTCATTTTTTTTAATTCGATTATTTAACCATGCAATATAATTTTGGGCTGTATAATTTTCGGCATCATCGTGTAGAACGACACCTAAAATATCCTTTTTTAGTTCAGTGATTTTATCGTCTATTTTGTAATAATTAGAGTATATATGTTTCATAAATTCCCTTCTTTAATACTTAAATTTTTGTGTCAGAAGTTCGTTTAATTTATCTGCTTTAAATTTAATGATGTGCACAATTTAATTTTCTTAGTTGAATTAGGGCTTAAAATAAGAAAATAGTTATATTTAATATATTAATATTCACAACTATTTATTATATAATGTAATTTAGTCAATATAACAATACGTTATCAGGAGTTGCTAGATAGAATGGAACATGCCACATTATGTATCCACGATTTTTTAACTACAGATACTCAACGTTGTATCAACCAAGTCATACTATTATTTTCTTTAAATAGTAAATTGAATATCAATATCAATGGTAAACAAACTTCGATTGAAAACAATATCGCTATCATCAATCACAGTGATCTATTTTGTATCACTCACGCAGAACAACTTGTTGAACTAAAAATACCAATACAACAAATCATCCCGCTTAACCAATTATTTTTTAATTGTTACTATGATGCAAAAGCATTGAACGCTCAGGCGTATTTAAAGCAAATAATTTTAAGCATGATTGAAAAGTTAAACACCATAAATTCAACAGAATTACCTCAATTAACTGAGCTTATTTCTACCTTAGAGCATGAAGCTAAAAAAATATCTGAACATGTATATATACCAACAATTCATTGTGAAAATGAACTTTTAAATAAAATATCAGAATATATCCAAACTCACATTACACAACATATCATGTCCAAAGAAATTTCTTCAATTTTTTATATATCTAGTTCATACATATCAATTTTATTTAAAAAATATTTAGGTATTAGTTTTAAACATTATATTACAAGTTTAAAAATTGCGCTTTCACTTGATGAACTTATTAATAGTAACAACACAATTTATCTTATTTCTGAAAATATGGGTTTCAATCATTATGCTAATTATACGCATCAATTTAAGTCATATCTCTGTTTAACACCGCTTGCGTATAGAAAGAAACTTAATATAATGCAGAACAAGCCAATTACGTTATTAACTACTGATATAAGTGGATACTCACACTATTTCAAAACTCACTTAAACAACCATACTCAAACGATTGATAATGAAATTATCAATTTAGATCACTTAGAGTACAATGACTTGGCAAAACAACCTACCATCTTTATTCATATTGATAACCTTATGGATATTATTCAAACAAATTTAAACCAAAAACTTAATTTTAGTGATCTTACAAACTGCTATTTACTTATAAATAATGTGAGTAATCTAGCATCAACTTCACTTAATTTAAATGGTATTGTCAATTTTATCGACGCAATTTTTTCAAACTGTATGGGTGTGGTTATTAGAATTAAATCCAAGCAAGAATATGAACAAATAGAACAGGCTATTTCTCAATTTATAATATTCAAACCTAAATATTATACTCATGATAATATGTATAACTTTATGATTCTCTTTGATTCAGAATACTTAAAGTTAAATGATATTAACCGCTTATACATCAAAGCTAGAAGTTTAAATATAAATATCAAATTAGCAATCAACGTTGAGGGGGTATTAACCCAAACTCAAAGTCTTAAACACACTTTTACGCTTTTACATAGATTTAATTTCGACTTTAATTTTATTGATGTAGAACGTAATGAATTACGCGCAATGTTGTTAAAGCATAGCCATCAATTCAATAACGTATCAAGTTATAGTGATTATTATAATAAATTCATCACACTCTCTAAGCTACAACCCAATAAATGTGTATATTCAAAACTTACTAAAAATCACTTCACTCAATATAATCAAAAAGCACCTTTAGGAATAACAGAAATTATGCAACATACAATACAATTGATTAAAAATGGTTCTGCTGTTGGCTATGAACTAATGGACAAAAGTATATCCGATGTTGCGTTAATGAACCAACATGGAATATATGAACCCATTGTTTATATATTCCAATTCTTAAAGCCATTTTATGGAAAAACAATACTAATACAACCCAATTATTTAATTGCAAAAGAAAAACAATGCACACATTTACTTTTATTCAATTCCAATACACATACAATGTCAAACAAGCGAAAGTTTACATTAAAACAACAAACAATTACTTCAAAATTAATTTTATTTATACGCACGTTAAATAGAGAACATGGTTTTATAGATTATGCATTACCACCTATATTTAATAATATTTTTATTGAACAAACGCTTTTAAAAAATATTGAACGATCAAATATGCCAAAGTCAGAATTACGACATACTACCTATCCTCACACACCTATAGAATTTGATATTGACCGTGATGAAGTAAAATACATTCGTTTATCACCCGCATGTAAATAATCATGTAGCTCATCCACGTTATTTAAAAAATAAGTACATATTAGCACAATTTAATTTAAAAGTTTTGTCATCGCTTATACTTCAATTGCATTATGCTAAAATTTCAGATATAACTGAATAAAAGGGTATATAAAGGAGAATCTAATTTTGAAAAATAAAATGTTTGCAATTGTTATTAGTGCCGTAATGGTTATCGTAGCTATTATCTTAGTTATTATGATGGTTTCAGGCGGCCAAAAAGAGACATACTTCGGCTACATGAAGAATAGTACAACTGCTGAAAAAGTAGTCAGTGAAAAAGACCATAAAGTAGAAGAAAATGTCAAAATACCTTCTAAATCAGGTTTCAACCCTAAAAAGGGTGATTTTGTAAAACTAATTAAATCTGAAGGTGAAGACACTTATAGTAAAATGGAAGTCGTTGATCACGATGACATTCCTCATGGTCTAATGATGAAGATTCATGATATGGACATGAAAGGTATGTAAAATAAGTAACTTCGAATAAAAATTCAGTCCCACAAGCTTTTATAGGAAATGCTTGTGGGGCTTTTTTTCGTCTTATATTATTACCCTAATCTAACATTATTTATAAAAAAGCACTGAATAGATTTATTTTCTATTCAGTGCAAAAATGTCAGAATTTCAATTTAGTTTATATAGATTTCAGGTATGCTTGACCTTTCTCTTTGTCATACGCATTTTCCCATTTTGCGATAACAATGGTAGATAATGCGTTACCTAATACATTCACACAAGTTCGTACCATGTCTAATAGTCTATCCACACCGATAATCAGTGCTAAACCTTCAGCCGGTAATCCCATTGTTGTCAATGTTGTAATAAGTACTACAATTGATACCCCTGGTACACCTGCCATACCTTTTGAAGCAACCATTAAAGTAACCATTAACATAATTTGTTGCCCAATTGACATATCGATGCCATACATCTGTGCAACGAATAAAGCAGCTATTGATTGATATAATGCAGATCCATCGAGGTTAAATGTATATCCAATAGGTACTACAAATGATGTAATGTCCTTTGGAGAACCAAAGTTTTCCATTTTTTCATTATTATTGGTAGCACGGATTCTGAACTTGACGTTGAAAATGCTAATACGAGTTCATTTTTCAATATTTTAATAATAGAAAAAATACTAATTCCACATAATCTTGCTACAATACCTAATACCACGATAATAAAGAATATCATTGCGCCGATAACTACTAATAGTAATTTTAATAACGGTATTAATGCTGAAGCACCAAAAGTCATAATTGTCGTACAAATAAATGCGAATACACCAATAGGTGCTAATTTCAATATTTTATTAATCATCCAAAATACAGCTTCTAATGAACCACTTAAAACAGCTTTCACAGGTTCTGCTTTTTTGCCAATTGCTGATAAAGCAACACCAAAGAATACTGCAAAGAATATGATTGGTAGTAATTCACCTGAAGTCAATGCCTCAAAAAGATTTTGAGGCACTATGTTTACAATTGTATCGATAAAGTGATTTCCATATGTAGATGATTCAGCAGCTTTTGCTGATGATTCATATGTTGAAATATCACCTTTGGGTAATTTATCTGGATCTAAACCTTTCCCTGGTTTAAATATATTTGCAAAAAGTATGCCTAGTCCTATAGCTATTGTTGTTATAATTTCAAAATATAAAATTGTTTTAAAACCGTAACGCCCCACTGTTTTAGATTCACCTACATTTGATATAGATAATGCTAGTGAACAAAAAACAACTGGAATTACAATCATTTTTATTAAATTCAAGAAGACATCGCCAAAAGGCTTAATGTAATTTGCAATTTCGTCGTGTCCATAAAGTAATAGACCTACGATAACACCTAATACCAACGCGATAATAACTTGCATTGGTAAACTGATTCTTCTTATAATTGCCATGATGTTTCTCCCCTTCTTCTGACATTGCTTAATTATATCAAAATAATTTTTATATAGATATAAATTTTTTCAGCAAAAATAGTTGTTATTACACTTAATTTTTATTTTTACTCATTTTATATATATATAAGTAACATAATTATTTTGACAAATACACAAAATTGCAGTTAAAGACTATGATATGGCGTTATTAAACCTTACTACAAGCCTGATATAATGTTGTAATAGGATATAAAATCACTACTCTTTTAACTAATTTTATATTTGAGTAACATCAACAATCGCTATTAATTTTTATATTCATTTTACTTCAATTGTGTATGAATTATTATATTATACTGTCATTAATTCACATGTGATAATAAGTAAGACACTATGCTATTGTTTTTGAGTTTTAATATAGTAAAGCATATGTTAAAACACATACATTAAAATATATTTAATACAAAAATGGCTGATGCCATATGTATATACGGAATCAGCCAACATGATATTGATTTGCTTTAGTTTATAAAATGATAACATCACTAAATAATGAGTTATTTAATCTTTAGGTTTATATTTCTCTTTAAAAGCATTATGTTTTGCATCTTTTACATTTTTCTTAGTTTCTGGATCAAAACCTTGCACTAATATACCTTTATATGTACTAATTGGTTGCACAACATAAGTATGTTCCGAATCATCTTTAAACTTAATTTCTTTATAATATAACCCTTTTTTAGCACTATATAATGTTTTCTCTGTTTTAATTTTCTCAGTTAAATGGTTTTCATCCATGTAATTATCAACTAATTCTAAATTTTTGTGACCTTGATATGTTCTTAAACCAAAGAAAAAAGCTACGGCCAAAATTAACGAAATGATTAATAGTCCCAGTATTTTCAAAAACGTCTTCATTATTTATCTCCTTTTAAGTAAAAACAATCATAATAAATACTCTATTGTTAATCCTCATACTCTTAAATTTCTAGACTACTTATTAAAATTCATAATATTAGTATTATGAACGATAACAAATAAATTATAAAGTATTAATACCTTTTGTAACAAAATGTTCTTAAATTTCCACTTATTCACAATGATATATATTATAAAAATATTATGAATATGGACACAACAGTTCCTTGACAATGTACTTTGTTCATAATAAGGTTAAATTTCAAAAGGGGTGATTAAATGGAGGACAAAGTAAGTTACTTAGAAGAACAACTGTGCTTTCTATTTTACGTTTCTTCAAAAGAAATTATAAAAAAATATACTTCATATTTAAAAGAGCATGACCTAACATACACTGGTTATATAGTTATGCTCGCCATTAAAAAAAATGAAAAGATAAACATTAAAACACTTGGACAACGTGTTTATCTTGATTCCGGGACACTAACACCTTTACTTAAAAAATTAGAAAAAAAAGGTTATGTTAGTAGAACACGTGAAATTGATGATGAACGTAATTTACAAATTGCGCTTACAGAACAAGGTGCAAAAGTTCAGGATTCATTATCCCATGTGTCCAAAAAAGTTTTTAGTGAATTTGATATGGATATCGATGAAGCCATTCACTTAAAAGAAACACTACAAAATTTTGTAAATAAACATTTCACTAAAGAAATTTAATATATTAAGAGGTAAAGCTACGTTTAAAGTGTGTAATTTATTTATGCTAATTTAAACTTAAACTTGCCTCTATTTTTTTATTTTATTTAAAGTAATGATGATAAAAGTAATAATCACCCTTTTATCATCAGCTTTTGGTAGAACTGTACACATAAAGTGTTAAATACTATAGTTTGACTTTGACTTTCTTTGACTAATATATTATAATATAAATATAAGGTTAAAGGAGAGGTGAAAAATGATGCAAAATACACAAAATCTTTCTACAGATATACTAGAAAATTTATTAACTGAGCATCATGATTTTAAAGTAGATGTATATGAATCAAGTGATGCATATCAAGTCATTGCTGAACTACCAGGTTACAGTAAAGACAATATAGATATTCAATTTGATGAAAAGACATTGACGATCAGTGTTAAAAATACTTCTACAATAACTCAAAACCAAGATAATTACTTGATTAAAGAGCGCAATTCTAACAACCAAAATAGACAATTTATATTTAAAAACGTAGATGAACCAAATATTAAAGCTACGCTGAACCATGGTATATTAAATGTTACTTTACCTATTCATCATACAAAAAAACAAATTAATATTGATTAAATCGTAACAAAACAAATCATAATATAAGGAGAGATGCTTTATGGCATTCAATATGAAACCATTCGATAATTCATTTTTCGATGTAAATCCTAGTAATTTATTTAAAGATTTCGGACGTCAATTTTTTGATCAATTTCCAGGTGCTAATAGTATTAAAACAGATGTTAAAGAATTAGAAGATGCTTACATTGTGGAAGCAGAGTTACCAGGTATGGAAAAAGAAAATATTAATCTACAGTTTGAAGATAATATTTTAACAATAGAAGGTAAACAGTCATTTGAAAATAATAAAGAAGATGAAAATGGACGCATTATCCATCAAGAACGTAGCTTTAGTGATGTAAAACGTCAATATCAATTTGATAATGTCGATGAAAACGGCATTAAAGCATCTTATGAAAATGGCATGTTAAATGTCACTTTGCCTAAAAAAGAGAAAAAAGAGTCTTCCTCTTCTAACATTCAAATTGATTAACAATCAATTTGAAAAACAACACTTCATTTTTGAAATGTTGCTTCAGAAAGTAGATAAACCTTTCGCATTAATTTGCGAAGGGTTTATCTATTTTTTATTTATATAGTTTTTTCAAATATTTGTCTTCGACAAGTTCATATACAAAATTTAAATCTAATATCGCATCGACTTTACGTAATCAATGATTATTAAGGACTAATTCAGAGATAGAAATCATTTCATATTGATCTCTTTTATCAATTGATTTATTCATCAGAATAATCACGACCACTGCTTAATTTACATATATTATAATATTGGCAGTGATTTATGCCGACTCCTGCGGGAATAGCACTAGCCGAAGACTACAGGCTAAGGCAGTGCCCGCGGAAAGCGTGTATAAAAAGCTGCCAACAAAGTCGGAGATTTTGTCGACAGTCTGAAGTAACACTTCATTTTTTTGTGAAATTTATAGTTTTAACTTACTTTTTTTAACATTTGCCCCATTGTTACTAATGCTATGATTCCAAATAACGCTAATAATAAAAATGCTAAGTGACTGCTACCTGATAGCATTGTGACATATGAAATAACAATCGGTGGAAAGAATCCACCCAATCCGCCCATCATAGAAACAATACCATTTGCAGTCCCTGCCTCTTTACTGAAATAGAAAGGCACAAGTTTAAAAATAAGTCCATTCCCCAAACCAGCGCAAACACTAATTAATAAACAACCTATCGTAAATAGTAAAATATGATTTGAAGATCCTAAAATAATTGCGCCAACAATCATCAATGTAAAATCTATCATTAATAACATCACCGCATTAAATTTATCGCCTAATATACCACCTAAAGGTCTCAAAAATGTTGCAAGTGCAATGAATACACCTGAACGTATACCTGCATCTACTTCACTAATACCAAATTGTTGCACTAAATAATTCGGCAAAAACAAACCAAATGCTACAAATGCACCAAAAGTAATGAAATACCAAAGTGATAAATAATATAATTTCAAATCTTTAAATAAACGCTTAGATTGTTCAACTAAAGGCACTTTTACTTTTTTCTCTTTCGGATCACCAAAAAAGAACATAAAAATAGCAAATAAAGCAATCACTACTAAATAACTTCTGACCGTCGTTTGCCATCCAATAATTGATGCGATTGGGGGCGCTAAAAAAGAAGAAATTGCAGTTCCGATATTACCCATGCCATAAATACCATTTGCTAAACCAACGCGTTCTTTAGGAAAATATTTAGGGATTGATGTTACACCAACAGAAAACACCGCACCTCCAACGCCTAAAAAGAATCCTGATGCCATGAGCATCCCTGTCCCTTGAGCCTGACTCAAAAAATAAATTGGAAATAATAAAATGATAAAACTACAGAAAAACACCCATTTAGCGCCTATTATGTTCGTTAAATAGCCAAAAGGCACTCTTAAAACAGAACCTAATATTACAGGTATGGCTAATATAATTGAAAGCTGATTTCCTGTTATATTAATATCTTGAGATATAAAAGGGATTAGCGGTGCAATAATGCTCCACGCCATAAAACCCACAACTAAACTTAAAGATTGTAAAGTTAATTGAAATCCACCACTAGCTTTGTTCATTACATTCACCTACATTTAATTTTTTATAATTAAGCCTAGTATTCTACAAGCGCCTACAATAATATTATTTATTATGAAGTATTAAGGACTAAATTATGAAAGGTAAAACCGGTGTAATATACGAATTTTTTGGAATATTAATATTTGTAGAATACTGGCTATATGGCTATTGTAAAATCTTTGTGAAATAATAAACATAAGGATTATCCCTTAAGTTCTCTAAAATTTCCCCTATTCTTTTTTCAATAATAAATTCAATTTAAATTTTAATTTGTGTAAAAGAAGAAACTATGTGAGGAGCTTAAAGCGGAAATGAGTTTTCAATCATCTTGATTCATGCCTAAGATGGCATGCAAATGAGGAGCAAAGTAACTTTTACTTCATCATTAAAATACTGTTCTATATCAATTTTTCTTTTATACTGAACACATGATTTGCAACGATTTAATAACGTGTGGATGCCTTGGGAATAATATGATAGATGGGCTACAAGCTCAGACAATGTAAATCATATCCCAAACAAGTATACACGCTCAAATTCACTACATTTTAATATAAAAAGGACTAATCCATATGCAAATGGATTAGTCCTTTATCTTGAGCATGAAATTTATATCTTATCCTCAGTTATCTGTTGTTTAACAATACATTATATCGTAAAAATTTGCATAGACTTATTAATAAATTATGACATTACCATATTATTTGTTGTCAGAAGTAACTCGATTAAAAGTCCACAAGTTTTTTCTTCATCGCATATTCTACTAATTCCGGTTTTGATTTTAAGTCTAATTTTTGCATAATATGTGTTTTATGTGCTTCTACTGTTTTTACAGATACAAATAATTTTTCTGCTATCTCTTTATTACCATAACCTTTTGCAATTAAAGGCAATATTTCTATTTCTCTTTTAGATAAAATTTTAAAAGGGTCTGATGTAGCCGTTTCGTCTTTGGAACTATTACTAATAAATTCATTCACTAAAGAAGTCGTTAATTTCATATCTACATATGTTTCACCCTGATATACAGTTCTTATTGCTAAAATGAGTTGTTCATCTGGCGCGTTTTTCAAGATATAACCTTTTGCGCCATTTTTTAATACATGAAATAAGTACTCTTCGTCATCGTACATTGTTAATATTAAGATCTTTGTTTCAGGAAAACTTTCTGCTATTTTACTAGTAGCAATCAGTCCTGACTCTCCTGGAGGCATACTCAAATCCATAATTAATACATCAGGTTTATGTTCCATTACTTTTTGATAAGCTTCTAAGCCATCAGCAGCTGTACCGACAACTTCCATATCATCTTGGTAATTTAGAATCATAGAAAATCCTGTTCTGACAACAGCATGATCATCTGCAATAACTATTCTCAAAATTTATTCTCCTTACTCCCTTAAATTGGAACTTCTAAAGTCACTATCGTACCTCTTCCAATTTGACTATCGACATTTACTTCAGCATTTACTAATTCTGCGCGTTCATACATACCATAAATACCTAATCCAGTACCTTGTGGCTGATCAGTTTTAATAAATCCTATGCCTCTATCAACGACTTCAGCTATTAACCTATTACGATTATAATGTAAGTCAATTTCAACTTTGTCCACATTGGCATACTTAATTGCATTAAATAATGCTTCTTGTACTACTCGATAAACAACCGTTTCTATTTCATTGTCAAAGCGTTGTGCATCTAGACTTGAATGATAAATAATCTCCATGCCGTAATTAGATTCAACTTGTTTGAAATATGTTTTGAATGCTGCATCTAATCCTAAATCATCCAAAGATGAAGGCCTCAATTCAACAGAAAGGTTACGTATATCATCAATGAGTTTGGACATAAGTCCTTCTATGTGTTTCGAATCAGCAACTAAATCTTGTATTTCTTGCTGATACTTTAACAACCTTAACTCAACATCAATATTCAGCATTTCTTGAACAACGCTATCATGTAGCTCTCTTGAAATACGTTTTCTTTCATTTTCTTGAGCAGAAATTGTTTTTTGCATCATTTTACGTTGATACATCTTATCATGACGTTCAATTTGTGGAGATACATTTTGCAATGTAAATACTTTGATATCATTTACCGGATCAATCGTTTGATACGTTGCAGTAAATGGTTCAATCGTACCTCGATTAGTTTTCATAAATACTTGAAAGCTTGTATTACCAACTTCTTCTGCTTCAAGAAAACAATTTTTGCAAGATTGTAAATCAAACTCATTAGTATATCCATCACATCGATTACAAATCACATTAGTCATATCTCGATAGTCCTCATCATTGGAAATGATATCTTTTGCAGCTTGATTCTTAGCAATAACTTTCCCCTTATTATCAACAAACACTATTTTTTCTCTTGTATTATTGAAATACTGCAATAATAATTCAGTCATATCTTCCATTTGATTTACTTGCACGATCATCACCTAATCTTCTTCTTTAAAAATTCCTAAAACATCAGCTATCGAAATGTCACCATGTGCTAAAGGTAATGGATTTCCATCCCTCTGACCTAATAACAAAACACCGTAAACTTGTCTGTTATACCACAAAGGTATAGCCACCATGGCAGTTAGTAATTCAGTTAAAACAATAGGATATTTATGTTTTTCTGAGGGTAATAAAATTTGATTTACATCTTCAATGATCATGCGTTTACCCGTTTTCATAACATTGCCCGCGAGTCCTTTACCTTTTCTTAAGACTATTAACTTATATCTATTATTTAAATTGCCAGAAACATAATGCCATTTAATCGGTGATACTTGATTTTCTTGCTCATAAAATGCTAAACCTGCAAAGTCAAAACCTTCTCTTGTACGTATTAAATTTAAAGCTGCTTGATAATCAATTTTTTTATTTAAAGGCAATGAACCCAATGCATGACCTCCTTTCACACCTTATGTTTACGATAAATGATATAACTTCTACTCACATATGTTAACGGTACGCTCCACACGTGAACCAGTCGCGTAAATGGCCACAATGCCATAATGGTAAAGCCTAACAACACGTGAATTTTAAATGTTATAGGTACATTAGCCATTAATGTTGCGTCAGGTGAAAAGACAAATAAATCTCTAAACCAAATAGATATTGATGTCCGATAATCAAAATCTGGTGTAACTGCATTGGTCACTAAAGTCGCATAACAACCCATGCAAACAATGATTAACAATAAAAAATTCACAATAATATCTGAGGCTGAGCTTAGTTTTCTAATGTTTTTCTGTGTAATGCGTCGTGTGGTTAACAACAGCATACCTATCAATGTTATTATACCAAATATGCTACCAATATACACTGCACCAATGTGATATAAGTGGTCATTAACACCTAACGTTCGTAACCAAGAAGCAGGTATGACTAAACCAACAAAATGTCCCATTGCTACTGGAATAATTCCCAGGTGAAACATTAAACTTCCCCATTGTAATCTTTTTTTCTCTATGAATTCACTTGATTTTGCAGTCCATGAAAATTTATCGAATTTAAATCTTGCAATATGTCCTAGGAAAAATATTGCAACACATAAATAAGGGAATATGACCCATAAAAATTGGTTAAACATTCGCTTTCACCTCATTTGTTGGCTCAATACATACTTTTAATGTCTCTCTTAACGCTTTAATTAAATAATAATAAGGACTATTTCGTTCTGCTAAATGATTTGCCATAGCATAAGTACCGTCTTCAATAATCATGATGACAAATTCAATGTTTCCTTTTGCTCTTGGATCATTTTGCCATTGTGCAACATATAAAAACTCTAGCATCAATGGTAAAAAATCAGATAGTTCATTGTCTGCCATTTTAAGTCCAAACATTTCATATAAAACTTTCAATTTCGCTAATAATTGTCCTCGTTCTTTTTGTGTATCAAATTT
This sequence comes from Staphylococcus sp. GDY8P198P, assembly GCF_017891615.1. NCBI lineage: Bacteria > Bacillati > Bacillota > Bacilli > Caryophanales > Staphylococcaceae > Staphylococcus > Staphylococcus sp. GDY8P198P. The sequence continues at coordinate 215,169 of NZ_JAESJQ010000005.1, forward strand.
GTTATAAGTCATATACAAGGGGGCATTTTTATTAAAATCAAATGTATTAGAATATAATTGTTGAAATTCTAAAAATGTATACTCATGTACCTGCTGACGATATGTCATAAGATCCTTATAAGCTGGGTGTTGATTATGAATGATGCTTTCAAAAATATTAGAATGCAAAGTCATCTTTTTTGGAAATTCCAATTGTTGCGCAAAATATCCCAGTGTTTCTTGAAATGATTTAAACTGTTCTATGTTAATCACGGAATATCCCTCCATAGAAATTATCATTGTATATTGCTTGCCCTGACTTTTCAGAAGTCGTTCCTACTGGAACCCCACATCCTTCACAATTTGCACCAAAATACTCTCCACCGTAGCCTTGACTACCTTGTGCACGATACGTATCCATATACGCTTCCTTATGCGAAGTTGGAATTACAAATCTGTCTTCATGTTTTGCAATTGCTAATAAACGATACATATCTTTTGTTTGACGTTCAGTCAGACTCAATCTCGCTAATTTATCTTCATCAAAAGGTTTATTTGTCACTTGAGCCCTCATATAGCTTCGCATCATAGCCATTTTTTGCAATGCTGCTTTGACCGGTTCTGTCTTTCCAGCAGTAAATAAGCTAGCTAAATACTGTATTGGCAAACGCATTTCTTCTATTGCAGGGAATATCATATCTGGATTTCTATTAGCATCTATAGCGGTTTTACCTTCGAAATAACTCATGATTGGACTCAAAGGTGGGCAATACCATACCATAGGCATTGTACGATATTCTGGATGTAACGGAAATGCAAGTTTATATTCAATGGCTAATTTATATATAGGTGAATTTTGAGCTGCTTCTATCCATTCCATAGATACACCATCTTTTTGTGCTTGTTCAATGACACTTTCATCATATGGATTTAAAAATAAATCTAACTGTTTTTCATATAAATCTTGTTCGTTTTCGGCTGTAGCAGCTTCTTCAACTCTATCCGCGTCATATAACAGAACACCCAAATATCTCATACGTCCAGTACATGTTTCAGAACATACTGTCGGTAATCCCGCTTCAATTCTTGGGAAACAAAAAGTACATTTCTCTGCTTTATTTGTCTTCCAATTAAAGTATACTTTTTTGTATGGACAACCTGTCATGCAGTACCTCCAACCTCTACACGCTTCTTGGTCAACTAACACAATGCCATCTTCGTCGCGTTTATACATCGCTCCTGAGGGACATGAGGCAACACAGCTTGGATTCAAACAATGCTCACATAATCTTGGTAAATACATCATAAAAGTTTGATCGAATTTAAACTTAATGTCCTCTTCAATACGTTGAATATTTGGGTCTTCAGGCCCTGTAACATGACCACCTGCCAAATCATCTTCCCAATTTGGCCCCCACTTTAAATCTAATTTATCACCAGAAATAATGGAATGTGCTTTTGCTACTGGTAAATGATTTCCTGCTTTAGCCTGAGTTAAGTGTTCATAATTATATGTCCATGGTTCATAATAATCTTTAATTACAGGCATATCTGGATTATAGAAAATTTTACCAAGAGCAATTTTTGACCATTTACTACCAGACTTTAGTTCTAATTTACCTTTTTTGTTTAAAAACCAGCCACCTTTGTAATGTTCTTGGTCCTCCCATCTTTTTGGATAACCAATGCCTGGTTTTGTTTCAACATTATTAAACCACATATATTCTGCACCTGGACGGTTTGTCCAGGTACTTTTACAAGTCACACTGCACGTATGACATCCTATACATTTATCTAAATTCAATACCATTGCAACTTGTGCTTTAATCTTCAAGCCAGTCAACCTCCTTCAGTTTTCTCACTGCGACATAAACATCTCTTTGATTTCCTATTGGTCCATAATAATTAAAGTGATAACTGATCTGACCATAACCTCCAACAAGTTGTGTTGGTTTCAAATGAATGCGTGTAGGTGCATTATGAGAACCACCACGTGTGTCTGTCAGTTGAGACCCAGGTGTCTCAATGTGCTTATCCTGAGCATGATACATAAACATCGTTCCCCTAGGCATACGATGTGATACTACAGCTCTAGCTGTAACTACACCATTACGATTATAAACTTCTAGCCATTCATTATCTTGAATATCATGTGCTGCTGCATCCTCAGATGAAATCCATACCGTCGGACCACCTCTGAATAATGTCAACATATGTTGATTATCTTGATAAGTAGAGTGAATATTCCATTTACCGTGTGGCGTTAAGTACCGTAAGACAAGCGTACTTTCGTCTAACTGCACTTTCTTATCACGTGAACCAAAAACCATCGGCGGTAAAGTCGGCTTATAAACGGGTAGATTTTCACCAAATTGCTGAAAAATTTCATGATCAATATAATAACTTTGTCTCCCAGTTAGTGTTCTAAAAGGCACTAAACGTTCTATATTCGTAGTAAACGGAGAATACCTTTGACCATTTTTATTAGAACCAGGAAAAACAGCTGTTGGAATAACTTCCCTCGGTTGTGCGGTAATATTTAAAAATGTTATTTTTTCAGATGCACGTTCACTAGAAATATCTTTAAGTTTCATTCCTGTTTGTCGTTCCAAATCTGCATAAGATTTTTGTGATAATTTACCATTTGTAGCTGAAGATAGATTTAATACGACATCTGCAGCACGTCTTGCGGTATCTATTCTAGGAAGCTCATTTCTAATTGAATGTTCATCTTCATCATGCCACGTACCTACCATGCTTTTAAGTTCTTCATATTGCTCTGCCACAGTATAGCTCACACCATGTGCACCTATCTCAGCTTTTTCTAATAAAGGTCCTACCGTAACAAACTTGTCGTAGATTTTTGTATAATCCCTATCAACCACAGCAAATCCTGGCATAGTCTTTCCGGGAATTGCCTCTATTTCATTTTTAGTCCAATCTTTCACTTGACCATTCACATTAGAGATTTCTTGTGAAGTATCATGTGCTAGCGGTGTAGTTACAATATCTTTATAGAGGCCGTTTAAGTGTGTTTTAGCAGTTTCGGATAAGGTTTTACTTAATGTTTTAAAGATATCCCAATCTGAACGAGACTCCCATAAAGGATCAATGGCTGGATTAAACGGATGTACAAAAGGATGCATATCTGTCGAAGATAAATCGTGTTTTTCATACCAAGTTGCTGCAGGCAAGATAATATCCGAATATAACGGAGTAGAAGTCATTCTGAAATCCAATGATACGAGTAAATCTAGTTTGCCTTCTGTATCATCTCTCCATTTGATTTCTTCTGGTTTTGTATCTTCATTTGCTTCGGCCATCAAACCAGATTTAGCACCTAGTAAATGTTTCATAAAATATTCTTGCCCTTTTGCTGAGCTTGAAATTAAATTAGAGCGCCATAAAAACAAAGTTTTTGGATGATTTTCCTTAGCGTCTGGGTCTTCAATTGCAAATTTAGTTTCTCTTGATTTTACAGATGCTATTGCTCGTTTTAAAATTTCATCGTTATTAAATGCGCCATCATCTTTTGCTTCTTCTCCAAATAACAAACTATTTTTATCAAATTGTGGATAAGATGGTAGCCAACCTAATTTGGCTGCTAATACGTTATAATCTGCAGGATGTTGATGCTTGATATTTTCTGCTAAAGGTGACTTAATACTATCTACGTTTGATTCTTCATATTTCCATTGATCCGTAGCAAAATAAAACCAGCTTGTACCATTTTGTAAGCGTGGTGGTCCTTGCCAATCTTTAGCAAAAGCTATGGTATTCCATCCTTCAATTGGTCTACATTTCTCTTGACCTACGTAGTGCGCCCAACCGCCACCATTAACACCTTGGCATCCGCAGAGTAATACAAGATTCAAAATAGCGCGATATATCGTATCTGAGTTAAACCAATGATTTATGCCTGCACCCATAATAATCATTGATTTACCTTGTGTATCGATAGCATTCTGTGCAAATTCTCTGGCAACTTGTACCACCACATTGGCATTCACACTTGTCACTTTTTCTTGCCAAGCAGGTGTATAATACGAGGACGCATCGTTGTATCCTTGTGCTTCTAATTTATGTTCAAAACGTCGTATACCATATTGACTCGTCATCAAATCATACACAGTCGCAACATATTTTTGTTCACCGTTAGCTAATTCAATTTTCTTAGCAGCAATAGGTCTTTCAAAAACGCCATTCCCTTCATTATTGAAATAAGGAAATTGAATTTGTTTGATTTCATATTCATCTTCTGCAAGGCTTAGCGCTGGATCAACTTTAAATCCTTGTTCATCTTCTAGTTTAAGATTCCATTGTTTACCTTCTTCCCAGCGTTGACCCATTGTCCCATTAGGGACGGTTAAATGTTGTTGTATTTTATCGAAAATAACAGGTTTCCAGTCACCATTTGGTGTATCTACCCCTAAATCTTCTGCTCTTAAAAAGCGACCTGCTTTCAAACCATTAGCATCCTCATCTAACATAATAATGAATGGCATATCTGTATATTGTTTAGAATAGTTGATAAAATAAGCGTTAGGCTGATTCACATAATATTCTTGCAAAATCACATGTGTCATTGCTTGCGCAACTGCTGCATCTGTCCCAGGATGTGGTGCCAACCAATGATCTGCAAACTTTACATTTTCTGCATAATCAGGCGCAACAGAAATGACTTTCGTACCTTTATAACGTACTTCTGTCATAAAATGAGCATCTGGTGTTCTAGTTAATGGCACGTTAGATCCCCACATCATAATGTATGAAGCATTATACCAATCACTTGATTCTGGTACGTCTGTTTGTTCTCCCCAAATCTGCGGAGATGCTGGTGGTAAATCTGCGTACCAATCATAGAAACTGAGCATTTCTCCTCCCAATAAGCTAATGAAACGGGCACCAGAAGCATAACTCAGCATAGACATAGCAGGAATTGGTGTGAATCCTGCTATTCTATCAGGACCAAATTTTTTAATCGTATATATAATTTGAGCCGAAATTAGTTTGGAAACATCTTTCCAGTTCGTTCTTACAAGCCCACCCTTTCCTCGAGCCTGTTTGTATATCTTAGCTTTTTCTTCGTCTTCTACTATAGATGCCCATGCTGCAACAGTATTGTCATCATGCTTTTCTAATGCATCTATCCATAGTTCCCATAACTTACCACGAATATATGGATATCGAATTCTCAAGGGACTGTATTCATACCAAGAAAATGACGCACCACGCGGACAACCTCTCGGCTCAAATTCAGGCATATCTGGGCCACAACTTGGATAATCAATTTGTTGATTTTCCCAAGTAATCACTCCATTTTTAACAAACACTTTCCATGAACAAGACCCTGTACAGTTAACACCATGTGTTGTTCTCACTACTTTGTCATGACTCCAACGTTCGCGATACATCTTTTCCCATTCTCTACTTTTACTTTCAAGCACTGACCAATTACCATTGAATTTTTCAGTTGGTTTAAAAAATTTCATACCAAATTTCTTCATTTTATACATCCTCTCAACATCATTACAAATAAGAAATATATTCTATGAACATCTTTGTCGTAATTACTTTTCATTTCTTACTTAAATTGTACGTTTATTAAACCTTTCTATATATTAGGGATTTACCTAATTGAATATCAAAAAGCCCTAATTATTTCTAAAATTCATTTTAAATATGTAATATGCCACAGTTTATGGTAGATTTTTGTTAATACAAAAAAGAACTAATCCATTAAAAATATTTAACGGATTAGTTCCTTTATTTATAAAAATATTAAAATTTTAAAGGTATTGGCGTGCTGCTTAAAATTATGGTTCGAGTCTCATTATATAGTCAAGATATCAATGATTCTGAATCATATTAAGAAAAAACTTTCTAGTACAGCAAATTAAATTATTACATTAATTTAATATGTTCATCAAATAAATATTGTTCTTTAATATCGTTCATAAATTCAATCTGTGTTTTATGATAAATAGATGTATCTATAACATCAATCAAACAAAAATGACCTTCACTATAGAGCGATAATGCCTTTTCTAAAGCTGATTGATGTTCACCAGTAATCAAATAGCTTTTAGTTTGAGACTGACTTAAACTAGTAACACAAGGTAATTCAGCCATTAAATCTCCTACCAAAACGACACCTGGCATAAACGAACAACTTTGTGTTTCAATCAATTGGTCAATCGTTGTTACTGTACCTTGGATTAATTTCTCTTTATAAGTAGATACATTATATATCACTACAACTGGATAATCTTTCTTGGTTTGTTGATATATTTCATGCATAATCGTTTTTAAATTTCTAATACCCATATAAATGGCTAATGTGCCTCCTGATAATAATTTGTCCAATTCTACTTTATCAGTATGCATTTTACAAAAATGTCCTGTCGTATAAGTAACATGTGTAGCAATCTGACGAGCGGTAAGCCCTTGTTTCATGCTTGCAACAGCTGCACTAGCAGAAGTAATACCTGGTACGATTTCGCACTCAATGTTCTGTTTATTTAGCGCTGAGACTTCTTCATGTGTTCTTCCAAAAATAGCTGGATCTCCGCCCTTCAACCGTACAACGCAGTGATGTGAATAAGCTGCATCAACAAGCAATTTATTGATTTCCTCTTGTTGAATATGTTTATGGTAAGGTTTTTTTCCAACATCAATTATTTCTACACCTGGACTAACCATCTGAATGATAAATGGATTCACAAGGCGATCATATAATATAACATCTGCTTTTCGAATTAAACGTTCAGCTTTTCTCGTTAATAATTCCGGATTGCCGGGACCCGCACCGATAAGGTATACTTTTCCAACCTTATTCAAACCCATACATACACATCCCCATCCTGTACCTCTGTTCTGAACACCTCAACGCAACCTTCATCTGGCGCTTGTACTAAACCACTATTCAAGTCTATTTTTTGATCATGTAATGGACAAAAAACATAATCACCACTCATTGTCCCTTCTGAAAGTGGACCATCTTTGTGAGGACATCGATTTTGAATGGCATGAATACTACCTTCTTCCGTTAAAAAAATACCAATTTCTTTATTGTGTAATTTAATTTTTTTACCGACTAATGGTGTAAGTGTGTCTATTGACGTTACTTTAATCCTATTTTTAGCGCTCATATTTTACACCTTCTCCACTTCAAATATTTTTTGTTCTTTTTTACTATTTACAATCTCAGACCATGGCTCTTTTTCCACTGCGCATTTAGCTTCTAAAATTCGTGCATAAAGTACATCTTGTTTTGCTTTATCAAACAAAATACTACTCACATGTTCAAATCCTAATCGATTTAACCATGGTGCAGTACGTTCTGCATAGTTACCTGTTTCTCTATAATATTGCATCAATGCGCCACAAAGTTTTAATACTTCCGCTTCAGTTTCTACAGTTGTTAAATATTGTCCAATTGTAACTTCTGTACCGCCGTTACCACCAATATAAATTTGATATCCATTTTCTACTCCAATAACACCAAAATCTTTAACACCTGATTCGACACAGCTTCTAGGACATCCTGAAACTCCCATCTTAAACTTGTGTGGTGTATCAATATATTCAAATGTTTCTTCTAAACGGATTCCTAATCTTGTCGTATTTTGTGTTCCAAATCTACAAAAAGCTTTACCAACACAACTCTTCACGGATCGAGTCTTTTTACCATATGCTGATGCTGAACGCATACCCAATTCTGACCAGATTTGTGGCAATAATTCTTTCTCAATGCCATAAAATCCAATACGTTGTGAACCAGTCACTTTGACTAGGGGTACGTTATATTTTTTAGCTACTTCACCTAGTTTTATAAGTTGCTCTGCATCAGTTACGCCACCTCTCATTTGAGGAATGACAGAGAAGGTGCCATCATTTTGGATATTAGCATGATAACGTTCATTCGCAAATCTTGATTCAATTTCATCAATATGTTCGAACGGATAAATCATATTAAGATAATAATTAATGGCAGGACGACATTTAGGACAACCATTTTTATCCTTAAAGTTTAGAACATGACGAACTTCTTTAGAAGTTTTAAGTGATTTCGCTCTAATTTGAGTTACAATTTGATCTCGTGTTAAATCTGTACATGCACATATGCCTGTAGGTTTAGCTGCAATAAAATCATCACCCAGTGTATGTTCAAGGATTTGCCCTATTTGTCCCTTACATTTCCCACAAGAATTACCAGCTTTTGTTAGTTGTGTCACTTCGTCAATACGCGTTAAACCATTTTGCTTTATCGCTTCAACAATAGTGCCTTTATTTACACCATTACAGCCACAAATAGTTTCGTCATCAGCCATTTCTGCGACATCAAAACCACTTGATTCTCCACCTTTGTGCAGCAATGATGCGATCGTGTAGTCTTGTATGGTTTCTTTTTTCTTCATCATATTAAAAAATCTAGAACCTTCTTCTATATCCCCATATAACACCGCACCAACGATATGACCTTCTTTAAGAAATACTTTTTTATAATGTTTATGCATGCTATCAAAGATTGCGACACCTTTTACTTCATCACTCTCATGTATCAGACCAGCACTATATAAATCGCATCCCGAAACTTTTAATGACGTAAATGTAGTAGAACCTTGGTATCCTTCAGTAGGATTATCAGTTAAATAATCTGCAAGTACTTTGCCTTGTTCATACAATGGTGCTACTAACCCATAAGTTTTCCCTTTATGTTCAGCACATTCTCCTACTGCATAAACATGCTTATCACTTGTCTGCATAAAATCATTTACAACGATCCCCTTATTGACTTCAAGTCCAGATGCTTGTGCCACTTGCGTGTATGGACGAATACCTACAGCCATAACCACTAAGTCTGCTTTTAAAATCGAACCGTCTGACAATTTGATGCCTGTTACATCTTGTTCACCTAAGATTTCTTCAGTACGTGCTTGCATCCTAAAGTGCATACCTTGTTTTTCTAAATCTGCTTTAAGCAATTCACCAGCTTTTTTATCTAACTGCATTTCCATCAACCATTTTGCAAGGTGAATTACAGTTACGTCCATACCTTGATCCATCAGTCCACGTGCACATTCTAAACCTAATAATCCACCACCTATAACGATGGCATGTTTTTTAGTCTGTGCAATCTCAATCATGCGTTCAGTATCTTCTATTGTTCTCCAACCTATTACACTATTAAATTGAGCTCCCGGTATTGGTAACACAAATGCACTTGAACCTGTTGCAAAAATACAAATATCATAGTTAAGATGCTTTCCTTTTTCTGTTACAATTTCATTGTTCTCACGATTCACTGATACGACAGGATCATTTACAATAAGCTTAATACCATATGACTCATACCATTCATAACTATTCATAATCGTTTCATCAACAGTCATTTTTTTCTGTAAAATATTCGAAAGCATAATTCTATTGTAATTAGGATAAGGTTCCTTACCGATAATCGTAAATTCATAACGTTCAGTATCTCTTTCTAATATTTCTTCTATCGTTCGTAGACCTGCCATTCCATTTCCAATCATAACTAACCTTTTTTTAGACATGATAATCCTCCTTATATACCTCTATCAAAAAATTTTCCACTGCATGAGATATTTTTTTAACTTTGTTATAATCATTGCCATCTGACCTGAATAAAATATTTATATTTTTATATTGAATTTCAGGCATATTATAAAAATCTGATTGTGTTTTATCTCCTGTGTGATTAACAAGCTGTGTTGGTCGTGAATCCTTTTTTATTTGGTTATTAACATGTGGGTCATTCGTAGCAATAATAATAATATCTGCCTTTTCAATATCATTTCGTTCATAACATTTTGTTATTAATTTCAAATTTGATTGTTTGGCTTGAAAAAACTCTGGCAAAAATGTCTGACTTACGATAGTTAATGAAGCTATTGATTCAGTCTTTAACTGTTGGAATTTTCGATAGGCAACCTTACCTCCACCTATAATTACAAGATGTTTATTCGCTAAATTAAGTTGGACTGGATACATTGCGATACACCTCCAATTGTGTAATTTGATCCTTGATTATCATTTCTAATATTGGATGAAAATTTAATGATTCAGTATATTCAATATGATTCGCCATACGCATTTTTGAAATTTTACTTTTCATTTTATTAACTAAATAACCATCATATAAAAAGATAGGAACAATCAATATGTTCTGTGTTTCTTCTAATATCTTAGGCAATATTTTTTGATAATTATATTCACCATATAGCGTCAACATATCAATTGATTTATTTACAATATTACATTGCTGAATTAGTTGCTTAAGTTGAACAATAGGTTGTTCATAGTTTTCACTACCATGTGCAATAAAAATCACTTTATTTATTGATGGTCTATTGAACATTGCCGCATTAATTTTTTCGTCAATAATGTTAATTAAATGAGGATGCGTACTTAGTGGTGGTGTAATACGGTATCTCATATGTGGAAACATTTCTTTAATATGCTGTAAGATTTCTGGGATATCTTTTAAATAATGTTTTGCTGAAAATAATAATAACGGTACAATATTAAATTCAAATTTACCTTGCTTTACTAAAGTCGAAATCACGTTATAGAAATCGTTCGTATCACTTTCTAAAAATGCGATTTGATAGTTGATATTACTATTTTTAAAAAGTTGAGATATAAAATATTTCAAAGCTTTATTCTGAACACCTCGTCTCATACCATGTACAACGAGAACATTTTCTCCCATAATGACGCCCTCCCTTTACCCTTGCATTGTAATATATTTCCATTAGTTTTTGTGAATATTTTCACATAAAACTATAAAAATAGGGAATTCCCTTAGATATAACCTAAAGGAATTCCCTATTTTATATATAATCAACTAAAATGGTGGTTGTCCTAATACTTCTTCATCAAAACGTTCTGGAATTAATACTTTTCTCATAATAACACCTAAATCACCATCGTTACTTTCATGTTCTGCGTATACTTCATAACCCCTTCTTTTGTATATATCTAATAGCCATGGATGCTTACGCGCAGATGTACCTAGCGTAACGGCAGGTACCTTAAGTGTGTCTCTAAGATATGTTTCTTCAACATATTTTAATAACTTGCCACCCAATCCTTGTCCATCATATGATGGTTTCGTAGCAAACCACCATACAAATGGGTAAATAGAAATGCGTCGTTGCGTCTCCCATGGATAACGTACAGTTATTGTCGAAATGATTTCTGCGTTATTTTCCAAGACAAAAGTCGTACCAGTTTGTAAATTCTTTTCGACCATTTCAACACTAGCGTTGACGGATGGCCAATCAATACCTAATTCTCTTAAAGGTGTAAAGGCTTCATACATTAATTTTTGCAATGCTTCAGCATCATCTATTTCAGCGATTCTAATATTATAATCAGACATTTTGTCACTCCTCAGCGTATCTTTTATAGCATTATTTGATTAAATTTAAAAGATTATTTACAGTAATACAATATGGTTTCTTGATAAATGAGTCAATTTTTTTGTTTTATATATAAAAATAAAAGACAATTTGATTTCATAGTAGAAACCGAATTGTCTTTTACTTTATCTTAATATTAGTTTCGCAAACTATCACGTTTGCCGTTTAAATAAGCATAAACTAATCCTACAAATATACCTCCACCAATATAGTTACCTATAAAAGCAAAGACAATATTTTTTAATACATGCACCCACACGACAGCATCAAAATTATAAAAGACCATACCAGCATATAAACCTGCATTAAATACTACGTGTTCATAGCCCATAAATACAAAGACAATAACACCACATGCAATGAAAAAAGCTTTAGATAAACTATCTTTAAATTGAATTGATACGTAAATACCAATGTTTATAAAAAAATTACAGAAAATGGCTTTTACTAATACTGCATACCATGTCGAATCTATGGTCTTACCATTTACAAGCGTTGTTAAACTGGTCACCATTTCCGTTGTCATTATAGGAGTAAATTTCATTAAACCAAATAAAATAAATCCTCCAATAATATTAAAAAAGAAACATACTAACATGATGATCAAAGCCTTATTCATGCCAATTAGCTTATAGTACCATCCAACTGTCAAATACATAAAATTACTCGTTAATAATTCTGAATGTGTCAATACGATCAATACCAAGGCCAAACTGAATGAAATGGCACCTAATAAGTTAATTAGTCCTTCATTTGCACCAACAAATTGTGTTTTTATTGCAAGCATAAAAACAGTCACAATGGCTAATAAAAATCCAGACATGATTGATTTTAATGCATAACGTCCGGGTGTTTGGTTAAACATGACATCCTTCATTTGAACTTGATTATTAATGTTTTTAATTGTTTCATCTGACATATATGTATCTTTTATGGCTTTATTATTCTCTATCAACATCGACACCCTTCCCTTTAAAATGTTTGGATCACAAAATTATAGATTAATTATATTGTTTTTTATTCAAATTTAATAGGTTATACGTCTATTTTACATAAAAAAACACTTTCGTATAAATTCTTTTTAAAATGAATTCAACGAAAGTGTCTTTATTTTACTCCAAATATTTAGGCGCAGTTCATAGTGGATTAACGCTTTTATTTGAACATCGATTCTGATAGCTTAAGCGCACTGCTCACTGTTGTTTTTTGAATTTTGTTAAAATGTGTAGGCCATATGCAAAAATACCATAGCCCGTTAAAGTACGTAATAACCATTTAAATATACTGCTACTCAAACATTTTTCATTTAAGATCATAGCTGGTACAAGCGTACTTATCGTATATAAACTTAATACTTTAATATAGCGTTTATTCAATACACTCACCTCTCTTCACTTTTATTATAACTAAAAGCTAAAGTGTGCAAGTGTTTCAATTCTTACATATCTATGACTTTTTGTTCTTTAAAAGCGTTTCTAAATTATCAAATGTGCTATTCATACCCGCTTCTACACCCATATCAAGTAGTTGTTGTGCTGATTTAGGATCTGGCAGTTCCGCAGTAGAAATAATACGCGTTGAGTCTTCATCTATTTGTTCTAATTGAATCACATTACGCATACTTGCCATATTTTTATCAATATTACCTTCTTTATCAGTAAAGTAATCGTTATAATCAATCAAATAAGGTGCTTTTACTTCATTATACTTTGTTAATGTATAACTCGTACCTTGGTCAGTATATATTGCAAAAAACGCTTGACCTCCAGTCACAATATTAAATTCGAACACTTCAGTTGTTGCGCCTTGAGGGTGGAACCATTTTTCAAATAAAGATTGTTCAGTATATGCTTTAAATATTTCTTCTACAGTTGCTTCAAAATCTCTTTTAAATATAATTTTGTTTTCATTCACTTCTATACTCACTTAAAACGCTCCTTTTTATTCATCATTCATAATTACATAAGATGTAACTGTTTTAATTTTGGCATTTTTACGATTGCTTTCAAACTCAATAAAATCCGCGAAGTAAACTTCTGTGCCATCACTATTTAACTGAGTGCCATGCATTGCACCAAACTTTCCATGTGTTAAATTATGCGTCACTTCTATTCTTTTAATGTCTACTTTATGTGCTTCAATTTCATTATAAAATTCATCTAAACTGTTCAATTCAAAAGCACCGGGCACTTGCCATTTAAAATTTGACACAACTGTTTGTGATAACTTGTTTTTATCAGCTAATGCAGATCCTATTAGAAAATCTAACATGATTCGTCGTTTGGGCGCATTATCACACCCTAAATCTCCAACCATTTCAAATGGAAATTCTGAAGCTGTTTCATTTTTAAATGATAGACCTGCTTCTGTCAACGCATTCTCTAATATACCTATCGCTTTAGGTCCTACGCCATGAGTATCTAGTATCGTAGTTCGTTCATATTTTGATAATTGTTCTAAAGAATTTATGCCAATCGATGCTAATGCATTCGTTGCTGGACGACCTATTTTGGGTAACATTGTTGCCACTGTAATCCCCCTTTTTAATACTATATACCCACATAAAAATATTTTAAATTTTATATAACTAGAAAAAGGCCCAAGACAATTATATGTCTTGGACCTTTTTTATAGCTTTTATTATTAATCTTCTAACGCAAATTCAAGGCTTACTTGGAAGTTTATATCCTTACCAATCATTACGCCACCAGTTTCAAGTGGTTGGTTAAACGTAACACCATATTTTTCACGGTTAATTGTACCATTAGCAATGAAACCTGCTGTTGTAGCACCATTTAATGGGTTCTTACTTTGACCTTCATATGATAATTCAAAAGTTTCTTCTTCTGTTACATCTTTAATTGTTAAATTACCAGTAACTGATTTTCCATCTACTTTTGTTACATCAAATTTAATTTCAGGATAGTTTTCAACATCTAAGAAATCAGCACTTCTTAAGTGGTTATCACGATCACCAACTCGAGTGTCAATTGAATCTGCTTTGATTGTTAATCCACCTTTAATTGTGCTTAAATCATTTAAATCACCTTCAAGTGATGCTTCGAAGTCATTAAATCTACCTCTTATATTTGAAATCACTAGGTGTTTAACTGAAAATTCTACTACTGAATGTGCTGGATCAAAATTAAACTTTGTCATAAAAATTCATACCTCCAAATTTGTAACTTTCTATTGATACATTTATTATATCAGGTATATTTTATATATCAATGAAAAAGCTCATATTTGTGTTTCTATGAAAAATATTCCCGTAAAACAAAATTTTACTCATTTCGATGTAAAATATTTATATCATTTAAAACAATACATGGATTCAACTTTTAATGTGCCAACATTTCTTTTTTTATTTGTTCTTTAGTTAAATCTTTTGGATAATATGTTGGCCAATGATCTAATTCTTTCAATACTTTTTGTTTATTATCTCCCATAAATATTTGGAAATGTTCTGCTTTTTTAGGTGCTATATTATGATCGCTAAATTGTACATATTTTGGTAACTCTTTATTTCCACCTACTAATTTAAATGAATATCTGACGCCTCTATTACCTTTTTCATATTTCAAGATATCTTTACCATCGTATTTGTATTGACCTTTTAATGTTTTGTCATCCTTTTTAAAAGTAATCGTATCCTGTGTAATATTAATATTACTAATATTTGTCTGATATCCTTTTTGATAATAATCTTTATATTCTTTTTCAGTCATTTGATTATCTTCGTTTGCTTTGTGTTTCATGACGTCATCTAAAGTACCATCTTTTAAAAATGGATAAACTGATTGCCAATGTCCTTGATAATCAGTTAATTTTCTATCTTTCACTTGATTATCTTTAAAATAGCCATCAGCGATTGCCTTTTCATGCTTGTTATGCGTTTTTTCATCATCTGTTTTAATATTGTCATTTAATGCCATATCAAGATGTTTTATATTTTTTTCCATTAGGGATTGATATGTCAATGTTTTATCTTGTGCTTGTTCTTTTGATAACGACTCCATATTATTAAACTTCAACGGTTTTGCTTTTGTTTCTTTACGAATCGTATCAGTGACTTTATTAGAAACATTTGCTTCATACAAAATGAATTTGGCCCCTGAATCATTAATTTCTTTCACAATTTTTGCTAATGCTTTTTGGGACGGATCTTCAGCATTCATATTTTGTATACCTTTTTGGACAAATCCATATCTTTCTGAAAGATAACCAATAGATTCATGTGATATATATACGGTATTGCCTTGCTTATCTTCAGTAATGTTTTTCATTTTTTGATCTATTGACATCAAATCTTCTTTCAATTTTTTATAATTCTTTTCATAATAAGATTTGTGTTTAGGATCTTGCTTTATTAATTTATCTTTAATCTCTTTTGCAAATACTTGGTTAAATTTAGGGTCTAACCATACATGAGGGTCATAACCTCCGTGATGATGTCCATGATGATGTTCATGTTCCTCATGTTCTTCGTCGTGCTGATCAGTTAATAATTCGCTTTTATCAATTTCATCTCCTAATGATAACTTTTTATTATCCTTTTTAATTGTTGCTGCCACTTTTTTAGCAATAGGATCTAAATCGTCACCTGTATACAGGAACATATCTGCTTTACTCGCATTCATTATATCTTTTTGTGTTGGTTCATATGTATGTAAATCTGCACCACTAGGATAAATAGATTTAACTGAAACATACTTTCCGCCTATTTGATTGGCAAACGATTTTAATGGAAATACAGTGGTATTAATTTTTATCTTGTCGTTACCTTTTGATTCGTTTGACTTTGTAGCACTACAACCAATAACGATTAACGCTAATACAATGACAAATGACAGTATGTATATTGATTTTTTCATTCTTACTCCTCCTCAAATAGTAATGATTACGATTTAAAATTATAACCGTACTTTTTGAAATACGCAATACTTATTTCAGGTTTTTCGTAATTATTTCGATTTAAGAAGTTAAGATATCCTTTTTTTTATTAACTAAAAAAGCCCGTCACTGTTTTTTTCAGAAATTCAGTGACGAGCTTATGATATTATACTTTGTCTCTATGCCTTGAAAGTTAACTTTCTTCAAGTATTTTTTTATAATTCTTATATTTATATGGATCTTCTACTTTTTTTCCTGCTATAAAAACTGTGGGCGCTGTTTCAATATGGTTTTCTTTATATTGTTTATGATCTTGTTCGGCTGCTTTCCACGATTTACTTTCTTTAGTTTTATAGCTTGTTTTTATCTTTTCTTTTTTATCATTTGAAATTTCCAATTGGTTTATTTGTTGATCAACGAGTTGTTCGGTGATCCAATTTTCCTCTGATTTCGGCTGTTGCTTAAACATTAATTTTTGGAAATTTAAATATTGTTTAGGGGCATATTGTTTTACTGCATGACCTGCCCTTGAACCTATAATCGAATCCTTTCCTAAAAATGCCATATTAACAAACTGATAATCTACTTTTTTCGTATCAATATATTCTTTTTTTAATTTAGGCATAATATTTTCTTCTACTTTTTTACAATATGGGCACTTAAAATCACCGTATTCAATAATTTTAATCTTGCCATCTTTTCCATATTTGTCATCTTGATGTACATTTTGATTGTCATTCGAACAAGCGGAAACAAAAATTAATACTGCCATTAATAACAAACTTATCCAACGTTTCTTCATTTGTTAAAAACACACCTTCTTATCTTGTTTTATTCTTCTAGGTTCATATTTTCTTCTTTATAATCCGCATCATGGGCATGTGAATATGATTTTGAATTAAAGTTTTTTAAGTAATGTGCTTTATCATCAGTTATTTTATATGTATAAAAATGAACTTCATCATCATCTTTTAATGGTTTATAAGCAATAGTCACATATTTTCCTTTGTCATAAACATAGATATTCGCATTCTTTTTATCAAACTTAGATTCCACATCACCCTTTTGCTTATCAGCTAAAAGCTTTTGTTGTTTTTTCTGTTGATTCACTGCTTTGTCAATCTCATCAGCATATTTCCCACTACTACACCCAGCTATAATGATTATAGAAATGAACACCATCATCATTAATTTTTTCATATTTACACTCCTAATATTACTTATCATATCTAATATTATTCAACCATAACTCTTATCTTACAACGAAAATCTTTGATGTACTAGAACAATAACATTATTTTTATATTTATATAAAAACACTTCCGAAAAATTCATTAATAAATGAATTTAACGAAAGTGTCATATTTACCGTATGCAAATTAAATTTTCATCAATGCTACAACTTTATCCTAACTATAAATCAATTAATTTCATTTTCATCATATTAGTGCCACTTTGATTGCTAATGCACCGTAATTAAGTTCATCAGTTTGTGAATAAATTTGATATATAGCTGCTAATTTTTGAGAAAGTTGATCGTCTGTTTTCGCGCCAATTTCTTCATTAGTATATTGATTCATCAGTGACTGAAACGATGAAAACACTACAATTTCCTTAACTTGCACTTTTAATGTTTCTTCAGTCTTTATATTTTTGAATACAATATAATCGCCACTTTTAATTTCTTGTCTTTTTTCATCATTCAATCTAACTTCAATAGTCTTTACTTCGTTTTTCATTAATTGAAAAGGTTCGTTATTTAAATGCATCGAGTGTTCTATAATACATACGCTCCATTCATTATTATTATATTGATATCAAAGTATCATAATATTAATATCTTTTACAAGAAAATTTCGCATGACTTAACATGATGTTCAATTTTAATTATTTAGCATTTTCTTCCTCTAATTTAAGTTGTTTTTTGCTTTTCAACATAAATACACTTACTAAACTGATAATAGATATGATGACTGCAAACCAAAAAGCACCATGATATCCACTTAGCAATGCTTGATGCTGAATTTCTGCTGTCATTTGTTTTTGACTCATATCTTTAAAATCAGACATATTTGGTGTGTAATTCTTGGCAACTTGACTCATAATTGTGATCAAACCTGCTGTACCAATAGATGCAGATATTTGTTGTATAGTGTTTGTCATCGAAGAACCGTGTGCATTCATTTCCGGTGCTAGCTGATTCATTGTATGTGTCATTAATGGCATCAAACCAAGTGCGATACCAATCATACGAATGGCATATACTGTTGCTAATATCGCTGGTGAGGTATGTTCATCCATGATTACAAAATAAGAAGTTGTTACAACTACAATAAACATTCCAATAAATGCTAATATTTTAGCGCCATATTTCTCATAGAGTAAACCTGAAATCACTGACATAATCCCCATTACGATAGCTCCAGGTAATAAAATTAATCCTGATTGGAGTGCTGAGTCATTCATAATATTCTGTACAAACATTGGTAACACTGTTTCAGAACCAATCATTGAAATCATAGTAAAAGCCATTATGATAATACCTACAGCAAATTGACTATCTTTGAACACTGAAAAATCAAGGAGTGGATTTTCTAAACGTGTTTGACGGAAAATAAAAGCCGCAACTAAAATAATGCCACCTATAACAGTAGTCAATACGATTGGATCGTTCCAGCCATCACGGGAAATTGAACTTGTACCATAAAGCAAACCACCAAAACCGAACACGGATAAGATAATTGATAAAATATCAATACGTGTCTTTCGATTAGTACCGACATTCTTGACGAATTTAAGCGCACCTATAAAAGTAAGTGCAGCAATTGGCGCAACCACATGGAATAATGAACGCCAATCTAAATACTCTACTAAATAACCTGATAGTGTCGGTCCAATTGCCGGTGCTAAACCAATAACCAAACCAAATGTCCCCATATATTTACCTCTTTCATGAGGTTCAAATATATCTAATATTGTTGTCATCATCAGTGGCATCATAATACCAGAACCAAGTGCTTGAACAATTCGTGCACTTAATAAAACAGAAAAGTTTGGACTAAATCCTGCGATTAAAGTCCCTATAAAAAAGATAAATATTGCAGTTAAAAATACTTTTCTTGTTGAATATCTTTGAATTATCATTGCTGACAATGGAATAATTACACCATTAGTCAATAAAAAGGCTGTAGTAAGCCATTGTACTTGTGTGTAATCTATTTTAAAATCTTTCATTATGCTTGGTAATGCTGTTGTTAATAAGGTTTCATTTAATAATCCAAAAAACCCACCACACAACATCATCAAAATCATTATAATTTTCGTCTTTTGATCCATTTTTGTACTCCTGTATTCTATAATTTATCAACTCTTTTTAGTCGCATTTCTGCATTATACATATTTTAGTTTAATTTATCATTAAAAATACTTAAAATATTAGTTATATTTTAAACTTTTATTTTGTAAGATTTAAAAAATGTTACAAATCGTAATAATTACTATTTACATTCCAAGTTTTTTCTTACATAATATCTATAGATAAAGGAGGTCATCACCATGAAATTAGATTTACAAACAGCACGCCGTAATTTAAATAGTCCTAATATCAAAACACGCAAGCGTGCACGCAAAATTATCCAACAACATAAGCGCAATAAATAAAAATAGAAGTAATACTTCAAAACCAAATGTTTTTTATCTTTGGTTTTGTCATATCACTTCTAAGATGTGGCCTGATTCCTGAAAATATACATTTATATATTTCAGAATCAGCCATCATTTTATTTAAGTTATTTATTACTTTACTACGTCATTTCATTTTTTGTACAGTTATAAAAGTATTATAAGTAATATTTATCTATCACTTTTAAATCATCCGTTAAATCATATATTAAAGGTGCCCCTGTTTTGATTTCATATCCTACAATATCTTCATCTGATACATCTTCTATATACTTAATTAATGCACGCAATGAATTACCATGCGCAGAAACAAGCACAGTTTTTCCATCTAATAACTGTTGTGAGATTTGGTCGTTCCAATAAGGAATCACCCTAATTAAAGTATCTTTCAAACTTTCTGATTCAGGCATAACTCTTCTATCTAAATGTTCATATTTTCTATCATTTAAGTAATCTTTTCTTTGTTCATCACTTTGCGCAGGTGGTGCTATATCATATGAACGTCTCCATATATGTACTTGTTCTTCACCAAATTTTTCTCTAGCTTTATCTTTGTTTAAACCTTGTAATCCACCATAATGACGCTCATTTAAGCGCCAAGATTTAATAACTGGAATAAATAACTGTTGAGATTCATCTAATAAGTGAAACGTAGTTTTAATGGCGCGTTGCAATAAAGATGTAAAGACGATATCTATCTCTATACCCTGTTCTTTTAATTTTTTTCCCGACGTCACTGCCTCAGTTCTTCCCTGTTCTGATAAATCTACATCAGCCCAACCTGTAAATAGATTTTCAGCATTCCAAACACTTTGACCATGTCTGCATAAAATTAGTTTTGGCATAATATTCCTTCTTTCCATTGAATAAAATGATATTATCACTACTTTTACAAAAATATTACAGTGATACACAGATATAAATCCTGTTACGACAATACTTTATCTATAATTTCTCATGCCATACATTAAAATTATAACAATTTACACTTGATTTTGAAATGATTGTATTCATTTATTCATAAATGACTTTTTATTTTTATTTTTCTGTAACCTACCTATAAAAAAATGATGTTATAGTTGTAAACGTTGATGAACGGAGCAATACGATAGACAAACAAAAATATTTTAAAAACATCCATGCTAATTAACAAATACAATTTGAAACTGTTTAAAACAAACAATTATTAGGAGGATTTTTCAAATGAAAAAATTATTATTAGCTTCATTCGCATCAGTAACAATCGCTACAGCTGGTGTTGGTTTAACTTCAAATACTTCTACAGCTGATGCTGCAGAAACTACTCAAGCAAACAATGACGTGTATAGTGAATTTATTGCTGCTGGTGGTACAAAAGCGCTTTGGGATAACATTGTAATGCCAGAATCAAGTGGAAATCCAGATGCGGTAAATGAATTAGGATATAGAGGTTTAGGACAAACGAAAGAAGCTTGGGGTACTGGATCTGTAACTGAACAAACAAAAGGTATGATCCAATACGCTGAAGATCGTTATGGCTCAATTGATGCAGCAATCGAATTCCGTATTGCAAATGGTTGGTGGTAAGACTAATTTTATACATTAACCCAAAATGTATGATAAAAAATAGGCTAGAAATCACTTTTTAAAAACGATGCTAACCTATTTCGCTATAAATTATTAAATTAAACATAGATGGTTTGAAGGAGTTAAAACATATATGCCCTTCAACCATCTTCTGACTTGCTTTATATTTTAAAAGTCCGAGACAAAAATGTCTCGGACTTTTTTATTCTAAAATAAGTTAATAAAATTTTAACTGAAACATATTATATTTGTATATCAATACTCATTAAATACCTTAATTCAAGTTATCATTTGATAGTTTATTAGTTTAATATAAATAAAAACCATGATAATAATCACAATCATATACTTTCTCGACATCGCATTTATTGTATTGACTGTGGTTCAGGATGTACATAAACTGAAGAAATGCCTTTGCTGTGCATATGTTGTTCTACTTTGTCGCAGATGTGATGTGCTTCTTCCAAAGATAAATCTGATTTTACTACAATCGTTACATCTACAAAAACACTACTTCCGTGGTAACGACCTTTAATATTTTGTACTTCGATTACATCTTCAATTTCTAACACATAATTTTTATAAGCTTCTAATTCTTGCTCATTAAAACCGTCACTTAATGTAAAAATTGATTCTTTAAAGATACCAAAACCAGTATATATAATGAGTAAGCCTAATATAATGGCTAATATCGTATCAATTACTGGAAATCCAAATTGTGTAAAAATTAAACCAATTGCAGTACCTAAACTCACTAACGCATCTGACAAATTATCTTTAGCTGCGGAGTTCAATGAACTACTTTTCGTACGATTAGCAATGCTTTGATTAATATAAAATACAACTAGCATAATCAAACCACTGATGACACTGACATAAATATTTATAATATTAGGGGTATGATGTTCATTTGTGAATAATTCAGGAACATTCTCTATAATGACTTGAATACCAACAAACATTATAATGAATGACACGAGTAATGATGAAATATTTTCAGATTTCAAATGTCCATATGGATGGTTTTGATCTGCAGGTTTAATAGAAATTTTCAAACCAATAATTACTGCCAAAGAAACAATAATATCTGTCATATTATTTAAACTATCTGCTTTTACAGCTGCAGAATTATATAAATACCCTACGATAAATTTAGTCACCGATAATATGATGTAGACGATTAAACTTAAAAAAGCACCTTTTTGCGCTGTTTCCAATTTTTCTTTTTGACTCATCTTACTTTCCACCTTCAGTATGATTGAATACTTATTATGACTCATCACAAACATATTTACAACGATTTTTATTCAAAAATTATTTAATATAAATAAACTAATTATTTTTTTAGCCAATCCTAATATTAATTATAAAATTGAGCAAAAATAAGAGACCAAGTTTGAATCAAATCATATTTTTGATTCTGAAACTTGCTCTCATAAAATAAATATATTTAAAATGTGGGTTTATTAAAAATTTTACTAATCTCTTAGGATATATTTAGAAAGGACAAATGTTATAGGTATTGTAATGATAAGCCCTGCAAAAGGTGCTATCACAGTTGATATACCAAACCATTGTACAAAAATATACAATAATAACGTTTGCATGCCCATATTGACAACTTGAGTTAATGGAAACTTTAAGAATTTACGCCAAGTTGGTGTCACTTTATAAACAAAGTAACAATTTAAATAGTAAGAAATGACAAAACTAATGATAAATCCACTGATATGACTAACTAAATAATTCACTTCTAATAACTTCAATAAACAAAGATAGACAATGTAATAATTTAAAGTATTCATACCGCCTACAATCACAAATTTAATCACTTCATAGTGTGTTTTAGTTAAATTCATTTTTTACTCCTTAGTAAAATCCCATATAATTTTATATGATTACTATCAAAAAACATATAATTAATGCGCTATATCTAGTATAATACTTTATCATATATATGTATGTTTTGTATTATATAAATAATTAAAAGTAGCTAAATTTAATTGCTCTATTTTTCTAAAATACATGGTAATTAACATATTAGTTTCATTTGTAATTACAAAACGAGATAACATGTTTATAATTAAACATTAGAGAGAATTTTAAAGGAGTTTCACACATGGACAAGATTTCAAACCGCCAACTACCAACTATGGTCATTATTGTGTTGGGTATCATGACTACATTTGGCCCTTTAACCATAGATATGTATGTGCCATCATTACCCAATGTGCAACATGACTTTAATACATCTGTATCTGAATCACAGCTTACTTTATCGTTTGCAATGATTGGTCTTGCTATTGGTCAATTTATTTTCGGTCCTTTGTCAGACGCATATGGACGCAAAAAAGTGGCATTATTTATCATTTCAATCTATGCACTAGCTTCTTTACTGGCGGTTTTCACTGCTTCCATGAGTATATTACTCACTTTGCGTCTAGTTCAAGGTTTAACTGGCGGAGGTGCTATAGTAATTGCTAAAGCTACTATGGGAGATCAACATGAAGGTAAAGCGTTAGCTAAAGGACTAGCATCTTTACTCGTAATCAACGGAATCATTACCATTATTGCACCAATCATAGGCGGCTATGCATTAACGATATCTAATTGGAAAGCAATATTTGTAATTTTGACAATCGTAAGTGTTATTATTTTATTTTTATCAATCCGCTATTTAGAAGAAACGCATACACCAAATCGAGCTAAACTCAATTTTAAAGTTATTTTTAAAGATTTTGCTCATTTATTAAAAAGACCTGCATTTATTATTCCAATGATTTTACAAGGTTTAACTTACGTAATGCTATTTAGTTTCTCATCTGCGGCACCGTTCATTACGCAAAAAATTTATGACATGACACCTCAACAATTTAGTTATTTGTTTGCCTTTAACGGTATTGGTCTTATTATTATGAGTCAACTTACAGCCAAACTTGTCGCATATATGAATAGATACTTTTTGCTAATTATTTTAACAATCATTCAATTAATGGGCGTTGTGCTAATTATTGTGACATTAATGCTTCATTTACCATTATGGGTATTAGTTATCGCATTCTTTTTAAATGTATGCCCTGTAACTGGTATCGGACCATTAAGTTTTGCATTAGCGATGGAATCTCGTACTGGCGGTAGTGGCAATGCCTCAAGTTTACTAGGTCTATTTCAATTTATACTTGGTGGTATCATGTCACCATTAGTGGGATTACAAGGTGAATACAGCATCTTACCATATACAATTATTTTGATTATTACTGCTGTACTAATCATTGTGTTAGAAATCGTGTTAAAGTCTATTCTTATAAATAAGCGAATAACATGAATCACTGTTAAAAAATACAATTCATACCGTTATCAATACTAACAAATGAATAAGTAGTGTATGAACTTGAATTCTCCCCTAATATAGAAGCCTCTAAATGCGTGTCCAAGCATACATTTAGAGGTTTCTTTATCTTAGGTTGCTTCAGCTTATCGATTTATAAAATTCTATAAACGCAAAAAACGTCCATTCCTATTTGAATTGTTATAGAGATGGACGTTTATGCATTACTAGCGATATTTTTTATATTTTAGTTTTAAAATTTATTCTTTACTATTTTATTGGGAACCAAATTTCAGTGATATAGTCGTTTGAATGTAGTTCACCTGGTTTATATAATTCAAAAAAAGGAGCACTCCGCAATTCATAATCTAAAGTATGTAAGATATTTCTATGAATAGTTTGCATTGCTTGTTTAATCGATTCCGGAACAGGGCCTTTAGCATCAAATACTAAATATCTACCCTCTACTAAATCAACTTGTTCCCACTCACTTTGCTGTTCATCACTTGTCACACCTATTAAATAATGCATTTCACCATTTTCTTTAGGTAAACAAACACCTAATAACCCCTCTAGATATTGATTGCTTTGTGATATCAAGCGATCTTTGTAGCCCATTGCTTCAAATTCCATCCAAAACTTAAAAATATTTTCTTGTGCTTTTTGTCCAGTTGCATATTTCTTTTTTACCCCTACAACTGGTACTGGTCTTTCAGATAATGTTTCTATTCTATAATCCATGTTTTCAACTCCTTTCGCACATTATAACCAATTTCATAAAATTATATCTAATATTAACTATAATTCAAGCATCTTTGTAGGTACTTAAACTGATATAGATATATAATAAACGTATTAATTAATGTTAATCTTTCTTACTAATTGATACAGGAGTCTCTACCTATGAACAAAAAAATATTATCCGTTAAACCAATCAGTCAATTATTTCCGATTCCCATGATTATGGGATGCGAAGGCATTGCAAGTGCAATGATATTACAATTCAATAATCACAATATACCAGCAACACATATCATGAAACACTGGCCTAAACATGCGAATAATCCATACAAAGGCTATGTAGGTCATCACTTATGGGTGAAATGGGGTCACCATCAAACAATTTTCCCTACTGCCTTAGTACCTTATTTACAAACGTATGATAAACGTATTGTTAATAGTACTGGAAAATCACTAAATGCATTATGTGACATCATTGATAAAGACCAACCTGTCATCATTTATCACACTGTTTTAGGACAAAAACCTTTTAGCAAAACATTTAAAATTGATAATACACATCATCAACTAGTATCAAATATTCATGTTACAGTGCTTATTGGTTATGATGACAAGCATTATTATTATATCGATCCATTATGGTCTAATTTAGGAAAATCAATTGTTCTACCTGCTGTTTTTCCAAATAAATATCAAATTATAAAAATTAAAAAACAGAAATTAGAAAACAGTTATAATGCACCTGGGCGCATGAGTATTCATTTTCAAGAGTGATTAATTAATTTCTATTTTATGTAACGCATGGTTAATTTCCTGTTCTATATATGGTGTACGCCACTCTCGTTGATAACCTAGACACGGACAAATATATGTCACTCCATTTTCTTCAAAAGCATTTCGAAAATGAACATGCCCCATAATACTATATTTAATATCATATCGCGTATAAATTTCATCAAAATCTGAAGTACCTATAAATGCATTAAAATAATCAAATATTCTATGTGGCATTGGTACCGCAAATTTACGATGTGTCACGATATGTGTCATTAATATAATTTTTTTGTCTTTTACTTTTTCAATATCTTTCATCGCCTGTTTGGCAGCTATCATTGACAATTTTTTGTCTTCAATCTCCCAATCTATTTTCACTTTATCTTGCCATGTTGCACCATAATACTTCCTGCGCGCAATGCGTTCTAAAGAGAATTTAGAATGCGCATAAGTATAGTCATACCAGCCTGTATTACCTACAATCGCCCACTCATCATTAATGACATACGGTTCATCAATTAAGCAATTATCCATTTCGATATAAGTATCTAAAATCTCAGAAGAAGTCGCGTCAGTATCCATTGACCAAAAGTCATGATTTCCTGGTATAAAGAGTACTTTTATCTTTGTTTGCATCTCGATTTCCTTCACAAATGATTGCGTTAATTTATAATGATTTGAAACGTCACCGGCAATAAGTAATAATTCAATTTTTTGTTGCTTAATAACTGCAACTAGTGCTTGCTCATAATCTTTAGGCGTCAGCTTATTATGTCTATCGATATGTAAATCTGAAATCATGCCTATTAACATATTTATCACTTTCCTCTTCTCTTTTAACAATTTCATTATGACATAACTTCAATTTATTCATTAAATGTTCAGCTTGTATTCATTTAAATATCACTCAATAAATGATTTGTCTTAATGCATGTATACGCTTCATATAAATGTTTTTTAAAACAAATTAAATAATATTTAAACATTGTATGCAATATGTTAAAGTTACATTGTTCACAATTCGAGCAGGAGGAAATAATACATGAATAAAAAATGGATTGTTTTAATATTTCTACCTTTAATTTTAACTGCTTGTGATTATTCAAAACAAGAGGATAGAAATGGCTTATTTTATTATATATTTGTAAAACCTATTGATATGTTTTTGCATGGTTTAGGACAGTTATTTGGTAATAATTATGGCTTAGCAATCATCACGATTGTACTGACGATTCGCCTTATTTTGATGCCGTTTATGTTAATACAAGTTAAAAACATGCATCTGATGAGAGAAAAAACAAAAATAGTACAACCACAAATTGATAATATAAAACAACGCGTAAGTGATGCACAAACACAGGAAGAAAAGCGTGAAGCTAATAAGGCTTTGATGACTATTTATAAACGTTATGATATTAATCCAATTAATAGTGTTATCGGTTGTTTACCAATTTTAATACAATTGCCTATATTATTTGGTTTAATCGTGACACTTAAATTTCCTAGCAGTGGTGGAATAGATCAATTCCCCCATTTTTTATGGTTCAATTTAACAAAACCAGATCTATGGATATCATTAATTGCAGCTGTTATTTATTTCATACAACCTCTTGTAAATGCAATGCATTACCCTAAAAATCAGCGCAAAACATATTATATAATGATGATATTGTCACCTATTTTTATAACTTACATATCCTTACATTCTGCAGCAGCACTTGGTTTATATTGGACATTTAGTGGGTTATTTTTAATTTTACAAATGCATTTTGCCCATTCATATTACTCTAAACAAGCAAAACAAGAAGCTTTAAAATTAGAGCATTCTCTCGATAAAGCTAACACTGAACTAAACAATTAGTCATGTCGTTATATTGAATTTTGTAAAACTTTCATTTACCTGATTTGAATTCAAAAATTTCTTTTACGCATAATTAGATGCTATAATATTTACAATTTGATAAACAAAGGGGGAAGATGTATGGAATTTACGATAAGAACATTAACTGAAGCAGATAAATACGGTAAAGCACTTGTCCATTATGAAAGTTGGTTAGAAACTTATGATCATTTATCAAAAAATAATTACTTAGAAAACCTAGACAAAGTGCAGTTTATCAGGAAGTCTTATTTACACGATGTTCCAACATTAGTTGCGCTTGTTGAAAACGAAGTAGTAGGTTTCATATCTTATGGTAAAACAGAATCCTCATCTTCTTCTGACGACTGGAGCGAAATATTCGCACTTTATTTACTGGAAGATTATCAGCGTCATATGATTGGTTATGCACTTACACAGCGCGCTTTGGAATTATCTTATCCTGATAATGTAACCCTATGGGTAGTCGAAGAAAATAAAAATGCAATCCATTTTTATGAACAAATTGGATTTAAAATGAGCAATGATAAACAAGCTACTTATTTCGGAAAAACTTATTATGAAGTTCGTATGAATTATTCAAGAAATGAGCATGATTATTAAAAAATCAATGAAACATAAGCACAGTTTTATGCGCTAAAAAAGCAGTGATACCAGCTATCATCATAGCATGTCACTGCTTTTTCATTTCAATGCACTATTCTATAAGTAACTTAATGTGTTTCACCTAAAGCAATTTTGATGTCCTCATCTGATTCTATAATCGCTTTGAGCGCAGCTTCCAAACCTTCTGCAATAGTTTGAATAGACATAGATGGTTTTTCAGGTTTATCTGTTACTTGTTGCGGAATAAAAGGCACATGTATAAAACCAAATTTAATGTTTGGAAATTGTGTTGCTTGTAAAAATCCAAGTTGATACAAAATATGATTACATACAAAGGTACCTGCTGTATTAGACAACCTCGCTGGTACACCTGCAGACTTAATTGCTTCTGTCATGCGTTTAACTGGTAAGTTTGAAAAATAAGCTGCATCACCTGATGATTGAATAACTTCATCTATCGGCTGATTACCCTCATTATCAGGTATACGTGCATCATCAATATTTATGCCTACACGTTCTGGCGTCAATTCAAATCTTCCACCAGCTTGTCCAATTGCTAATACAACATCATACTGTTCTTGTTTTAATTTATTAACTATAGTTTCTTTGCTTTTATTAAAAACTGTAGGTATTTCTAACTTCACAATCTGATGTGATTCAATTTCATTCGGCAATAATTTAACGGCTTCCAGTGCTGGATTAATCTTCTCTCCACCAAAAGGATCAAATCCTGTTACTAAAATTTTCATCATTAACATCCCCTTTTCATTTTATTTAAGACATACTTTTTATGCTTTAAAACGCCCAAACATACATTAATCCTATATGTACCAAAATTAATATAAGTGCAATTGGCGCTTGGGCTTTGATCACGCCGAATTCTCTTTTCATTTCTAATAACGCAACTGGTAAAGTATTAAAATTAGCTGCCATAGGTGTCAATAACGTACCACAAAATCCACCAGTCATAGCAAGCGCACCAGCTATAACAGGGTCCCCACCTTGAACGATAACAAATGGGATACCGATACTCGCCGTGATAACTGTAAATGCAGCAAATGCATTACCCATTAACATTGTAAAAAGTACCATGCCAATGACATATGCAGCTGCACCTATAAGATGATTGCCCTCTGGTAAAAAAGAAGATATGCCTTTCGAAATGACGTCACCCACACCACTTACTGTAAAAAGTACACCTAGCGCAGCAAGAAATTGTGGCAATATACCAACTGTTCCAATTTGTTGTGTTAGACGGTCGCTATCGTAAAGTATATATTTACCATTTGGCTTAATGACGATATATGCGGCAAGTAAGCCTAATATCGAAGAAACACCTAAACCTATTGCCCCACCTAGTGGCGTCCAGTTAGAAACGATAATCGCCGCTACAGCTAAAACAATAGCTGGTATAAATAATTTATTCCCATATTTTTGTGAACCATCATTACCTTGCTCTTCGTTAACATCTATAATATTTTTAATAACCACTTGTTTACAAAGTGTCAGTATACCCATAACTATGATAAATATACCGTTGATAACATTGGGGATATATGGACCCGCAATAAATAAAATGGCTAATAAAATCCAAAATAAAGCTGTACCATATTTTTTGCTATTTGTTGATGCTTTTAACACGCGATATGCGGTATAAAGTAATTGTAAACCAATTAATATGTAAAATAGTTCTAAAATTTGATTTAATGTTTGCTCACTCATGTCTATCCACCTGCTTTTTACCGTATTTCCGATCTAAATATTTATCAAATCTGATATTATTTATCCACACAATGAAAAAGACAATAACAGCTATAGGTAATGACGCTAATACAAGATCAATGGCATTCACCTTAATATCTAAAGATTGAAACGTACCAACCATTAGCAATACACCTGCTGCCCCTACAAACAAATTTTGACCGAAGAAATTACCATAATTTTCCATCGCAGAAGTCTGCGCTTTAATCTTTTCGATATCTTTTTCGTCTACTTCATGTTCTTGCAAATTATAACGTGTTCTTAACGCACCCTGTACCATTGGATTAATCAATGGACGCACAAACTGTGGATGTCCGCCAATACGTATTGAAGCAACACCTGCTAACTCTCTAATGAATAAATATATGGTCATTAATCGCCCACTCGTAACTTTATTCACCTTACCAATCATATTCGAGGCTTGCTTTTTCAAACCAAATCGCTCAATTAACC
This sequence comes from Staphylococcus sp. GDY8P198P, assembly GCF_017891615.1. NCBI lineage: Bacteria > Bacillati > Bacillota > Bacilli > Caryophanales > Staphylococcaceae > Staphylococcus > Staphylococcus sp. GDY8P198P. The sequence goes on from NZ_JAESJQ010000005.1 coordinate 246,280, forward strand.
CCACCATAGGTAATGTTAAAATAAAAAGTGTTACTAAACGATTATCGACAAAAGCTTTTCCTAATGTTTCAAGAATAACGTACAAATTCAAACCTGATACAAGTCCTGTCACTACAGCAGCGATTAAAATCACAGCAATCGTATCAATCTTGAATAAAAAGCCAAGTACTATAATTAAAATTCCAATCAATTTCAACCATTCCATGTTATCTCCTCCTTTCTTCTTTTATATTAAAGGTTTACTTTTTTTAATACAATGAATTTTCAGATAATATTTTTTGTAATTTTCTAAAATAAACAAAAAAAGTCTGAAACATCTAAAAATGTTTCAGACTATCAATGATATCGGCTTATAATCAATAAAAAACAAGTTTTATATTGATTTAATTTTATTAAAACAAGCGTATTCAACCTCAACTTATTTCTCCACTATCACATTAAACTTTTGGATACTACCATAAATTATACATATAAATATTTATTTCTCATTTGTTCATCCGAATTTAAAATGCTATAACCATTTTAAGTTAGCATCCGCTTCACTACGAGAAGGTAGTAATGTTTCAATAATTAGTATAATCGTACAAATCCATGCAATTACATTCAGTATAATAGCGATACTATTGATTTGAATCATATCAAATGAAATGTTTACAATAATAGACACAGCAATAAGAATAATGGCAGAAGTTCTTCTTCTTCCTGCATCATAAAACCGTCGCAAAGTTACAGCAAACATTGGTATAATCATCGCCAACACAAAAATCCCAACCAATACTGACAAAATTGTAGCAACAATAAAAGCACCTGAAATAAAAGCAATAACACCAATAATAGCTACTATAAATATACTAACAATATGAATCAGTACTGGTGTCCAGAACTCTAATCTATTAGATTTACTTTGAAAATCTATATATTTTTTCCAAAATTCTTTGTACGCCTCTATCATATTTGACACTCCATTTTTTCAATTAAGGTTATTTTAACATTTATAATTCATAATAGCGTAATAACTCACCCTCTAACAAGTAGTAACTATTTATCTACTTTAAATATATGATTTAACAACTTTTTCTAGTACAACAGGCAATTCTATTAATGCGCTCTGCTTATGCAATCGCTCACTCAATTTATGTGCGTCTTTACCGATTGGCCCTATCAACAATGTAGGTGCACTGATGGTTTTTATTGACTTAAAAGGAATGACATAAGTTCGATTGTAATTAGGTGTATTTTGTTCATATATAGCCATCTGTTCCATATCCCCATCAAACTTTAGATAACTTGTATCACTGATACCATTAAAATAATGAACTTGTTCACTGCTACGTTGAAATTGCTCGTTTAATGTATGTTTCACTAATGATATAGTTGATGCTACGCGTTTGTCATATGAAGCATTGACAGCAGGATAATAAGGTGAGGCAAAAAATGTCACTACAGCAGGAGCAATATTTTTACATATTTGCATCAACTTATCGGCAATATGAATATTCTGCAAATGCAACTCTGGCGTTTCTTGTAATGTTTGATCTATAATATTAACTATTGTTTTCTCACCATATTTTTTGATGGCGTATTGCTTAAGTTGCTCATATGTCAAAACATTAATTTTTTTATCAAATTGGTAATCCTCTGCCTCTAATACAGACAACCAATCTGATTCACAACGATCAACAGCAGTGATGACTGTATTTATAAATTCTCTAAAAACATCTTTAGGCGTTTTATTGAATAAAAAGAAATTAAATAATCCTATAGTTTTAAATGGCGTTTGTACATCATATGTATCTTTAATATCTTTCATCATTAATGTAACAGGTACTGGAGTGGATTCATTTTCAAAATACTCTTTTAACTGTGTATTATACTCTACTGCTTGTGTAATATAGCTCATCATAAAGTTAGCACTCATCCCTTCAAGAGGTTGGCCAACATGTGTTTCTTTTCCATAACACAGTACTGCTGGCATGATTTTACCAATTGAGCCAGAGTATATATAATGTTTTTCATCCGATGCAGCTTGCTGAAAAGTAGGTTCACTATTCAAATGTAATTGTATATCCAAATCGTAAGTAGCATTTAATTCCGCTAATTTTTCTACTGCTTTTCTCATACCAGAAGAATTTACTTCCTCGTCTGGAACCGTAACTAAAATAAGATTAATATCCCATTGCTCAATCGATGCTAATTCAATTAAAGACATATGTAGCATGAGACCTGCTTTCATATCCATGATGCCTCGACCAAATAAATAGTCTCCACTGTGTAGGTCTTGCACTGCGCCTTCATCCAAATAGTTTTGATTTTCTAAAAAGTATTGTTCTAATTTGTCAGGATTACAAGCTAAATCATGAGCTAAACCAAATTCTGATATGCCAACTGTATCATAATGACTTACGAGTACAATGGTTTTACCTGATTGAGAACCATGATAAAAGGCTATTAGTGCTTCTTTATCATCATCCGTCAATATTTTTTGTATTTGCTTAGGGTTAGTCTTAAAATAATCAAGCTGTAATAACAGTTGCTTTACCAGATTCGGAAATGTTTTTTCTCCCTGTGTATTCGTAATTGTTTGGTGATTTACAAGTTGTTTTAGTAAAGCTAAACGGTTTTGTTCATTTTGCCATAAAGTTTGCATCAATCCAAACCTCCTTGTAAGCGTTTACTAAATTATAATATGATTTTCTAATGATAACCAATAATATCACTATATATTCCGTACTAACTTACTCATACTATTAGCGTTTATTCCTCTGGTTTATGACTTATAGACCAATTTAAAAATGCACCCTTCAATGCTAGAGATTTAACCTGGCATTAAGGATGCATTTCATTTTGTTATTAATTTCATAAATCTTATTACTATATACTAATTGTTGAATTGTTTTTTCGGAACTAATATCCATACAAATATAAATGCAATGATTGCTAGTGCAGCATTAAACCATAGTCCATACATGGCACCAACATGAATATTAGCGCTAGTAGACATAATAGAAAATATTGTACCTGAAATTGCTACTCCAAATGAGTTACCAAGTGAAGATGCCATTTTATATACGCCTGATGCGACACCTACCTTATCTTCCGGCGCAGTAGTAACAGCTGTATCTGTTGAAGGTGTTGCATACATACCTAAGCCTACACCATAAATTAAGTAACCTAACACACAACTGATAACATAAACAGTCGTTGGTAAAAATGTGAAAGAGATTAATAGAATACCTATCGCATTAAGTCCTGCACCAATAAGCATAGGTTTTTTAGGACCTACCTCCTGAAGAATCTTTTCTCCAACGCGAATCATGATTAAAACAGCTATTAAATAAGTAATGGTCATCATCCCTGATTGAAACGATGTGAAATGTAATCCTGATTGAAAATAAGTATTCGCAACAATAAGTGTCCCTGCTACAGCATTTAATAAAAAGTTTGAAACTGTAGCACCACTGTATGCTTTGTGTTTAAAAAGTTTAAAATCTATCAAAGGGTTTTTAACTTTGTTTTCAAATAATACAAATACAATAATTGAAATGATGAATATCACAATTAACATCAAAATAAGTGGCGAAAAGAAACCATAATTTGAAGATTGTGTAATGATTAAATTGACACTCAGCATTGCAACTATTAATATAATTAGCCCTACAAAATCAAATTTGGCACGCTTTGATGACTCAGTTTGAACTGCTTTTGTTTCTGGTGTGTGTTTTATTAAATACATAGACACTAAAGCTACCATTATCGAAATAATAAATATAGATCTCCATCCAACAAATGTAGCCATGATACCACCAAAGAATGAGCAAATGCCAGTACCACCCCATGAACCAATAGACCAATAACTTAACGCGCGTTGTCGCCTTCTTCCAATATAGTATTCATTTATAATTGCTAATGTTGAAGGCATGATACATGCCGCAGATAATCCCTGTATTGCTCTCCCAAGTACAAGTAAAGGGACAAATCCCGGGATGATAATAAGTAATGATCCGAGAACGCTTAAAGTCAAACCGATATAAGTCATTTTAACTCTACCGTACCGATCAGCAAGACCTCCTGAACCTACAACAAACAAACCACATAAAAGTGCGGTTAAACTTACAGCTACATTAATTGTTCCATAACTAGCTGAGAAAGATGATTCTAATGCAGGAACGATATTAACGAGCGATTGAGCAAACAACCAAAATGTTATTACGCTTAAAAAAATACCTAAAAGAAGTCTGTTATCTCCTTCAAATGGTTGTTCTGATTCCATATAATTTTGCCTCCTAAATCCCCGTGAAACAACTATAATCATTATCAATGATTTAACGCTTCAAGCTTCAAAACATTTCCTCTTGCCTTATAATAATGATTACATAGTAAATATGACTTTTTAAAATTCAAAATTTTTTTTTGAAAAAGTCAATAAGATAAAAATAACATTTACTTCAATTTATTGCTAAAAAACAGCACGCAAAGTGTATTAAGTGTCTTTTTTTGATTATTCCACAAAATATATTGACACCTTTTAAAATTTCTAATCCTTTCTAAAAGAATAATTAATGCATTATCAAATATATGTATTATACTAGATAGACAAATTATCTATAAAGGTGTATGAGATGTTAAATTTATTTATTTTATTACTAGAACGTGTAGGTCTTATTATTATTATCGCTTATATATTAATGAATATTAATCATTTTAAAACAATGATGAACCAAAGAGATAAACGAAGTTCGCAATGGCAACTCATCATTATCTTCGGATGTTTCTCTATGATTTCAAACTTTACAGGCATACAAATTAACGGTAATGAAGTCGTTAATGGCAGTGTCTATAATCATTTAGATCCTGAAGCTTCTCTCGCAAATACGCGCGTGCTTACTATCGGCGTTTCAGGTTTAATTGGAGGACCATTCGTTGCTATTTTTGTAGCAATGATTTCAGGCATTTACCGTGTTTATATTGGTGGTGCAGATGCTTATATCTATCTAATTTCATCTATATTTATCGCACTAGTATCAGGTTATTTTGGTTATAGAGCAATGCGTGCACGACAGTATCCTACTATTGTTAAAGGTACGATCATTGGCGGTACTACAGAAGTTATTCAAATGATTTGTATCTTAATTTTTTCTGATAATACAGAGCATGCTTGGTCTTTAGTTAAACTCATTGCTTTACCTATGATTTCAATCAACTCAATCGGAACTGCAATTTTTTTATCAATTATATTATCAACAATTAAGCAAGAAGAAGAAACACGCGCAATACAAACACATGATGTCCTACAACTAGCAAATGAAACATTACCATTTTTCCGGTCAGGATTAAATGAACATTCTGCCAAACAAGCAGCTACCATTATTTTAAATCTTATGCGTGTTTCGGCAGTAGCTATCACCAATCGAAAAGATATATTAACGCATGTGGGTGCGGCGAGTGATCATCATGTTGCGCAAAAACAAATCATTACTAATCTTTCTAAACAAGCAATTCAAGCAGGTACTTTAAAAGAAGCATATTCAAGGGAAGATATTGGTTGTAATCACCCTGAATGCCCACTCGAAGCAGCCATTGTCGTTCCACTAAGCGTTAAGAATGATGTTGTTGGAACTTTAAAACTATATTTTACAAATAAGCATGATGTTTCTCATTCCGATAAACAATTAGCTTCTGGTCTTGCAGAGATTTTTTCTAGTCAACTTGAATTAGGACAAGCTGAAACACAAAGTGCTTTGGTTAGAGATGCTGAAATCAAATCACTACAAGCACAAGTAAATCCACACTTCTTTTTCAATGCCATCAACACAATTTCTGCCTTAGTCAGAATTGATAGTGAAAAGGCGAGAAAATTACTGTTACAACTCAGTCAATTTTTCCGTTCAAATTTGCAAGGTGCACGGAATAATACCATTTCACTTGAGAAGGAATTACAACAAGTCGAGGCTTATTTATCACTTGAACAAGCACGTTATCCAGATCGTTTTGATGTTTCATTTAATATTGAAGACTCATGTTATGGTGCGCTTGTTCCACCATTTGCGATACAAATACTTATAGAAAATGCAATCAAACATGCCTTTAAAAATCGTAAATATAACAATCGTATTATCGTAACTGCTTATAAAACAGAAGATGGATTATATATATCAGTTGAAGATAATGGCTCAGGCATCCCGGATGATAAAATTAATAACATAGGCAAAACACGTGTTTATTCGGATTTAGGCACAGGTAGCGCATTAGAAAATTTAAACCACAGATTAGAAGGCTTGTTTGGCATTACGGCTAAAATGCATATTCATTCTAGCAAAGACGGTACTAACGTGAGTTATATAATTCCATTTTATATAAGAGAGGAAGATAAACATTGAGAGCAATTATTGTAGATGATGAACCTTTAGCGCGTAACGAACTACATTACTTATTAAATGAAATTCGTACCTTTGAGGTAATCAATGAAGCAGAAAATGTTTCAGAGACATTAGAACTCTTACTTTATGATCATTATGATGTAATCTTTTTAGATATTAATTTAATGGAAGAGAGTGGACTAGATTTAGCTAATAAAATTAATAAAATGCAAAACCCACCACATATTATATTTGCTACAGCGCATGATACTTTCGCTGTTAAAGCATTTGAACTAGATGCAACGGATTATATTTTAAAGCCATTCGAACAAAAACGTATTGCCCAAGCTATTCACAAAGTTGAAATTGCACTAGATCATGACAGTTACAAACAAGCAACTGAAGTGATTCAGCATCCAAATGACACACAAAAAGATAATGCACCAACATCACAAATGGTATTACCTATTGAAGTAGATGAGCGTATTCATATCATTAATTTAGAAGATATTATTGCTATTTCTGTCAATAACGGTATTACCACAATCAATACCTTACAAGAAAATTATCATACAACTGAGCCACTTAATCATTACGAGAAAAAAATTGCAAACCCTTTGTTTATGAGAATTCACCGTGCCACTCTTGTTAATAAAGTACACATACAAACAATTGAACATTGGTTTAACTATACCTACCAACTCACTATGACAAATGCATTAAAATTCCAAGTTAGTCGTTCATATATGAAAACATTCAAGCAAGATATGGGATTAATTTGAGTGTCACGTCGTAATTAATGCAACTCAGCATATACGTTTCGTAATTCACCTTTAAAACGACTATCAGTAACCGTTTTCATATTATAATTAACTCAAGATTAATTCGGGAGGAAATACAATATGGAAACAAACATAAAACAAGCTGAGAAACAGCCAAACCATTCAAAAACATATAACTTTTTTCATCAAGTACTAGTGTTGGCAATCATCATGCTTTTATCAAATATCATCGAAAGTTTTATGCCTATTCCTATGCCAGCATCAGTGATAGGTCTAGTCTTATTATTTATTGCATTATGTACAGGGATTGTTAAACTTGGGGAAGTTGAAAAAGTTGGTACGACGCTAACAAATAATATTGGTTTCTTATTTGTACCTGCAGGTATATCAGTTATTAATTCATTAGGCGTATTAAGTCAGAGTCCTATTCTGATTATATTACTAATTATCATTTCTACAATCTTGTTATTACTATGCACAGGATTTTTCTCACAAATGCTAATTACGAAATCATTTATACCTAAGAAAAGAAAACCTAATCAGTTAGCGGAGGAAAAATTATGATAGATCATTTGGGCATTAACACACCTTATTTCGGAATTTTATTATCAATTATACCTTTTATCATAGCGACGATTTTATTCAAGAAGACAAATGGCTTCTTTTTATTCACCCCATTATTTGTCAGCATGGTCTTTGGTATTGCTTTCCTAAAATTAACAGGCATAGACTATGCCAATTATAAAATCGGTGGCGACATTATCAATTTCTTTTTAGAACCTGCAACTATCTGTTTTGCAATTCCATTATATAAACGACGCGATGTACTTAAGAAATATTGGAAACAGATACTTGGTGGCATTGCTTTTGGAACAACAGCTGCGTTGGTATTTATCTATTTCATTGCAAATGCTTTCCAATTTTCAAATGAAATCATTGCATCTATGTTACCACAAGGTGCTACAACTGCCATTGCATTACCAGTATCAGCTGATATTGGTGGTATCAAAGAATTAACATCACTAGCAGTTATCTTAAATGGTGTCATTATCTATGCTTTAGGTTCCAAACTCATTAAGTTATTTAACATTACAAACCCTATTGCTCGTGGACTAGCACTTGGTACAAGTGGTCATTCATTAGGAGTGTCATCCGCACAAGAATTTGGTGAGACAGAAGCTTCAATGGCCTCTATTTCACTTGTAATCGTAGGTGTTATCGTAGTCGTTGTCGCACCAATTTTAGCAACAGTTTTACTATAATATCTAAGCTCAAAACTAAAAACGCTTGAAACATAAACAAGTCGAGCTAAATGTTAAACGTCAATTTCTATATTTATAATAGAAATTGACGTTTTTTTAGTTTTACAAAACTTAGTTACTCGTTCCCCCTACTATTTCACTTCAGTTGTGTCTAATACATTTAATGTACACACCCGTTCAAACTCATTGTAAAGTGTCCTATTCATAGAATAAAATTTTAAACAATTATCAGAAAATTAAAATAATATACTTTTATATCCTTGTATTTTGATAAGAATTATTGTATTATACATTTATTATTAACATTGGAGGTTCTATTAAATGACATTATATTTACTCGAAGCAAATAATCTTGATTTCGCAAAGTCTAAAAAAGACTTAGAAGATAAAGCAGCAAAACTTACTACAGGTGAAGTACCAACATTGATTGAAGTTCAAGCAACAGAAGACTTAACACACGGCTATTTTATTGTAGAAGCTAACAATGACACAGAAGCTAAACAATTTCTTGAAGATGCATCTATCAATATTAATTTAGTTAAAGAAGTTCGCTTAGTAGGTAAAGATTTAGAAGAAGTTAAAAAAGGCGATGCACATGTTGATTACCTAGTTACGTGGAATATCCCAGAAGGTATTACAATGGACCAATATTTAGCGCGTAAAAAGAAAAATTCTGTCCACTATGAAGAAGTACCTGAAGTTCAATTCCAACGTACTTATGTATGTGAAGATATGTCAAAATGTATCTGCTTATATGATGCACCTGATGAAGATGCCGTTCGTCGTGCAAGAAAAGCTGTAGATACACCTATTGACGATATTGAAAAATTATAACTAAATCTTTTCTTTATAATTAAAATTTATAATTGCGCAGATTTAGTTAGCAAAAGTTATTTATAAGTATCAATGAAAACAGTCATACAAATTTGAACTGACGATTTGATCAAACTTATAAATAACCTTAAGACTATTCAAGGAGCGGCAATATGAAATCAAATGATACATTTTAGATTTCTACCGCTCTTTTTTTTATCAAAAAACTTACTAAATAGATAGGAATAATAGAGGTGTTGTCATGATTCGCATTAATCACATCCAACATCAATTTGGAGACCATCGTGTAATCGATGATTTCAATTTAAATATTGAAAAAGGCAAAATAATAACTTTTCTAGGTAAAAGTGGTTGTGGTAAATCTACCATGTTGAACATTATAGGCGGTTTTTTAACACCTTCATCAGGCACTGTTACAATTGAAGATCAATTAAAGCAAAATCCATCACCTGATTGTTTAATGATTTTTCAACATCATAATTTACTACCTTGGAAAAATATAAATGACAATATTCGTTTAGGATTAAATCATGAAATTAGTGATGATGAAATCAATAATTATTTAAAATATGTTGATTTAGATCATAAAGGGAAGACATTTCCTGAGCAATTATCTGGAGGAATGAAACAACGTGTGGCACTTTGTCGTGCCCAGGTACATCAACCAAAAGTCATATTGATGGATGAACCATTAGGCGCACTTGATGCTTTTACACGTTATAAATTACAAGATCAACTTGTACAACTCCAAAAACGTTCTACAGCTACGATAATTCTAGTTACGCATGACATCGATGAAGCCATTTATCTTTCTGACCACATTATCTTACTCGGAGATGGTTGTAATATTATAAGCCAATATTCAATTGAACAATCACATCCGAGAAATAGAAATGATAGTTATTTATTAACATTAAGAAATAACATTATGGAAAAATTCGCATTAAATCATCATCAAGCAGAACCCGAATATTACATATAAGGAGTTGTAACTATTGAAAAAAATAATCATCTTTCCAATAATTATAATCCTTATATTAAGTGCATGTAGTAATCAATCTGTTCAGAAGAATAATAACCATGGTCAAGATCAAAAGACATTAAAAATTGGTTACTTGCCAATTACACATTCTGCTAACTTAATGATGACTCAAAAAGTAAAAGCACAAGCCAAACATAATGGTTACAAATTAAAATTAATTAAGTTTAATAATTGGCCAGATCTTATGGATGCATTAAATAGCGGAAGGATTGATGGCGCATCAACTTTGATAGAATTAGCTATGAAATCCAAACAAAAAGGTGCTGATATTAAAGCAGTTGCGCTAGGACATCATGAAGGTAATGTCATTATGGGACAAAAAGGTGAAACAGTGAATGACTTTAGTAATGGGAGTCAATATCGTTTTGCTATCCCCCATCGTTATTCAACACATTACTTATTATTGGAAGAAATGAGAAAACAATTAAATTTAAATAATCAAACATTCAGTTATCATGAAATGGCTCCAGCAGAAATGCCAGCTGCACTTAATGAACATAGAATCTCTGGATATTCTGTGGCTGAACCTTTCGGCGCATTAGGAGAAAAGTTGGGCAGTGGAAAAACTTTAAAACATGGTAATGAAGTGATTCCCGATGCATACTGTTGTGCTTTAGTACTTAGAACTGACCTAATAAAAAATCAAAAACATGTTGCTCAAAGTTTTATCGCTGATTATAAAAAAGCTGGATATCAAATGGATGATAAATCAAAAAGCGTTGATATTATGTCTAAACACTTTAAACAAGACAAAAAAGTATTGACACAATCCGCAGAATGGACATCATATGGAGATTTATCTATTAAAAAAGATGGTTATCAAGAAATTACACATTTGGTCAACCAACATCAGTTATTTAAAACACCATCGTATAAATCATTCGTTGATCCAACACTATATAAGGAGGCATAGGCAGCATGTCAGTCAATTTAATTAAAAAGCAAACTTTACCTATACTAACATTCATACTTTTCTTATTTATTTGGCAATGCGTCATTTGGGTTGGGAATTATAAACCTATACTACTTCCAGGGCCGATCTTAGTAGCACAGAGTATTTGGCATTTTATTATTACCGGGGAAATATTCACACACTTGGGCATCAGTTTGTTTCGATTCTTCGTTGGATTTAGTATCGCAATTTTAATTGGTGTTCCGACAGGTTTTCTTTTAGGACGCAGTAGTTTATTGCACACTGCAATAGAACCATTATTTCAACTTATACGACCTATTTCACCTATTGCTTGGTCACCATTTGTCGTTTTATGGTTTGGCATTGGAAGTTTACCAGCAATGGCTATCATCTTTATCGCTGCTTTTTTCCCGATCGTATTTAGTACGATTAAAGGCGTTAGAAATGTTGAGCCTCAATACTTAAAAATAGCATCAAATATGAATTTAACTGGGTGGACATTGTACCGTAACATCTTATTCCCCGCTTCATTTAAACATATTATGGCTGGTATTCACATGGCAGTGGGAACAAGTTGGATTTTCTTAGTTTCAGGTGAAATGATTGGAGCCCAATCTGGTCTAGGATTTTTAATCGTAGATGCACGCAATATGTTAAATTTAGAAGATGTATTATCAGCTATTTTCTTTATTGGACTCTTTGGATTTATTATAGATAGAATTATTAGTTATTTAGAAAAATTAATTTTAATTAGATTTGGAGAATAAAGGAGTAATTTATATGACTTTACAAAAACGTATTGAAACAGAATTAGATCCCTATGTTATTGAAATTGACGAGGGAAGTTATTACCCAAGACCATTTATTCAAGGTTTATTTAAAGATGGCTATTTTTCTGAAAATGACTTAAAAAACAACTCAGAAGTTATTGAGGAAGTCTCAAAATCTTGTTTAACTACAGGCTTTTGTTTATGGTGCCAATTAGCTTTTTCAACATATTTACAAAACGCAAATCAACCACATTTAAATAAAACTTTACAAAAACAGTTGTTAAATGGAGAAATTTTAGGAGCAACAGGTTTATCTAACCCTATGAAATCTTTCAACGATTTGGAATCATTTAATTTATCACATCATTATAATGACAATACATTAATTATTAATGGTAAATTGCCTGCAATAAGTAATATTGCGTCCGATCATTATTTCGGAGCAATTTCTAAGGCAAATGATACAGATGAATTAGTCATGCTTATTGTAAAAGCCAACCAAGAAGGTATTACTTTAGATGAAAAATCAAATTTCTTAGGTGTCAATGGGTCAGCTACGTTTTCTATTGAAATGAATAACGTAGAGATTCCTGAATCACAAATTATAACAAAAGAAGCAAAAAGCTTTGCTTCTGCTATTCGACCACAATTTGTAGCTTTACAAATTCCTATAGCACTCGGCTCAATCAGAGATTCGTTAGATTTAATTCATAAATTTTCCGACGCACAAAATGGCATCAATAAATATTTAGAATTTGATATCAATGCATATGAACAACAATATAAACAACTTAAAAGCGCATTTTATCATATTATTGACAACAATCATCTGGACGATGATTTTGCCCAACTGATCAAAATTAAAAAAGAAGCTGGTTATCTATTATTAGAAGTAAACCAAGCTTCAATGGTCAACGGTGGTTCTAGAGCATACTCTCCACGTGCACCACAAGCACGTAAATTAAAAGAAGGATTCTTTTTTGCAGCACTTACACCTACATTGAGACATTTAGGAAAATTAGAGGAAGAATACCGCACTACAGCTCAGTAAACGTATATATAGAAAAACCAAAAAATCGAAGCAGCAGATTTATTATAGTTATCTATGCTTTTCAAAAACAAATGACTACATCAAAAATACGACAATATTACAAATTAATCACCTAGTACAGTACAAAAGGGCTAATCCCTATCAAGTGGATTAGCCCTTTTTATATTTAAACTGATTTCATCGTTCTGATTTTATTCATTATTTAAAGATGTTATTTACCATATACTATGCTTTAACTAACCAGTCCATAACACGTTTAATGGCAAAGTCCCAATAAGCATAATCATGCTCACCAGGTCCATCCTCAAAACAATATGAAATTTGCTTTTCATCTAGATATTTAATGAATTTTTTATTATCTTCATGTAGCGCATCTTCTGTACCACACATGATTAATAAATCTGGTATCTTTTTATCTTGTTGAATAGCCTGATCAACCAAATAATACGGATCCAGTTCATTATCTGTTGCGTTTTTAGAGACGCCTGCAATAGCTTCTCCGGAATAATCGTACCAATCATAATCCATAAACGCCTGAGCATCAAATACAGCCGATAAGGGACAAGCTTTAGCAAATCGATGTCCTTCAGCTAATGCAAACTTAATCGTTCCATAACCACCCATAGAATGACCTGCGATAAAATTATCTTCTCTCTTTTGTGACAGAGGTAAAATTTGATGCGCATAATCAAGTACTTCTAATACATAGTCATAATACTTATGACCAAAAACCATATTACTATAACCACTGTGATCTGCATTAGGCATAATAACTGCAAGTTGATGCTCATTCGCATAGCGCTCGATACTTGTATAACGCATATATGAAGTTTCATCACTGGATAATCCATGTAGTAATAAAAGCGTTTTTAATGGCTTAGGTTGCGTACTTTTTTTGAAATAACTTTCATCTTCTGGAAGAATCACCATAAAATGATGATGCATACCTATTGTTTTTGAATTATAATTAATCGATAATAATGCCAATGATTTCACGACCTTCTATTCATTAATACTTTGTGGTTTTTGTTTACTTCTTTTTTCTGCTTTATGCGATGGGTCTAAACGTTTTTCCAATAATCTTAAACCTACATCAATAATGATAGCAATTAATGCGATTGGAATCGCACCAGCTAAAATAAATGTTGTACCATCTGTAGCATTTGTACCTCGGATAACGATGTCACCTAATGTAGGTGCACCAATAAATGAACCGACTGCTACAACTCCAATTGCAACAACAAGTGCTATTCTTAATCCACCCAATATTACAGAGAGTGATAAAGGTAACTCAATCATTCTTAGCACTTGGTTTCGCGTCATACCCATACCTTTACCAGCATCTTTAATATTCGCATCAACACCCATGATACCTGTATAGGTATTTTTTATGATCGGTAATAGCGCATATAAAAATACTGTTACTACGACCGTAGTGGTACCCAATCCCATAACGAGCATGAGTATCGCTAACATTGCAATAACTGGAACGGTTTGAATAATATTAGCGATGGTAATAATAATGCCAGAAAATTTACTATATCGTGCAATCAGGATACCAATTGGAATACCAACAATAGATGCAAATAACACACCATAAACAGACATTAATAAATGTTTTAAAAATAAATCCCAAAGGTAGCCATAGTTGACTGAATAATATTCTACTAATTGTTGTAATAAATTACCTTCCATTAGCTTTGACCACCTTTCTTATCATTTTCAAAATAATTATGTTCTTTTAAGAAGTTCTCAGCAACTACTGCTGGTTCTTGTCCTTCACCATCTGCTTGATAATTAAGTTTTTGCATTTCAGATGTCGAAACTTTTTTGTCTAGTTTATTGATGATTGGTTTTAACTCTGGATGTTTATCTAACAATTCATTCGTAGCAACTGCACTCGCATCATATGGTGGGAAAAACTGTTTATCGTCTTTTAATACTTTTAAGTCATATGCTGCAATACGCCCATCTGTTGAATAACCTACAGCTACATCTAAATTATTAGAGTTTAATGCATCATATACTAAACCAATTTGCATTGGTCTGATAGTATCAAACTTAAAACCATATTCTTTTGTAAATCCAGGATAACCGTCACCTTCACGGTTTAGCCAAGAACTATCTACACCAAGTTTAAGTTCTGGATGTTTTTTCAAATCAGATACAGTTTCTAAATTATATTTTTCTGCTGTTTCTTTAGTGACCATAAACGCATAAGTGTTAGCAAAACCATAAGAGTTAAAGAACGTTTGATCGAATTTTTTTTGGAAACCATCTTGAGTTGCTTTCATAGCTTTTTTAGGGTCTTTAATCGGATCTTCATTTAACGCACCAGTTAAATCTGTGCCATTATACCTAGCACCTGACATATTCGCGTCACCATTTACTAATGCATTGTGCTGAATCGTACTCGATCCTAAATTATTAATTAATGTTGGCTTAATTTTGCCATTTGTATCGTGTTCTATTAATAGTCTCAGCATATGAGACATAATTTGTGATTCACTTGTTGCAAGTGCTGTGATTTTGACATCTTGTTCTGAACTGTTGCCACCTAATCCCGGTAAACTACATCCAGATAAGACCGTCAGACACAACACAAGCACAATAGCATATTGTTTCAATTTCTTCATAATGTCCTCCTCAAATTATCTGGATACTTTTAATCCCTTAGGTACAGCCCATCTTTCTACCAGTGATAGTAAGAAATCTACGATTAACGCCAAAGCAGTAACTAATACTGCTGCACTTACAATCATTAGTGGGTCATACAAGTTTAATCCATTAAATACAAAGTCACCTAAACCGCCTGCGCCTACATAACTGGCTAAAGTTGCCCAACTAATTACGTAAACAGAAGATAAACGAATACCTCCTAATATAAGCGGTAAGGCTAACGGTAATTCCACATCTTTCATTAATTGAAAGCGTGTCATACCCATACTTGTGCCTGCTTCTTTAATGTTGTCATCTATGTTTTGTACACCTAATACAGTATTGTTTAATATTGGTAATAATACATAAATAAATAATGCTACAATTGCAGGTAATTTACCCACACCAAAAATCGGAATCATTACTGCCAATACTGCTAATGTTGGTATCGTTTGTAACACACCAGCAATGGTCAGCACAACATTAGATGTTCTTTTCATTTTTGATAATAAAATACCTAATGGTACAGCGATGACGATAGCAATTAACAAAGCGATGATTGAGATATAGAAATGTTCAACTGTTTTTGATATCAGTTGCCCACCATACTGCTCTACAAAGTCTTTCATTACTTATCAGCTCCTACATTATCGGGCTCAACAATAGCATTTTTTTGTGCACTGACATTTTTATCTAATTCGCCCCAAATACTATCGTAAACGATATCGACTAAGTTTGCTCTCGTAACTAGTCCAATCAATGTCTCTTCATCACTATCTACAACTGGTACATTTCTTACATTTCGTTTTAAGATGGTACGCACTGTATCTTGTAATTTACTATCTACTCTTACTCTGTATATATCACGCTGCATCGTATCAATGAGTTCTTTATGAGCACGCAAACCTTGGTTAATATCTTCTATGTCTAAATATCCAAGTAATCTATCATTATTACCAACGACAAATAATGTATCGACACGTCGATCTCTCATAATTTTAACCGCTTCATTTAATGAATTATCCGCATGAACGGTTACTGGTCGTATCATTGCATCTTTTACAGTTCTCATATTTGGTCTATCTTGGATTAATCTGTTTTGACCGATAAAATCACGTACGAAATCGTTTGCAGGATGACGTAAAATATTATCTGGTGTATCAAATTGAACGACTTTTCCTTCAGACATAATACAAATTTTATCTGCCAATTTAATCGCTTCATCCATATCATGTGTGACAAAAATAAATGTTTTACCTAATTTTTGTTGCAGTTCTTTAACTAAATCTTGTAATGTATCTCTCGTAATTGGATCTAGCGCACCAAATGGTTCATCCATTAAAATGACGTCTTGTTCAGCTGCTAAAGCACGCACAACACCAATACGTTGTTGCTGTCCTCCAGACAGTTGTGAAGGATATCTATCTAAGTATTCTTCTGGTAAATCTACTAATTTTATCAATTCTTTAGCTTTTTTCTCTTTCTTTTCATCAGACCATTTTAATAATTTAGGTACTAAGACTATATTCTCTTTAATTGTCATATGAGGCATTAATCCAATTTGTTGTATCACATAACCAATTTTTCTACGTAATTCAACGGCATTCATTTTGCGAACATTTTTACCGTTGATTGCAATTTCACCTTCCGTAGCTTCAATCATTCTATTTATCATTCTTAAAGCAGTGGTCTTCCCACTCCCACTTGTACCGATAAATGCAATAAATTCACCAGATTCGATTTCCAATGAAATATTATCTACGGCTTTTTTTGTTCCACCATAGACTTTAGATAAGTTTTTTATACTTAACATGTGTTAATTCCTTTCTATATTTGTATTTTCATTTAATATTTCATTTATAAATATAGGGCTAACTGTGGATGTTATACAAATCCGAAAATAAGTAAAAACATGTAGCACAACTAGCCCTACTTTATTCATGTGTTGGTCAAAAATATCAATTTTGACTAATTTTTTCATCCTATATATTAAGATAACTCAACAAATGAAAATAAACAATTTATAACCGCAAGTTTTGTTAATTAAACTATTGAAATTAATTATCAATTCAATAGCTCAAAACAATGTTTTAAAAATATTATTTTCGTTTTATGCCAATTAATCGACCTAATTCTTTTGGCGCTTCATGAATCGTTCCAACTTTAGCATAATCATCTATAGCATTTTTTATTTGTTCAGGGAAAGCTGCTGGTCTTCCTATTGTAGTGTCCATTCCCATAAGCATTACTTCATATGTTGCGCAACGGTTATTTTGAGCATCTACTAAAGTCATAAAAACATGTAAACGCTTGGTATCATAATCATATAAGCTTACGTTGACAGTAATAAGTTCATCTACGTTTATTTCTTTTAAATACACCACATGATTTTCTAAAGTGAACACTGTATAATTCAATTTTTTAATTGTATTAATATCTAAACCTAATGATACCAGCCACGCATCTGTAGCATCACTAAATACTCGATTATACTCAGCATCATTCATGTGCTGATTATGATCTACCCAAATATCTTTAACCGTGGTTTGATATTGAAATTGAGACATATGATCCTCCATTTATTTAGAACTTTTTTTCATCGATGCAGTATCTTCAGGCCAATATGCTTCTGCTAACTTTTTCACTTTAACTAGGAATTCATTACGTTTTTGGTCTAGTTCTGACATTGTTTGTCCTTGGGAAGCTGTTTCACACCCATTTACTACACTGTCATATAAATCCTGTGTTAATTCAGGCGCAATTAATTTTGTCCATGGTTTTTTCAATGCTGGACCAAATTGTTTTAACATATGGCGCATGCCGCCTTCTCCTCCAGCAAGATGGAATGTCATAAATGGTCCGTATTGTGCATAGCGTAGTCCTGCTGCATGTGTAAATGCTTTATCTACTTCTTCAGTAGTCGCTATTCCTTCATTAACGATGTGTAGAGATTCTCTCCATAACGCTTCCATCAATCTATCCGCTATGTGTCCTTCAATTTCATGTCTGACATGTAGTACATCCATACCAATACTTTCGTATACTTTTTCTGCTTTTACTGTGACAGCTTCAGCTGTTTGTTTACCAGGCACAATCTCAACTAATGGTAAAATGTATACAGGATGGAACGGATGTGCAACAACTAAACGTTCAGGATGTTTTAAATTTTGTTGTAATTCTGAAGGCATAATACCAGAAGTACTAGAACCAATAATGGCATCCTGACGGGCATAGGTATCGATTTCTATTAATACCTGTGCTTTCAGATCTTCAATTTCTGGAACGTTTTCTTGAATATGATCTGCATCTTTAACAGCTTCTTCTAAACTTACCGTAAACGACAAATTATCTAAAGACGCGCCCTCTGCTAAACCTAATTGCTCAGCATATGGCCAATTTTGTTTCACTTGTTTTAACATTCTTTCATAAGCGCCTTCACTTGGATCTGTTGCGATTACTTCGTGCCCATGCGCTAAAATACGCGTAATCCAGCCACTACCTATAACGCCTGTACCTACAACTGCAAATTTCATTATTTGCCTCCTTTTGGATCTCTAAGTTGATATTGCTCACGCGCTTCAGCTGGCGTCATCGGTTCGATATCTAATTCTTTTAATATTTCTACTGCACGTTCAACAAGTTGTTCATTAGAGGCTTTTACGCCTTTTGATAAATACAAGTTATCTTCTAAACCTACACGGACATTTCCGCCACGTTTCGCCGCTTCTTCTACAGTTGGTAATTGCATTCTTCCAATTCCAAATGCTGACCAATGTGCATTTTCAGGAATACGTGTTTTAAAGTATTCAATTGTCTCTGCATCGTTTTCAGCACCCCATGGGATACCGAGACAGAATTGGAACATTGGTTCTCCTTCAATAAGACCTTCGTTAATTAATTGTTTTGCAAATGAAATGTGTCCACTATCAAAACATTCTAATTCAGGCTTTACACCTGCATCTTTTACTAATTGCGCTTGTTTTCTTAACCAATCAGCTGGACTTAAGTAAACAGCGTCACCCATATTCACACTACCACAATCAAGTGTGCACATTTCTGGTAATAATGCGCCAATTGCTTCATGTCTTTCTTCAGGTGTTTGCATATCTGAACCTTCACCTGCTGTATATGGATCTTCAAGGTTAGGAATAAAATCTCCGCCACCACCTGAAGTAATGTTAATAATAATATCTTCATCAGCTTCTCTTATTAATCTTACTGCTTCTTTAAAGAATTCAACATCATGGCTGATGCCGCCTGTTTCTGGGTCTCGCGCATGAATGTGTGCAACAGTAGCGCCTGCCTTTGCACATTTAATTGCTGAATCTGCAATTTCTTGAGGTGTTACAGGAACACTTTTATTTTTTTCTACAGTATCTCCAGCACCTGTTAAAGCTGCTGTTAGCATAACTTTTTTCATATATAAACCTCCAACAGAGTTTTGATCACAATTGATAGTGTACCAACCGGACGGTTTAGTTTCAACCCTTGAAACACCTAAAAAAAGGGATAAGTGATGATGTACCATCACTTATCCCTATATTATCAACGCTTTCAACGAATTAGAAATTTAATTATTTTTTTATAATTTTAATTTTTTCATGCATCTCTTAATTCAATTTGCGTGTTTTCTGTGTAAGATGTTAATCGTTCTAAAACTTTTGCTCTCATTGTTTCATCTAATGCATCTAATCCAAATATTTCCGATAACCACAAGCCATCCACTGCTAATCGTATAATTGTTGCATCGACTTTATCAATACCATCATTTTCAATTTTATCTTGCCAATCTTTATAGGTATCTTGTAGCGGCAACAATAAATTACTATTTATACCCTGTGCAGCTAGCATGCCAGAAGTAATTGATGCATTTTCTGAACGGTGTTCTCTAGTAGCTTCAATAAATGCGCGCAATAATTTGCCAACTTCTTGTGACTCATTTTTAACATGTTCATTCACATTATTTCGATACAACTCATCTGCATGATCCACAAGTCCTTGTATCAATGCGAATTTATTTTTAAAATGATACAGTAAACCGCCTTTACTAACACCAGCTTTTTTAGCAACTGCATCAAGTGTTAAATACTCACTACCTTGTTCATTTACGATAGCCGCTGCTGCTTCTAATAGTTGAATACGCTTAGACACTCTTGCCATATCTACACCTTCTCTTACAAAATATTACTTTGTTCATCTGCTATATCTATATTCGAGCAAACTATAAACGATAAATGATAAAGTTGCAACATTATTATAATTTTTACAAACTACGTTTTGTCCATTTTTACAGAAATACGAAGGTTTGGTTAAACAAAAATATGTTTCAAGTTTTTTGAAAATACGCTTAAAAGATTTTGATAATCACAGGCACTTTTGTTGTCATTGATATCCTAAGTTACACTAAAGCTAAAATTGGCTACTTATCATTCATGCCTTTACCTTCTAAGATATGATTGATATATTTTTCGACTCTATTTTTCCTTGTTGAAGCACGTTTAGCATCACCAATATAAAACATATACTGACGTTGTCTTCCTGGTGTTAAATTATTAAATGCTTCTTTTAACTCTGACGACGCTTCTAATTTATTTTTCAATTCTTCTGGCATATCGAAATCTTCCGTAGTTTTCATCGGTACTTTTTTACCTGATTTTTCTACTCTAATGGCTTCTTCAACATACCAAGCGATTTCCTCTTTACGTTGTTCTATTTCTTCTAAACTTTCAAATCTTAATTGTCTAGCAGCTTGAACATTTTTTGTTTGTTGAATTAAAGTATGATATGGATCTTCCATAATAGCGCCTTTTTCAAATAATAATGCACAATAATATTTAAAATCTTGAATGATAACTATATTTTTATTGTCCAAAGTATAACATGGATGCATCCATTTATAATCCTCTGTTAATTCTGTTTGACTGATTATATTTCTTAGTACTTTAAATGCATCTTGCCATTGATCTAAGCGCTCAATAAACGCATCTACTTTATCGTTTTTAATTGATTCACTCATAACATACCGCCTTTTATTTTAATTTTACTATAAACATATACATTTAATCTATACATTCTTTTATATTATGTTATATCCTAATTTCCTAAAATATAAAACGATTTGATGCTCTTCAGAATTTAAAATATTGCTTCAGCCCCTTTTAAAATTAGAACAATTATTTATTGGCATTTTTTACACGCACCTGAAAAAACGCTTCACTAGCATAATAATACAATTCAAAAAGCACATTTGTTTTACTTATAATTTAATATAAGTAAAATTATATAATTATTTATATATATAACTTATACACGCCTATTTTCTCTGTTACACTTATAATTAATCATTTTTTGAAGTGTGAACAATTTTTTGTTCAGTTTTTTGTAAGCGCTTTAATACTTGGAGGGGATATTTTATGCAACAAGAGAGTGTTTGGCTAACAATTATGGGGTTAATTATTATTATTTCCATTGTTGGATTACTAATTGCTAAACGTATTAGTCCAGTTGTGGGTATGATTTTAATACCAAGTTTGGGTGCATTAATATTAGGTTACAATATTGGTGATTTAGTAAAATTTTTTAATAGTGGTTTAGATCAAGTTATCAACGTCGTCATCATGTTTATATTTGCAATTATATTCTTCGGTATCATGAGTGACGCTGGGTTATTTAAGCCGTTAGTAAAACGTTTGATTTTGCTTACTAGAGGTAATGTTGTAGTTGTCTGTATTGCAACTGCAATTATCGGAATATTCGCTCAACTTGATGGTGCTGGCGCAACAACATTTTTATTATCAATACCTGCATTATTGCCTTTGTATAAGGCGCTAAATATGAATCGTTATCTATTACTTTTATTGCTCGGACTGAGTGCATCGATTATGAACATGGTGCCATGGGGTGGCCCTATGGCTCGTACAGCTTCAGTGATTAATATTAAAAATGTAAACGAATTATGGTATGGTGTCATACCAGTTCAAATCATCGGTTTTGTTTTAGTTTTACTATTCGCTGTATTTTTGGGTTTTCGAGAAAAAGCAATCATACAACGTAAAATCAATTCAGGAGAAGTATCTAATACACAAGACGTAGATATACATAAATTGGTTGAAATATATGAACAAGATCAAGATATTAAATTTCCGATTCGTGGCGTTGCTGTTACTAAGCCTTGGATTAATTGGATCAACGTCATACTCACGCTTGCTATCATTGTAGCAATGCTAGCTAATATCGCACCGCCCGAATTTGCATTTATGATTGGTGTTGCGATTGCTTTAATTATTAATTTCCCAAATGTAGACGAACAAATGAGCAGACTTAAAGCACATGCGCCAAACGCACTTATGATGGCAGCCGTAATTATCGCTGCTGGTATGTTCTTAGGCGTATTGAATGAAACTGGTATGCTTGAAGCAATAGCAGTAAGCTTTATCCATATTATTCCAAATGCCGTTGGACCATACTTACACATTATTGTCGGTATCTTCGGTGTTCCACTAGATCTATTAACAAGTACGGATGCTTATTATTTCGCTATCTTACCTATTGTAGAACAAACAGCCGGTCAGTTTGGTGTATCGTCTGTATCAACAGCATATGCAATGTTAATTGGAAATATTATCGGTACGTTTGTCAGCCCATTTTCACCTGCGTTATGGTTAGCGATTGGGCTTGCCGAAGCAAATATGGGAACATATATTAAATATGCTTTCTTTTGGATATGGGGATTTGCCATCGTCATGTTAATTATCGCTATGTTCATCGGTGTAGTAACATTTTAATTTATGAACTGTGTTAATTTAGTAAAAACATTTGCGCAAAAATGATTAATGGGAGTGGAACTGAAATTACATACATTTCATTGTTCCACTCCCATTTTTCATTTATATATAGCTTTATTTTGGAGTCATACATAATGATTGACCAATGCTCCAAATCACTATGCTTTATTGTACTTAGCGACATTTTTAAGGCTAATCACTAAAATAAATGCTACTAATGCAATTGCAGCTGAAAAATAAGTAGTTGCGTAAACATTTAAGTTCGATACTACTAATCCACCTACAATACCACCGATACCAATACCTGCGTTTAAACTAGACATATTCCAACTCATCACTTGACTCGTATCACCTTCAACATGCTCTATAATGCCACTTTGCACAGCTGGATTAGTACTCCATTGCATAATATTCCAGATAAAGATAATCATGAGTAACAAACCAGTTCCTGGTAAAAACATATTAAGCAGTAGCATCATAACAATAAACACAGCTGTCGCAATGACCAACCAACGTTTGCTTGTAAGTCTATCTGATAAAAAGCCACCCATTGATGTTCCGATTACTCCTGCAATACCATTGATTAATAATGCAATTGAAACAAATGATAATTGATGTCCACCGGAAAGGATTAAAGGATTAATATAAATGAAAGTAACCGAGTTGGCTACTAATAATAAAAACGTGATGCCCAAATATTTTGTAACTTCAACAGGTCTTAACACTTTGGAATAAGTATTTGAACGACTTGATCCTGTGTCTGTCTCAGTATTTGATGACAGATGATCACTTAGTTTTGGAATATAGATATACATTAAGATGCCTACGAACAAACTAATAATTACAATAAATAAAAACGTATATCTCCAACCAACTAAATCACCTATCACTGTCCCAATCGGCACACCAAAAACATTTGCACCGCTAAAGCCAGAATAGACAATACCGATCATTTTTCCTCGGTGTTGTGGTGCAGTTAATAATGCAGTTAAAGCTAATATTTTAACCACGATTAAAGCTGCAGCTGCAGATGATAAGATACGTCCAATAACTAAAATAGAAAAATTAGGCGCAATTGCAATAATAATATTGCCTACAACAAATGCAAACAGCGCCCATAATAAAACCATACGTGGTGAAAAACGATTCGTTAACTTAACTAAAATAGGTCCTGCTATTGCAAAAGTAATTGCATATAATGTAACTAATTGTCCGATAATTGCTTCAGAAACATGCAAATCACTACTCATCAAATTCATAATACCAGCAACCATCATTTCAACCATTCCAACAATAAATATACTTAGTATAAAGGTAAATATGCGCATGACTGACATAAATATCCTCCTCTCTTTTATGTGATTTCAAAATTCTATAACTGCTACATTATAAACCATTCGTCAATATATATGAATACTTAGCAATACATGTTCTTAAATTCATTTCAAAAAACAGGAAACAGAAGAGGCATCAAAAACCATTTTGATACCTCTTCACGTTCCCTGCCAATCTCAGCTTAAAATTTCGCATAAAATAGATTTGACTATAGAAATTAAAATAATGTTCATGATAACAAGCATGTATAAAATACGTTTAGCGATTGTCTTTAGGGATATGTCGCGCAATTAATTGATCTCGTTCATTAAAGAACTGACGATAACTTAAATATGTTGCAATCAACGCTGACATAATAGTGGCTGTCGTATGAATGAATACTACTAATAGCTGAAATTTTACAGCTTCCAATGGATCTACACCACCGATAATCAACCCTGTCATCATACCTGGTATCGAAACAATACCATACGTTTTTACTGAATCTATCGTTGGCACAATTGCCGTTTTGATACTTTCACGTATTGTTCCTTTGGAAGCGCGTTTTGGATTTGCACCTAATGCTAATTTGGCTTCGATTTGACTCATTTCTTTAACAAACTCACGATCTAAATTCTGATACGCAAGATTGATTGCAATCAAACCATTGCTTCCAAGCATCCCTGCAATTGGAATCACTTCATTAGGTTTGAATTCAATTGCGCCCGTGACTACAATACCCACTAATGGTAAGGCTACGCCAATAAAGATTGCGATAAAAGAAATCCAAAACACATGATGCATAACGGGTGAAGCTCTACTTATCGTATTCCATGATGCATTGATGATGATGATTAATACAAATAAAAGCAACAACCATGTTTGGTTTACATCAAATATAAAATGCAGTAAATAACCTAAAATAACTAATTGAACAACTGCTCTTAACGTTGCAATGAGTAAATCTTTAATGATATACAACTTTTCTTTGTATGACACAATGATTGGAAAAAGAAGGAGTGTCGCAGTAAGCACTAATGCAGTGGTACTCATCATAATTCCTCCTCCTTCTCAATCTGTCCATCCACAATTCTAATGCGTTTTTGAAAATGTCTCATACTTTGATCATTACTATGTGTAATCCATAAAATTGTTATACCTTCATCTGCAAGTTTAAAGATTAAAGATTCAATTTTCTCACTATTATGTACGTCTAATGCACTTGTTGCTTCATCTAACAATAATACTTTGGGTTTATACATTAACTGTCTCGCTATCGTTACACGTTGACGTTCTCCACCAGAAAGATGATTTACGCTCGTATCAAAGCTATAATGACCTAACCCAACCGACTTCAAAAGTGATTTGGCTCTTTTACGATTGAACTTGTCATTTCTTATTTGTGCAGGGAAAGCTAAATTATCACCAATGGTACTATCAAACAAATCACTTTCTTGTAATAAATAGCTAATTTCCATTCGTAACTTTTCTGGATTAATATTTTCATATGCTTGATTATTAAAATATAGTTCTCCTTCTGTAGGACTTATCAAATTATTAATCAAACGTAACAATGTACTTTTGCCGCTTCCTGAAGGCCCAACAATCGCAATAGTTTCTCCAGATTTGATTTTCAAATTAATACTGTTAATAATTTGTCGGTTATCTATCCGATATGAAACATTTCTGAGCTCTAACATTTTGAACCTCCTAAATAATATATAGGTTATACCCTATTACGACGATTTAATATCTTGTCATTATTTCGTTAAACCGTTTTATTCAAAAACATACGTTAAATATCATACACTAACATTATTTTAAAAATACAATCGCAATAAAAGAGATAAAATTGTTAAAAGCATGCAATGAAATTGATACAGCTAGGTTTCGCCCACTTTTCAAATACACAAACACCAATCCAATCGCAATAAAAATATAGCTTCCTATTTCAAATGGTGATGTAGCCCCTAATACATGAATTCCTGCAAATAATATGACAGATAATACACTTGCAGCAGCATATGTGATTTTCTTACCTAATTCATGAATGATTAGATGTCTAAATAATAACTCTTCAATAATCGGCGTCAAAATAACAATATCTAAAAATAAAAACGGGAGCATCCAATTGTCTCGAAACAGCGCTTCTAAAATCAATTGATTTTGCGTTTCATTATACTGTAATGACTTAGGTAACAAAGTCATAAGCCAATCATATAAATTATTAAATACGAGGGTAAATATGTATACCATAAAAATAATCAAAATATATTTGCGTACTGCCTTAAACCTATCGATCGCAATTGCTGTAACATTTTCTTTAATATGCATTCCATAAAAACTTAATATGATACATATTTCAGCAATAACACCACCAAAAATCAGTATATTCATATCGCTCAAATGATATTTGCTACCTATGTTAAAAATGCCATATGATGCGATTAAAAGCAGCGCTAATATAAGCGGTATAAGATAATTGGCAATGATATAAATAGGGATTAACCAAAAGTCCCTTTTAACAATCTTCTGATGCTGCCAAATATTCTTTTTAGTTAGTTGTGTTGTTAATGGCTTATCAGTCATATGTCACCTTCCTTGTAGCTATTTAACCATAATATAACACAATGCTTTATCATTTTTATAAGTTGATTTACCTTTTCTTTTTGAAAAAAGAATAAATCATTCTGTCCCCATAACTATAGAACGCATTGTAAATTGTATAATTTGTTGTATTATATAACTATATCAAGGGGGAATGTTACATGACTATTTTGACTATTTTACAGTTCATCGTCAACGTAATCATTGTTGTTTGTTTAATAAGCGTACTTGTTTTAGGGGCGGTATTACTTTTTAAAGATAAACGACAAAAGCAACATAGTGTTTTACGCAATTATCCATTACTCGCACGCATTCGATATTTTGGAGAAAAAATAGGGCCTGAGTTACGTCAATATTTATTTTTAGCAGATACCAAGGGTAAACCTTTTTCTCGTAATGACTTCACGAATATTGTATTAGCTGGGAAATATAATTCGAGAATGACTAGTTTCGGTACACAAAAAGATTATGAAGATGGTTTTTACATTCAAAACACTATGTTTCCGTTGCAATCTAAAGAATTACATATTGAACAGGCACCGTTGATTTCATCATTCATTTATACAATTGAAAATGAAAGACTATTTAATCGTGATGAACACCGTACAAAAACAGAGATAGATCCATTCTATTTAACAGATGAAGATGCTATTATTTTGGGTTCTGAATTGGAACATCCTTTCAAACTTAAAAGACTGGTTGGTCAATCAGGAATGAGTTATGGCGCTTTAGGGAGTCATGCGATTACGGCGCTATCAAAAGGATTAGGACAAGCTGGAACATGGATGAATACAGGTGAAGGTGGATTATCAAAACATCATTTATCAGGTAATGCAGATATCATCTTCCAGATAGGGCCCGGTTTATTTGGTGTACGAGATGCGTCAGGGCAATTTGATATCAATGCTTTCCAAGAGTTAGCAAATAAAGATGCTGTTAAAGCTTTTGAAATCAAATTAGCACAAGGTGCAAAAACACGAGGCGGTCATATGCAAGGTAATAAAGTAACACAGGAAATAGCTGACATTCGTAATGTTGAACCTTGGAAGACGATTAACTCACCTAACCGCTTTGACTCTATTGATGATCCAACCGATTTATTAAACTGGGTTACACAATTACAAAAAGTTGGTCAAAAGCCTGTTGGATTTAAAATTGTAATCAGTAAAGTATCAGAAGTTGAAGCGCTCGCACAAACAATGATTGAAACAAATCAATTTCCGAATTTCATTACTATTGATGGAGGCGAAGGTGGCACTGGCGCAACATTTCAAGAATTGCAAGATGGCCTAGGTTTGCCTTTATTCACTGCTTTACCAATTTTAACTGGTGTACTCGAGAAGTATGGTATACGCAATCGAATTAAAGTGTTTGCATCAGGTAAACTTGTAACACCTGATAAAATTGCTATTGCATTAGGTCTAGGTGCTGATTTAGTCAATGTTGCACGCGGTATGATGATTAGTGTCGGATGTATTATGAGTAGACAATGTCACATGAACACATGTCCTGTAGGTGTCGCAACGACAGATCCAAAGCGTGAAAAAGGATTGATTATAGATGAAAAAAAATATCGCGTCACTAATTTTGTAACTAGCTTGCATGAAGGTTTATTTAATATTGCTGCCGCTGTAGGTGTAACCTCCCCGACTCAGATATCGAAAGAACATATTATTATCATAAAGAAAGATGGTAATATTCAATCCATACATGATTATAAATTAAAACTACTAAACTATAATTAACTGCAAATATTAAAGCAGACAAGCACACAAACATCTTTGGTTAAAAAATAAATTTTAACAACATCTAGAAAGATACATTGAACAGAAATCTAATTTTATTTTAAATTTTTTCGTCGCCCCACCGTGACAATAAGGACTAGAATTGAAAAAAGTATAAAATGATTACCTATAATGACAAAATGAAGGCATCTGGAACGAATCAATGATGTCCCCGACGCCTTCATTTTGCAAATATTTATCTCTCAATAGTTCCATTTTTAAATAGAACTATTCAATTGCTCTGTTAGCTTAGTTTCTATTGTTTCTTGTTTATCTTCAAGTGGCTTAAATTCAAATGAATTACCATTAATAAAAACGGTCGGAATGCCTTTAATCCCTCTTTCAAATGCTTCTTCATTGATTGCTAACGAACGATCGTCAGCTTCTTTACGTGGTACAAGATTATATTCTTCTTCCATTTTTGTTTCAATTGTCGCAAAGTTAACTTTCCATTGCGCTTGCGTATTATACAATTCACGAATAATGTCTAAAGTTTTTTCAGGTTGTTGGTAGTTTAAATATATATTTGCTACAGTTCCTTTTAATAATCCTTGTTTAGTTTTATCAAAATGTTTGATTGTATGTTGAACTTTCCCTTGATCAATCAATGGCTTTAATACAGTGTCTGCAGCGAAAAAGTAGTTTTTGCAATACGGACAAGCGAAATTGATAAATGATTCTACTTTTATAGGTGCTGATTCTGAGCCTATTGTTAAATAATTAATTTCTGTCATTGTCTATCCCTCCACTTTGTTTATAATTATATTGAATCATGGACAGTTAGTGAATGCACACGTTTAGTCTTACTAAATCATTCAATGCAAACTTCAGCTGTATATAATCTATTAAATTAATAAAACAAAGCTCAATCAATTAGTTTATAAAGTAGTTCATGATAAAATGAATATAAATATTTTTATTAGGGGGTATAACATGAACAATTCAATCAAATTATTAGAATCATTAACAAATGTTGACGGTATTGCAGGACATGAAAAAGCAGTAAAAACACTTATGCGTGATTATTTGTCACCGGTAAGTGATGAAATTGTTGAAGACAATCTGGGTGGTATTTTCGGTAAAAAAACTACATCTACTGGTAATAAGACATTAATGGTAGCAGGACATTTAGATGAAATCGGTTTTGTGGTTACTCAAATTGATAAAGATGGATTTTTAAAATTCACACCGATTGGTGGTTGGTGGAATCAAGTGATGTTATCTCAAAAAGTAACTGTCACAACTGATGAAGGTAAGAAAATCAGAGGTATTATCGGCTCCAAACCACCGCACGCCTTGTCACCGGAAGAACGTAAAAAAAATGTAGAAATTAAAGATATGTTTATTGATATTGGAGTTAAAAGTAAGAAAGAGGCTGAACAATTCGGCATCGAAATCGGCAATATGATCACACCATACAGTGAGTTTGAAACACTGGCAAATAGCAAGTACTTAACTGCTAAAGCTTTTGATAATCGTTACGGCTGTGCACTTGCTGTTGATGTTTTAAACAACCTAAAAAAAGAATCCATTGATATTAATTTAGTTTCAGGCGCAAACGTACAAGAAGAAGTGGGTCTTCGTGGTGCTAAAGTTGCAGCTAATAAGATCAAACCTGACTTAGCACTTGCTGTCGATGTTGCTGTTGCCTATGACACACCAGGTATGTCTGGTCAAACGAGTGAGACAGCTATTGGACAAGGACCTGTAGTCATTATTATGGATGCTTCAAATGTTGGTCATGTTGGTTTTATTAATCATATTAAAAAAGTAGCTAAAAAACATAATATAGATATCCAATTAGATTCTACGCCTGGTGGTGGTACAGATGCTGGAAGTATTCATGTTGCCAATGAAGGTGTTCCTACAGTTTCTATTGGGGTAGCTCTACGTTATATGCATTCAAATGTTTCTGTATTGCATACAGATGATTATAAAAATTCCGTAGCCTTAGTAACTGAAATCGTTAAATCTTTAAACGACGATGCAGTAGATAACATCATTTGGTAAACAACTCAAATATATAAAAATTAAAGCCGTAAACATGAGTAACATCACTTTGTTTACGGCTTTTTTATGATATTTAATAACAATTAATTTCAAATTATATCATTCTTAATATGAATTATTCCGTAGAGTTTTTCCAACGCGCATCACTTAACATTTCTCCCGGCCAAGTGTATGCCGTCACACCACCATCAATTGTAATGGTTTCACCTGTTATAAACGAACTGTCATCAGAAGCCAAGAAAGCAATGAGTTTACCTACTTCATCAGGTGTTCCCAAGCGTCCTAAAGGTGTAACCCACTTCTGATTTTCTCTAAATATTTGCCCTTGTTCATCTTCTTTGGTACCCGTCAATTTATCTACAAGTGGTGTTTCTATCGTACCTGGTGCGACTGCATTCGCTCTTATATGTTCACGTCCATATTCTATCGCTGTTGATCGAGTGAAATTGATGATACCTGCTTTTGCAGCGTTATATGCCGAACGATTTAAATCTGCAGCATTTCCAGAAAATGACGCCATATTAATGACGGAGCCACCGTTTGACATCATTAATGGTAAAAAGAATTTAGTCATTAGAAATGTCCCTCTTAAATCAACATTCATAATTCTATCAAACACATCAATTGGAAATTCATGAATACGTCCAGCACCATTATCAATACCAGCATTATTAAACAAAATATCAATGTGTTCATAATCTTCTTGAATAGATTGTGCCAGCCTTTCGACTGCATGTGCATCTGATACATCAACAATATATCCTGATGCTTTATTACCTGTCTGATTGATTGCTTTTACAGTATCATGTACAGAATCGGAAATATCAATAGCTAAAACATGTGCCCCTTCTTCAGCCAATATATGGGCAGAAGCAGATCCAATGCCAGTACTTGCGCCTGTTATTACAGCAATCTTATTTTCTAATCTTTTCATCTATAACATATCTCCTTTTATTTCTCTTCTTTTTAATTTAATTACTCTGTAATGCATTTCCTTTTTCAACCACTTTTAAAACCTTTATATAAAGCTTTCATAGATGCTTTTCTATAGAAATTCAAAATTTATCATACTCATTTCAAAATGAGTTTGTTATAATTTCGATAACTTATTGGGGAGGTAATAAAAATGGCGTCGAATATTAGAGAAAAACCGACAATGATAAATAAATTCTTGAACATTGTAGAAAAAATTGGAAATAAATTACCTGATCCAAGTATATTGTTTTTTCTAATGTGTCTTGGACTTGCAATCATTACGTGGATTGTTTCACTTTTTCACGTCACTGTAAAACATCCTGGTACAGGAAATACCATTGCTATCAAAAATATTTTAAGCAAAGATGGTATTTCTATGATATTAAATGATGCGATCAAAAACTTCTCTGAGTTTCCTGCGCTTGGTTTAGTATTGTCAGTGATGCTTGGGGTTGGCATAGCTGAAAGAACAGGTTATTTTGATAAATTAATGGTACAAATTGTTCATAAAGCACCGAAACAAATTATTGTACCAGTAATTATACTCATAGGTATTATTGGTAATGCTGCTGGTGATGCAGCACCAATTGTTTTGCCACCATTAACTGCTATGGTCTTCATTAAATTAGGATATCACCCTATTGCTGGGTTAGCGATGGCTTACGCATCAGCACTTGGTGGATTTTCTGCGAACGTCATGATAGGAATGTCAGATGCATTGCTTTATGCTTTTACAGAACCAGCAACAAAAATCGTTTCTGATAAAATCACAGTTAATGTAGCTATGAATTGGTACTTTATTGCAGCTAGTGTTGCTGTTTTATTACCAGCAGTTTATTGGGTGACAATGCGCTTTGTCATCCCACGTTTAGGATCATATGATGATACGCAGTCTAATATTAAAATTGATGATGACAATCACGGTCTAACGTCTAAAGAGAGTAAGGCTGTGTTTTGGGCAAATATAAGTTTTATCACAACGCTTATTTTACTTATCCTTATGGCAATACCACAAAATAGTTTCTTAAGAAATGCTAAAACTGGTAGTTTATTGAATGACTCCCCTATTATCAATGGCGTTGGGCTGATTATTTTGCTTATTTTTTTAGTGCCTGGTTTGGTATATGGCATAATAATGAAAGAATTTAACAGTTCGAAAGATTTAGGTAAAATGCTCTCTGATTCAATGGCTTCCATGGGATCTTTTATCGTTATCGTCTTTTTTGCAGCACAATTACTGGCATTTTTAGAATGGAGTAATTTAGGTATGATCGTAGCAGTAAAAGGTGCTGAGGTACTTCAAGGTCAAAACGGAATCGTCCTTATTTTAGGTGTGATTTTTTTAGGCGCGCTTATTAATTTATTAGTCGGTAGTGCATCTGCAAAGTGGGGAATACTTGCTCCTATATTTATTCCAATGTTGGTGATTGTTGGCTTTCATCCTGCATTCACACAAATGTTGTATAGAATCGGTGATTCAATTAGTAACCCTATTACACCAATGATGCCCTATTTGCCACTACTTTTATCTTATGCTCAAAAATATGATAAAAATATGAAGTTAGGCTCGTTATTATCTAGTTTAATGCCTTATACGATTATTCTGAGTATCGTATGGCCAATATTCATGATTATATGGTACCTGCTAGGCTGGCCATTAGGCCCAGGAGGACCTTTAAACGTCAAATAATATGACATAAACATGATTAAGTTTTAACCTATATAAACAACACAGTCATTGATTGAACAATATTTAATTGAAATATCACAAATCATGCTATTTATTGTAATATTAAAGATGAAAGTGGGTAAATAAACTTTATAATAACTATTTACCTCATATGTACAGGAGGAGATTATGGAACGAATCGGATTAATAGACAACGGATCAAATACAATTAGATTAGTTATTTTTGAGTTCGATGCTAAAACAGGATTAAATGAAATTTTAAATATCAAAACACCAGCACGCTTAAGTCAATATTTAACAGATGATTTAACGATGAACCAGGATGGTATCGAGGTGTTGACGACAACGTTACACAGCTTTAAAAGTGTCGCTAATAAATTTGAAGTCAACGAATTACATCCTGTTGCGACAGCTGCTATTAGACAATCTACGAATCAAAAAGAAATTATCAGCCATATTAAAAGTGAACTTAATATCAATATCAAAATTATTCCTGAACAGGAAGAAGCTTTTTATGGTTTTTATGCAATCACCCACACTACCGATGTAGAAAATGGTGTTTCTATCGATATCGGTGGTGGTTCTACAGAAGTTACTTTATTCAAAGATAAGACCATCATCGAGGCTCATAGTTTTCCATTCGGTGTTGTAACTTTAAAGCGAAAGTTCTTTGAAGATAAAGATCATAATGATAAATCTGCAATTAAGGCAATGGAAAAATTTTTATCTAAACAATTCGAACAACTGCCATGGTTGCAAGACCAAGAAATCGCTTTAGTCGGCATTGGTGGATCAGCGCGTAACGTTGCACGCATTCACCAGTCAGAACATTCCTATCCTATTGGCGGTGTTCATAACTATTCGATGTCTGAGGAAGATATGGATGAGGTATATAAAATCATTAAAAAAAGTTCACGCGATGACTTAAAAGATATTGATGGATTAAGTAGAGATCGTATAGACATCATACTTCCAGCAGTATCTGTATTCAAATCTTTATTTGAACAAATCAATGCAACCCACTTCACTTTCTCACGTAAAGGGTTACGTGAAGGCTATATAATGAAGCTGATATCTGAACGTCATCCCCAAGAATTTAAAAAAGAAAATATAAGAAAAGATGCATTATATCATTTGGCAAATGAATATAGCATCGAAGAATCTAGTGCAAAACAACGTGTTAAATTGGCTCAATCATTGTTGTCACAACTGATTGATTTAGATAAGATTCAAGTTACTAAAAAAGAACAAGAACTTTTTGCGGAAGGCGCATATTTATATTATTTAGGAAGATTTATTGACGCTGATTCTAGTTCACCACATACGTATTACATTATAGCTAATTCAATGATTGATGGTTTTCCACATGAAGATCGCGTCAAACTCGCAATGTTAGCAAGTTTTAAAAATAAATCACTTTTAAAATTTTATAGCCAAGAAACCGAATGGTTACGTGGCAAAGAATTGGACCATGTTCAATTTTTAGGCGGTATCATCAAATTTGTAAATGCGCTAAATATATCACATACCAGCCCAGTAGAAAGTGTTGAATTACAAGAAGAAGATGGCGCATATACTTTATATGTCCGTTACATTGGTGAACCGATTGCTGAAGAATATCAATCTCATAGACAGAAAAAGCATATCGAGAAAATTTTAAAAGAGAATCTTTCTATCATCTTTACAAAATCTTAAAATTCATATGATAAATTGTACGTAGCAAAATATGTTAACAAGACTACAATAAGGTGGAATTAGAATTATGCAAAAGAAATTGGGAGAGAGAGATTTAAATTTACCACAATATTATAATAATAGAGAGCTCAGTTGGTTAGATTTTAACTATCGTGTATTACAAGAAGCCGAAGATAAAAATAATCCTTTATTGGAACAGTTAAAATTTATTTCTATATTTAGTTCTAACTTGGATGAATTCTTTATGGTGCGCGTAGCTGGCCTGCAAGATCAAGTTAAAATGGGCTATGATAAACCTGAAAACAAAGCGCAACTCACACCGAAAGAACAACTTGAGCAAATTAAAATAAAAAATAAAAAGTATGTAGATTTACAATATGCACGTTATAACGAATTAGTAGAGCTGTTAAAACAACATCGTGTGGAAGTGACAAAACCTGAATCTTTACCAGAGTCTTTATTACCACAGTTAGAGCGTGAATTTAAAACGGGCATCCTACCTACATTAACACCATTAGGTATCGATGCTTATCATCCTTTCCCAAAATTAAACAATAAGAGTTTGAATATATTTGTAGATATTGATACAGATGATTCAATTAATTCAGCTATTGTACAAATACCATCATTAATTCCAAGATTTTATACATTAAATCAAGGTCAAACTCAATATATTGTAATGTTGGAAGATATTATCACATATTACATTAATGAATTGTTCACTGGCTATGAAGTGTTAAATACCTTCACCTTTAGAATCACTCGTAATGCCGATTTAACCATCCATGAAGATGGTGCCGAAGATTTGTTAATTGAAATAGAACGCTTTTTAAAAGAACGTAAACGAGGAACAGCAGTACGTTTAGAGATAGACGGAAGACACGCAACCTATGAAGATGTCGTTTGGATTATCAATCAGTTGGAAGTTCACGATAATGATGTTTATTTTGTAGATGGTCCATTAGATTTAACACTGCTATTCGATCTTGTAGACCATTTATCTAACAGTTTAAAACATTTAACATATAATAAGTATCTACCACAGCCACCTCAATCCTTGGGTAATGAAGACATTTTCAAGCTATCATTAAAACGTGATATTTTCTTCCATCATCCCTATGAATCATTTGAACCAATTGTAGATTTCATTCGTGACGCCGCAAATGATCCGAACACGATTGCTATTAAACAAACATTATATCGCGTAAGTAAAGATTCACCTATAATTAATAGTTTGAAAACTGCTGCAGAAAATGGCAAGCAAGTGACTGTTCTTGTTGAATTAAAGGCCCGTTTTGATGAGGAAAATAATGTTCACTGGGCAAGAATGTTAGAAGATGCAGGCTGTCATGTTATTTATGGTATGACATATCTGAAGACACATAGTAAAATTTCACTTGTGGTCAAACGAAACAATCATCAGCTTACGTCGTTTGTACACTTAGGCACTGGAAACTATAACGATAAAACAGCAAAATTATACACAGATATGGGGATTATCACAACAAATCAAGAAATAGCAGAAGACGCTATTAACTTCTTTAACTATCTAAGTGGATATACACTGAAACCTAAATATAATAAACTCATTGTAGCCCCATACGACATACGTGATGTATTCTTAGCTCGAATAGATAAAGAAATCATATCACATCGTGAAAACGGAAATGGAAAAATAATGATGAAGATGAATTCATTAACAGATAAAGATATTATTCTTAAATTATTTGAAGCTTCTCGTGCCGGTGTAAAAGTAAAATTAATTATCCGTGGTATTTGTTGCTTAAAACCAGGTATACCAGATGTCAGTGATAATATTGAAGTAGTAAGTATCGTTGGCCGTTTCCTTGAACATTCTCGTATCTATTATTTCCATAATAATGGTGATGAAAAAATCTATCTCTCTTCAGCTGATGCGATGACACGTAATATGATTAAACGTGTCGAGATCTTATTCCCTGTCGATGATAAAAACATTGCTAAACGTTTATTAGATTATATGAATTTACAATTATCAGATAATCAAAAGGGTCGTTATCAGGACCAACAAGGTTATTACCATTACATTCATAATAATTTATCACCATTAAATTCACAGGCTTATTTAATGAAAGAAGCGATAACATTTGGCCAAAAATTAAAAGAGGCTTCTACCATTCCACAACAAGTACCAATACAACATAAAAATAGATGGTTTTCTAAACTTAAAGATACGTTTAAACGTTGATAAAGTCCCACTTCTCAATTTATTGAGTTAGTGGGACTTTATGCATGAGCTACAGCTCAGGTAATCCTTAAATCCTAGTCATCTTTGCCGTTTTCAAACGACGTAACCATTTTTAAATATAATAGACCCATACCATTCTAATCCTATATTATTTTTGTATATAAGGTATATAACATCTTAAGTATCAAATTTTGCTATAATGATGACTAAATACAATCTAATTTATGAGGTGGTCATTTATGATAAATGTTGAAACATTAAAAAGTAGCTTTCCCCTACTCAATGACATGCAACAGTATAGGCCGATATTTTGGAAAAATCCAAATTTCCGTAATGATGAAACTTTACCATTTTCATTAGATGATATAGAAGACGCTGCAACAAGACTAGAACGTTTTAGCAGCTATATACGTAATGTTTTTCCTGAAACTGAAAAAGACCATGGCCTCATTGAATCACCACTAAAAGCAATTCCTTTTATGCAACAATCATTAGTTGACTCTGAACAACTTGAACAAAGTGGTAAATTATGGCTTAAATGTGATAGTCATCTTGCTATTTCAGGTTCTATCAAAGCAAGAGGTGGTATATATGAAGTTCTAAAACTAGCTGAATCTATCGCTATAAAAGAATGTGGTTTAAAATATACGGATAATCATAAAGTTTTATCTGAACCAAAATATAAAGCGTGCTTTCGTAAATATACCGTTGCTGTCGGTTCAACTGGTAACCTGGGTTTAAGTATTGGCATTATGAGCGCACAATTAGGCTTTCAAGTCATCGTACATATGTCTAGTGACGCGCGTCAGTGGAAGAAAGACTTACTTCGTTCACGTGGTGTTGAAGTTGTTGAACACCAATCCGATTATCAATACGCAGTTGCTGAAGGACGAAAAGCTGCAGAAAATGATCCTACTTGTCATTTCGTAGATGACGAGGGTTCTGCTGATCTATTCTTAGGTTATACTGTTGCTGCATTACGGTTAAAAACACAACTTAATAATGAAGGCATACAAGTAGACGCTCAACATCCTCTTTTTGTATATCTGCCTTGTGGTGTTGGAGGAGGCCCAGGTGGTGTTGCCTTTGGATTAAATCAAGTATTTGGTGACCATGTGTATTGTCTATTCGCTGAACCTACACATGCGCCATGCATGACATTAGGTATGATGACACAACTTCATGACCAAATAGCTGTAACAGATATTGGATTAGACGGCCGTACTGATGCAGATGGTCTTGCTGTTGCTAGACCTTCAAAACTCGTTGGTCATATAATGAATTCATTATTATATGGTGCTTTTACTGTAGAAGATCAACAAATGTACCAATATTTATATCAGCTAAGCCAAAAAGAACGTATCTTTGTCGAACCTTCTGCAGCATCTGGTTTCGCAGGTTTAAAAGCAGTGTTGGAACATGCTGATAAAAACCATTTTAATTTATCCGATGCAAATCATATCGTATGGGCAACTGGTGGCAATATGGTACCTAAGGAAGAAATGTTAAAGTATGTGGCTCAAGGCAAACAATCATAAACTTAAGCGATTTAGAATCACATCTGACCAGGCACTCGAATGATAATATTTAAATCATTCATATTTAAAGTTTCACCCTACTTTATGCGTTGTTCGACGTCTTCTCTAAATCAAATCATATATAATCTGCTATATAAATTGATGACGTTAAACATGAATGTAATGCTATTTTTTATCAATACAATGGACTTAAAGTGGTATCATCTAATACTATTTTCAATCTAAAACCTAAAGCAAAATTTTAGGTTTTATTTTTATACACATAAATATGATATAAAAGCCATTTTAATCACTTTGCAAAGATTATTTTCTGAATATTTATTGAATTCTAAAATCAACTGTGTTAAAGTATGTTTTATCAATTTACTTTAGTTCGGTAGAGAAACAAAGTATTTAATAAAGGATGGTCATTATATTATGGATACGAAAGCACTTATTAATAATAAAGAACAAGAACTAGCTTTTTTAAAACATTTTCAACAAGCAGATTTTAAACTTGTTGATTTTAGTTTTATAGAATCATTATCTTGGCAATCACTTACACCTGATGATTTACAACAAATGACGGAACGTAGTTTTTGGCAACATGACCATCATATTTTTGCTTTGCGTAATGATTTCACAGATCAATTATTACGTTACTACAGTAACTATCAACCTGAACAGCAACGTTTAGCATATACTGGTCCCATCGTCAGAAATAACGAAGTCTACACTCAGTTAGGTATCGAACATTACAACCCAACAATTACAGATATGCAAAACGATTTTAAAACGTTTTATAACTTTATTAAGTATACGTTGAATGATGATATCGACTTTGTCATTTTAGGGCATTATCAATTAATAGATTTATTATTAGCTGCTAACGAACAAAATCAAACTATATTAAACCTTATACAAGAACGTAATATTTCAGAGTTAACTGCACAGTTAGGACTTGCACATCCTGTGGTACAGTTACTCACAACTAAAACTACGGAACAACTTGATTTATTAACCCATTTATTTCCGCATGATCATCGTACTATCCAGTCATTACATCGGTGGGAGCAATGGTTTAAATCACAAAATATTACTGAAATTCACCTTGATATAACCCCTAGACCACCACGTTCTTATTACAAAGGATCATTCATGAAATGCCATTTAAAAAACAATAAAACTCAGCGTCTAACTGGTGGATTTTACAAAGGGAAATTAGAAGGCTTTGGACTCGGATTTATACTATAAAAAAGGAGTGAAAACCATGCTTACTGTCGCATTAGCAAAAGGTAGATTACTTAAAAGTTTTATTAATTATCTAAATGAAATAAAAGAAATTGAAATAGCATATGCGCTTGAACATAGAGAACGTCAATTACTTATAACAGTTAATGAAATACAATTTATTTTAGTCAAAGGTAGTGACGTACCAATATATGTTGAACAAGGCGTTGCAGATATTGGAATCGTCGGTAGTGATATTTTAGAAGAAGGCAATTATTTTATTAACAACTTACTAGATTTACCATTTGGCGAATGTCACTTTTCACTTGCTGCTAAACCAGAGGCCTATCAATTTAAAAAAGTAGCTACCTCATATACACAAACAGCACGTCAATATTTTGAAGCACAAGGTTTGGATGTTGAGCTTGTAAAACTATCTGGTTCAGTAGAATTGGCTTGTTTGGTTGATATGGTAGATGGCATTGTTGATATCGTTCAAACAGGGACTACCTTAAAGTCAAATGGCTTAATTGAAAAAGAGCAAATTAAAAACATCAATGCAAAGCTCATTACAAATAAAGCCTCATATTTTAAAAAATCAACTGAAATTGAAGATTTAATTAAAACTTTGGAGGTGTCTCTCATTGATTACAAATAAAGAAACATTTTTAAATAACTACCTGAATCAATCTGCACTAAATGAAGATTTATATCCAATCGTAAAAGAAATTTGTGATCAGGTGAAATTTCGAGGTGATGCTGCTTTAAAAGAATATAATTTACAATTAGATAAAGTAGAAACATCACAATTAGAAGTACCTAAAGAAGACTTATTTACTGCTTATCAACGCATTGACTCATCTACACGGGAAGCCCTCGAACAAAGTCATGACAGGATTAAAGCATATCAAACTTCTATTAAACAAGATCATAAACAAGTTCATTCAGAATGTTACGAATTATATCATGCGTTAGAGCGTGTAGGTGTCTACGTCCCTGGTGGAAAAGCTAGTTATCCCTCTACTGTGTTAATGACTGTAACACTTGCCAAAGTTGCAGGCGTTAAAAATATAGTGGCCGTTACGCCACCTCAACCTGAAGGTCTACCTGATATTGTACTTGCTGCTTGTTATATTGCTGGTGTTGATCAGGTTTACCAAGTTGGTGGTGCACAAAGTATCGCTGCACTTGCGTATGGTACTGAGACAATTCCTAAAGTGGATAAAATTGTTGGTCCTGGCAACCAATATGTTGCATATGCTAAAAAATATTTATTTGGTCAAGTTGGCATTGATCAAATTGCTGGTCCGAGTGAAATTGCGCTAATTATTGACCAAACAGCTGACATAGAGGCAATTACGTATGATGTATTTGCACAAGCAGAACACGATGAACTCGCTAGAACATTTGTCATCAGTGAGGATAAAGACTTGTTACAACAATTAGAAAATAACATCCAACACACAATGACACAAATCAAACGACAACCTATTGTTGATGCCAGTTTGAAACATAACCATTTCTTAATTTCAGTAGAAAACTTTACAGAAGCTTGTGATTTGATGAATCAAATTGCACCGGAACATGCATCTATACAAACACAATGTCCCCAAGACTATGTCAACCATGTGAAATATGTAGGCGCGCTCTTCTTGGGTCATTATTCTCCAGAAGTTATCGGGGATTATGTTGCTGGACCAAGCCATGTTTTACCTACAAATCAGACTGCACGTTTCACCAATGGTCTATCAGTGAATGATTTCTTAACGAGACATTCTGTTATCGATTTATCTCAACAAACATTTAATAATATTGAACAATCCGCACGTAAGTTAGCACATATCGAGCGTTTGTATAATCATGAAAAATCAATAGAAATTCGAACAACAAAGGAGCCACACAATGATTAGAATTAATAAAAATGAAAGTCCACTTAAACCATTATCTAATGAACAACTCGCTACAATTATTCAAAAAGCAGCATTCAATCTTTATCCTGATGATGAATATGAACGCTTCAAACAAGCTTATGCAGCTTTTCATAATATTTCACCTGACCAAGTCATTGCAGGTAATGGTTCTGATGAACTTATTCAAAAGTTAATGTTAATCATGCCAGAAGGCCCAGCTTTAACGCTAGACCCTGACTTTTTTATGTATCAAGCATATGCCAATCAAGTCGCTCGCCCTATTAAATTTGTACCAGCAAATTCAGATTTAACATTTGATTTAGAGACGATTTTAAAACGCATTGATGAAGTACAACCTGCATTCTTTATTATGAGCAATCCACATAATCCATCAGGCATACAATATAGTACGACATTTTTAATGGCTATCGCGGATAAGATGCAGACGCTTGGTGGCTACTTTATCATAGATGAAGCTTATTTAGATTTTGGTGAAGCTTATGATATTAAGATGCAACCGCATATTATTCAAATGCGCACGCTCTCAAAAGCATTTGGCATTGCTGGCCTAAGATTAGGTGTATTAATTGGCACTAAAGATACCATCAAACTCATCCAAAGCATCGAGCACCTGTATCCTCTGAATACAATTACGCTTCATATTGCGATTTATATGTTTGAAAATCAAGCAATGACTCGCGCGTTTGTAAAGCAACAACGACAGCTTGCTCACAAACTTAAAAATATGTTTCATGAACTTGTCTCAGATGTCATGGTAGTCTTCCCTTCTGCTACAAATTTCGTGTTAACAAAGGGAGAAGCTGCACAAAGTTTAGGCGCTTATATTAAGTCCAATGGTTTCCTTCCAAGATTATATGACGAACCAGAAATGTCTGACTATGTCCGATACTCTATTGCTACAGATGAACAATTAGATCAATTATTTGTACTTATTAAAAATTGGAGGTCACAATATGATAGTAAATAAAACACGCAATACAGCTGAAACACAATTAACTATTTCTCTAGCTGATGATCATCGTGAAAGTAA
Organism: Staphylococcus sp. GDY8P198P; assembly: GCF_017891615.1. Lineage (NCBI taxonomy): Bacteria > Bacillati > Bacillota > Bacilli > Caryophanales > Staphylococcaceae > Staphylococcus > Staphylococcus sp. GDY8P198P. The sequence continues at coordinate 289,742 of NZ_JAESJQ010000005.1, forward strand.
TATCAATACAGGCGTTGGATTTTTGGATCATATGTTGACGCTCTTTACTTTTCACAGCCAATTATCCTTATCTATAGAAGCAAATGGAGATGTTCAAGTAGATGATCATCATGTAACCGAAGATATTGGTATTGTTCTCGGTCAGCTACTATTATCCTTAGTGAAGGAACGCAAATACTTTCAGCGTTATGGGTTTAGTTACATACCTATGGATGAAACACTTGCACGTACAGTCGTTGATATTAGTGGCCGACCTTATTTATCATTTAATGCACAATTCAGTAAAGAAAAAGTAGGTACGTTTGATACAGAACTCGTAGAGGAATTTTTCAGAGCACTTGTTATCAATTCTCGCCTAACAACACATATTGACTTAATTCGCGGTGGAAACACACATCATGAGATCGAAAGTATATTTAAATCTTTTGCTCGAGCGCTTAAAGATGCACTAGCATCGAATGACACGAATATCACCCCTTCATCTAAGGGCGTGATTGAATGATTGCAGTGATTGACTATGGTTTAGGGAACATTAAAAACATACAACGTGCGATTAATCGTTTAGGTTTTAATGCGATTTTAACGGATAGTCCCAACGATATTAAAGCAGCAGATGTCATCATATTACCTGGTGTAGGTCATTTTAAAGATGCTATGCAAGCGATTGAAAAACGGGGATTAAAATCCATTTTAAAAACGATAACAAATAAACCAATCATAGGCATTTGCCTAGGTATGCAGTTGCTATACGAACACAGCGCAGAAGGTGATGTAGATGGCTTACAACTTTTCCCAGGAAATATCATACCTATCCAAACATCTTATCCGGTGCCCCATTTAGGTTGGAACAATTTAATCAGCAACCTTACAGAATTAACACAGGATGTATATTTTGTACATTCATATCAAGCTGAAATGTCAGAACATGTTGTTGCGTATGCAGATTATGGCACATTGATTCCTGCAATTGTCCAATATAAAAATCTTATAGGCATTCAATTCCATCCAGAAAAAAGTGGTGAAGATGGTTTAGCAATACTTAATCAAGCTCTGAAAGGTGGTTTCTTAAATGATTAATATTTGGCCAGCCATTGATTTAATTAATGCAACGAGTGTGAGACTGACGGAAGGAAAATATGACTCAGAAGAAAAAATGACTCGCAGCGCTGAAGATAGTGTCGTTTATTATAACAAGTTTAAATGTGTAGAACGTATTCATATTGTCGATTTAATCGGTGCAAAGCAGCAAACATCTATTGAAAAGGACTATATCAAGCAACTGAGAAGCCTGACCAACAAACCGATGGAAGTCGGTGGTGGCATACGTAGTCTTGAAACAATTAATGCATATTTTGCTGATGGCATAGATTATTGTATTATTGGGACTAAAGGTATTCAAGATATTGAATGGTTGGCCAAAATGTCTCATCAATTTCCGTACAAATTATATCTATCGGTTGATGCTTATCAGCGTGAGATAAAAATAAATGGCTGGGAACAAGATGCACATTTAGATTTATTTGATTTCGTTCAGCAAATTGAATCACTACCTTTGGGTGGCATTATCTATACGGATATTTCGAAAGATGGACACTTATCTGGTCCAAACTTTGAAATAACAACGCAACTTGTCGAAGCAACACAAAAACCTGTCATTGCTTCTGGTGGCATTCGTCATCAACAAGACTTAGAACAATTAGAAAAATCTGGTGTTTATGCAGCAATTGTTGGTAAAGCAGCACACAATCCTGCATTTTGGGAGGGATTATCATGATAAAAAAAAGAATTATCCCCTGTTTAGATGTGAAAGATGGGCGCGTTGTCAAAGGAATACAATTTAAAGGACTACGTGACCTTGGAAACCCTGTGGATTATGCACTTTATTACAATGAACAAGGCGCAGATGAATTAGTCTTTTTAGATATATCCCGCACTGAAGCTGGCCATGGGCTTATGTTAGATGTCATTGAGGAAACTGCTGAAAAATTGTTTATTCCACTTACTGTAGGTGGCGGTATCTCCACAATCGATGATATATCGCAGTTGCTAAATCATGGTGCTGATAAAGTGTCTCTAAACTCTAGTGCTCTAAAGAACCCTTCATTTATCCAAGAAGCCAGTGAAAAATTTGGAAGCCAATGTATTTGTATTGCTATAGATAGTAACTATGATACAGAATTAAACGATTATTTTTGCTATACTCATGGGGGAAAAAAACGTACAAATAAGCGTGTCTATGATTGGGTTCAAGAAGTAGAATCTTTAGGTGCAGGCGAACTATTAATAACGAGCATGACACACGATGGCATGAAAGAAGGCTTTGACGTCAACCATTTACATGAGATTGAACAACTTGTGCACATCCCTATTATTGCTTCTGGTGGCGGCGGCAATCCTGATCATTTTGTAGATTTATTCAAACAAACGAATGTTTCGGCAGGACTTGCTGCTAGCATACTTCATGACAAAGAAACCACAGTAAATGAAATCAAACAAACGATGGCTCAAGGAGGTATTCCAATAAGATGACACAACAACCTGATTTTAGTAAAGGGCTTATCCCCGCAATATTGCAAGATGTTCAGACAAAGCAAGTGCTTATGCTTGGCTATATGAATGAAGATGCTTACAACAAAACAATAGCTGATGGCATGGTTTGTTTTTATTCACGTTCTAAAGACCGCTTATGGACAAAAGGTGAAACATCTGGTCATACCCAAGCCGTTCAAAACATACACCTAGACTGTGATCAAGACACCTTATTGATAGATGTAATCCCTAATGGTCCAACTTGTCATACTGGAAGCCAGAGCTGTTTCAACACCACTGTTCCCTTCTATGTTCAACAGCTCGAAGACACAGTAACTTCAAGTGCTAAGTCAAATAAAGAAAATTCATACACACAATATTTATTGAATGAAGGTTTAGAAAAAATATCGAAAAAATTTGGTGAAGAAGCATTTGAAGTTGTAATCGGTGCTATGAAATCGAACCGCGACGAGGTAACAAATGAAACTGCTGATTTAATGTATCATCTCTTTGTGCTCTTGCATGCGTTGAATATCAAATTTGAAGATATAGAGGCAATTTTGGCAAAACGTCATCAAGTTTCTAATAACTTTAAAGGCGAAAGATCAGATATAAAAGATTGGTAAATTGCACTCACTGATTATTCAATAATTTTCTATATTAAGATATTTCCACCAATCTATAGCCACATAACAAAATTTAGGCTGAAACAGCTAATCGCTGTTTCAGCCTAAATTGTTTGATTCATTTTATTTTTATAAAAATAACACCATCAGATCTTCATCATAATACCGTTTGCCATCATAAAGTGCCTTAGGTTCTGTGCCATATCTTTGAAATCCTAATTTTTCATATAATTTAATAGCACTTAGATTTTCCGCAAGTACCGATAAACCTATAGTTTTAACTACACCTTGTTCACTGACAATATCTATCATTTTTTGAATTAATTGTTGTGTAAAGCCTCGTCTTCTATATTGTGGGTCGCAATATACACCGACTAAATTACCTCTGTGTTTAATTTTCTCTAAAGTTTCTCGATAAAAAGTTGCATAGCCAATCAATTTTTCACCATCAAATACACCCATTGTAAAATGTCTTTCATTCATCCCTATCCTATCTTCAAAACGTTCAATAGGCAAATGAATCTCGCGTTGATAAGTTGAAGCAAAACCTGTAGGATCAGTTTGTAGAGACTGTAAGCGCAATAAACGATACGCTTCTACATCACCTTTCTTAAGATATCTAAACTCCATGTTTTGCCTACTTTCAAAGTATATTTTCACTTTACCATTAACTTTATTTTAAACTAAATATAAGAAGGACGTATCAGACTGGTCTGACCGTAATTTCATTTACATTTACATGTGAAGGTTGTTGTAACGCATAAACTACCGCTTCAGCAATATCTTTGGGTTCTAGCTTTTTGCGCTCTCCCCAATCTTTCTGACCACTTAAAGGCGTATCTACCATACCCGGTGAAACGCTTGTCACTCGAACGCCAGTTTTAGCCAACTCTTTTTCTAATCCTTGCGTAATCGTGTGCACCGCAGCTTTCGTTGCACTGTATATAGTACTCATTTTCGTCACTTCAAAACCTGAGATAGAAGCAATGTTAATAATATGGCCACTAGATTGATCTAAAAATGTTGGTATGACAGCATTAATGCCATACAGTGTCCCTTTTACGTTTGTATCAATCATTGATTCCCAAGCCTTTACATCTCCATCAGTAACAGCAGAAGAAATCATTTGGCCGGCACTATTTACGAGTATATCCAAGCGACCGAAATGCTCTTTTGCATATGCTACTAAACGTTCAACTTCTTGTTGTTGTGTCACATCCGCTGTTAAAAATTCAATCTTCGCTTGATATTCATTTGAACGAATACGATTTACAACATCTTTAAGTCGTGTTTCATCACGACCAGCTAATAATAATTGTACACCATGACTAGATAGCTCCTCTGCTATGCTAGCACCAATGCCACTACTAGCACCAGTAACGATTGCAACTTTGTGCTCTAATTTAACCATCAAATCTTCCTTTCATCAAACGTATTTCATATTTTTATACCCTATCCACACAGATTATACCATGTGCCCTCCATCTTGAAACAATGAGTCAGCTCATGAATTTGCATACTTGTCATAAACAATAAATAATTATAGAGTGGGTATATAATACATAACTAACTTACCTTTTATAATTTAGGAGGATGACTTATGGACTTTCATGAAAGAATTAAAAATTTAAGAAATAATATAGATAGCACAAGTTTCGATTTTCGTTTTGAACAATTGTTTAATGAAGCAGAATGGCTCGGACTATCACTTAACCAGCGCCAACGATATGAGCGTGAATTTCGTAGATTTGTGAGCCAAAGTAAGCAATTACGTATCTCATATGCTTCACAAGATCACATTCGCATGCGCATGTATAACTCTGTTTATAACTATAATGAAATCAAACAAAACTTTAAATCATATGTTTAATAATGATGAGAAAAGCCCACATTACTGGACGAACAGTAACATAGGCTTTTCCACTTTGTAAGGGCTCTAAATAAATCATGAAAGGTGATACTAGGGAGAATAATATACATGAAGTTTTATGCACAACACACGATGAAATATGTGTGCACAAACTTCGATGCTACTAGATGAATACAGTGTATTAATTACTTACTAGTAGCTTTTTTCTAATCCATAGTTGTATAGTTTTTCTGCGTCAATATAAGCTATATAATCAATACTTCTGTATCCATCTTTAATGTCATTAATAATGCCTTGATTCACACCAGTATGTGTGTATATGTCATAACTACTTTCATTTGAAAAAATGACTTCTTCAATTACTTTTCTCATTTAATAATCACTCCGTATTTTTTCTTTCGCTAGGCATTGTTATCTTCTACACTCTTATCATAATCGAAAGTAATAGAATTTTAAAGTATTTTGTGATTAATTTCACAAAATACTCACTTTTAGCCTTTTTTAATATATTTCACATATTTTTAGATTGACAAATTGTTTAATTTTAAAAATGAATGCTTTTCTAAATATTCCGCATAGGCCAGTGAGAACTTTACGTTTAAGCTGTTTGTCTCTTCAATATTTTGCTTAATCGTTTATAGTAAGTAGTTCTGTAATATTTCAGCTAATCACTTTAGTGCAAACGCATTGAATTTAGCTTTTCTACAAACGCATGTGTTTGATTAATAATCGTATCTAACTGGTTTTTTTGAGCCCCTTTAGTTAATGCATTACCAATCCCAATAGCAAATGCACCGTTTTTATACCATTGATCTATATTTTCTAATGACACGCCACCATAAGGTATTATATTTATATTTGGAATGGTTCCATAGATGTTTTCCATAAAATTCACTCCTAATATATTTGCAGGATACAGTTTAATCACTTCTACTTCATATTGCATCGCTTGTATGATTTCATCTTTCGAACCGCATCTTGGCAAGTAAGGTATTTGGTATACATTACAAATATGCGCTATTTGGACATCTAAATGTGGAGTTGCTATATAGCGGGCACCATTTATAATCGCTACACGTGCTGTTACAGCATTTTGAATCGCACCTGCACCAACAATAATTGATTTATCAAATTTTTGCGTTAACGTTTTTATGGCTAATTCTCCATAAGGCGTGTTAAATGTTATTTCAATATTTTTGATACCACTCTCAATCATTTTTTCACTTTTCAATATAGCATCTTCACAAGTACATCCTTTCACTACTCCTATCAAGTAATTACGATGTAATTGTTCCAAAGTAAGCAATTTATCCATTAGCGCCTGTCCTTTCTACGTCATTTTATTTCATTGTAATTTTTATCTCATTTTCGTCAATGAATACTAAACGAACCTTTAATACGATGCTACATTTTATTCCGTTGACGGATTTGCTCAAACACTAGTTTCTATGTAGCATATTGGTGTTTTATTCACAAAACGAATGCCAGAGATGTTATACACCAAAGAAGGAACGTACGCACCTCTGATTACGTACTTCAATCAAATAGATAATAGTTTTATTAATAAAATAACTATTTTAGTAATAAAATGACATAAAACATTAACTTTGTGATTAAACTCACAAAGTTACACGAAATGTGCTAGTTTTTTTCTATTATGAATGCTAACTTTAATAGTATAAAGAAAGCGCTTTATTATATTCGTAAACTTTGCTTAAAATACAATCCTAAGTAAAGCGATGGTTATGATAAAGCACACATATTTTTAATTAAATAATCATTAAGATTGTAATTTAACTTGAGAGGAACAGATTAAATGATTGATTCTTTATCACTTTATAAACCTAGATTTAAAAAATTAATTTGTGTTGATTCTGACGGGTGTGTCATCGATTCGATGACTATAAAGCATGAGCGTGCGTTTGGTCCAGCTATTGTTGAAGAATGGCAATTACAAAATATAGAGTCCAAGCTATTAAAGCGCTGGAATGATATAAACTTATATGAAATCACTAGAGGCATTAATCGCTTTAAAGGGTTAGAACGTATGTTAAGTGAACTTGTTGAACAAGGCATTCAAATTGAGGGCTATGAACATATTAAGCATTGGGTACAAACAACAGATGCTTTCTCTAACCCAGCACTGGAAAAAGCCATATCAAACTATCCACAACAAATTGGATTACAAAAAGCATTATCTTGGTCACACCGTGTGAATGATATTATCAAAACCTTACCAAGTATTGGACCATTTAAATATGTACAAGCATCTCTAAAAAACGCTTCAACTTTTGCTGATATCGCAATAGTGTCATCAGCAAATTTGGCAGCAGTTGAATATGAATGGAACACATACAAATTAACAGACTATTTAAGTGGCATGTTTGCGCAAGAAGCAGGTACAAAAGAGCACTGTTTAGAGCACTTAAAACAATATTACAATTTAGAAGACATCATCATGTTAGGAGATGCCAAAGGAGACTTAGAAGCAGCAGAATCGCATAATATGTACTTTTATCCAATATTAGCAGGCCATGAAAATCAATCATGGCTAGACTTTAACAATAAATATTTAAAATTGTTTAAAAATGGTAAATTCAACCAATACACACACGACACTTTAAAACAAATATTTTTTAATAATTTTGAAGGAGAGGCATAAACTATGGTTAAAGTAGATTTGACAGCATCACCATATCATTTAAATGACAATCAAATAACATGGGTAGAAGAAACACTTGGCAAATTAACAGACGAAGAAAAAATTGGTCAATTATTTTTCAACTTATTTTCCTTAGAGGGTGGTAAAAAATTCTTTGATGCAGACTTAACTAATAAAGATATACTTGAACGTTATCACATTGGAGGCGCACGATATGAAGGTGGGAACAAAGAAGATGTTCAAAACTTACTCAATGATTTACAAAGACATACTAAAGTTCCCGTACTTGTAGCAGCAAACTGTGATTCTGGTGGAAATGGTGCATGTAAAGATGGTACTTATATCGCAAGTGCTGCACAATGTGAAGCTGCTCAAGATACAAAAGTTTCATATAATGCTGGTCTTGTATCAGCACGTGAATCATCCGCACTAGGTGTTCATATTAATTTCGATCCTTGTGTAGATATACTTAAAAATTGGCGCAACACAATCGTTAATACACGTGCATATGGCACAGATGCTGAAACAGTTATTAAATATTCAAGTGCATTTATTGACGGCTTTAATGCAGAACGCGATATGATTACATGTATCAAACATTTCCCCGGTGATGGTACGGAAGAACGTGACCAACATTTAGTGCTCGGCGTAAATGAACTATCTACCGAAGAATGGGACGATAGCTTCCGTAAAGTTTATCAACATCATATCGACCGTGGTGTACAAATGATAATGGCAGGACATATTGCACAACCTGCTTATTCTAAAAAATTAAATCCTAGTCTGGAAGATAAAGACATTTTGCCTGCAACACTTTCTTCTGAACTTATAACTGATTTACTAAAAGATGATATGCATTTTAACGGTTTAGTCGTTACCGACGCTAGTCATATGTTAGGTATGACTGCTTCTATGCGTCGTGAAGATTATGTTCCATTAGCCATTGCATCTGGCTGTGATATGTTCTTGTTCTTTAATGATTTAGAAGAAGATTACCAATTTATGCTCGATGGTTATAAAAACGGCGTCATAACAGAAGAGAGATTAAATGATGCCGTAAGACGTATCTTAGGTTTAAAAGCACAACTCAATCTACACATTAAACAAGAAGATGGTTCAATTATTCAACCACAAGAAGCATTAGATATCATCGGTTGTACAGAACATTTAGAAATGCGTGCAGAAGCAGCCGATATGGGGATCACACTTGTGAAAAACACTTTAAATCAGTTACCTATCCGACCTGAAACACATAAAAATATTATGCTTTATGTGATAGAAGGTGAAAAAGATGGTATCTATAAATCTGCTAATAACGTCACAGATGATATTATAAATGAACTTGAATCACGTGGATTCAATGTCACATTGAATGATGGTTCAACACGTATTAAAGGTAAAACATTAGAATATCGTGAAAAAGTAGATGCCGCGTTAGTATTTGCAAACATTATCGGTTATGCTGCAGAAAATAACTATCGTATTAAATGGGGTACTGCCATGAGTAATGAAATACCATGGTATGTACATGAAGTACCAACCGTATTTATTTCTACCAATTTCACCACTCATTTGCATGATGCAACAATGGTTAAAGCTTATATAAACGCTTATCATTCTAATAAAGAAACAATTAAACAGACCATTGATAAAATCATGGGAGAAAGTGAATTTAATGGGCAATATAATGATTTAGTTTGGACAGATAAATGGCAAGCAAAATTATAAATGAACCACGTTTTACAATATAATCTATCGTTATAAAACCCATGCTCAAACAAAGGACTAATCCTTATCAAATAAGGATTAGTCCTTTTTATTTTGCAGTGCTTTTGTTTTAAATCGTATGTATTTACTTGGAGATGCATGGTTGAGCTTGTTTTCTCTCACATACTTCATTGTTATGGTGTTAACATGATACAAAATCGTAATGAATAGAAATGTTTAGAATAGCATCATTAAACACTTTCGTCTTATTTAATATCTGCCCTTAAGCCAAATAAAGGAACTAATTTATAATATAACTCGCTTACCATTACAAGAAAATTTTTATATTAATATTGGTATAGGTTAATATCACTTTCTATAAATTAAAAATAACCCTAAAGCTTGGTATCGGCTTCAGGGTAAATATACTTGTCATTGTTCTTATATAATTATGATTTATAACCAAAATTAGGAATATTTTCCCAACGTTTCTTAAAGTAATGTGCTACCGCTTTAGGACGACGTTCACGCGTGAATATTCCTTTTTTGTTTCCTTGAACACGTATAATCTCGGTAGAAGTTTCAAAATCTGCAAAATTCCATGTCTGTTCACCAATAAATTGTGGATATTGATCAATGACTTCATGATTTGCTTAATAATAACGAATTTGGTACTCTTCTGTAAATAATTCGTCATTTAATGAATGCATGCCAGCTACAGTGTCTGCACCATATTCTGTAAACATAATTGGCTTGTGCGGCTGTTTTTCACTCCAACCATCTAACTCAGTTCGTAAAGCTTCTTTAGCGGCTTCCAAGTCACCTGTTTGTGTATACCAACCATAATATCTGTTCAGACATAATACATCTACTAAATCTTGAACTTGGCAATTATCTGGTTGTGACATTAAAATAGTTACGATGGTTACAGGTCTGTTTTGTGGATCGCAAGAACGTGCTAAGTTGATTAATGGCTCAAAGTATTCTTTTGCGCCTTCTTCAGTAGAAGCTGGTTCATTAGCTATTGACCACATAACTACACATGCATGGTTTTTATCTCGAGCAATCAAATCTTTGATTACGGATTCATGTGCTTTTTTCGTGCCAATTTCTTTAAATGTATTTCTTGCCTCAACTCCAGATAATATGGTACTAAAGTTTAAGTGCACACCAACAGCAGTTGTTTCATCTATGACAACAATACCTAGTTCATCTGCCAATCGCATCATTTCTTCAGAATAAGGGTAATGTGAAGTTCTGAATGAGTTACCGCCAATCCATTTAATAAGATTGAAATCCATAACATTCGTTACTTCGTTTAATCCTCGGCCATTATAGTAGGTATCTTCATGCTTACCAAACCCTTTAAAATAAAATGGTTGTTCATTGATTAAAAATTGTCCCTGCTTCACTTCTACAGAACGTACACCAAAACGTTCAGCATAGCTGTCTACAACTTGGTTATTATCTATTAACGTTACTTCTAAATGATACAAATAAGCATTCAGTGGTTGCCATAAATGAGGCTGTTCTATCTTAATAGAACCATTAGCACCAGAAGTTTCTGCTACAACCTCTCCCGCTTCATCTATCAATTTAACTAAAATATCATCCACCGACTCATTGATAGAAATATTATAATTGATGTCTGCTACATCATTTTTAACCTCCGGAACAATTTCAATATCTTCAATAAATATTTGTGGTGTTGTGTAAATTTTTACAGGTCTATGCAAACCAGCATAATTAAAAAAGTCAAAATTAGGTTTATTTCTTTTAATCAAATTGCCGTCTTTGTCCGTTGTTTCGCTATAATTACCAACAGGTAACGTCGTTTCGTCTAATATATTATTTACACATACAGTTAAGCGATGTTGCCCTGAACTGAATTTTTGCCCTAATTCCACTTCAAAAGGTAAAAATCCCCCTTGATGTGATGTGACTTCTTGACCATCAATATATACTGTTGCTTTATGTGTAGCAGAACCAAATCTCAATACAATTCGTTCATCTGATAGTACTTTAGGTATCGTAAACATTCTTTCATACCATACGTTCCCTACATGATTTCGTATGTTAGCAGTTACGCCTTGATCATTATATGAACCTGGCACTGCCATAACTAAATCAGTGTCTAAAGGTTTCGTTACATCGATTTGATCATGGTTCTCTTCTAATTTGAATTGCCAAACACCGTTTAAGTCTATAATACTTCTCTGTTCGTTTGTTACTGGATATAGCATATAAATGCTCCTCTCATAAAATGAAATACAAAATAATTATAATTCCTCTCTAAGTGCCAACTCTTTAACAATTTGTTTATGTTTCTGATCTGTTAATGGGTATGCAAAGAAGAAAAGTATCACCGCAATTAAACAAATGACTGCGGGTACCACAAAGAATAATATTTTTAAACCGAATATTGTATCCGGCGTTTGTGCCGCATTAGGTACATAACCAATAATCGTTAATGCCATACCTGGTATAAAACCTGCTAAGCCTTGTGATATTTTTCTAGTAAAGCTATAACTTGCATAAATAATACCTTCAGATCTAAGTCATGATTGCCATTGTCCGTATTCTACAACATCAGCTATAAATGCCCATGTTACTGTATTAGGAATAACCAAGAATAATTGTGCAATCGTGTTAATGATTAAGAACGGAATAATTTGCTCTGAAAATAATGAAAAGTTTACGATTTGGAAAATAATAAAACCACTTACGCCTATGACTGCCGTCATTTTTTTACCTACTTTTTTACTTAAGAAAGTAGTAAGGAATAATGCTGGTATTAAAACAATAAAATTCAATGTACTTACAATACCTATTAAATTATCGAAACCAAGTACATTTTTGTAATAGTAAAGTTGTGCACCTTGTTGTAAAAATAAAGCAGTAATCGTTAACAATGTATAAATTGCTAAAATAATAAATGGTCTATTTTTCAGTAAATTAAAAAACGCTTTACGTCCCAAACCTTTTACTTGTGGACGTTCTATTGTATGACGCTCTTTAACTCCTTTATAGCACAACATATGTAGTGTCACACCTGCAATTGCAAGTATACCTACTGCAATCGGATAGCCAATCGCATGATTCGGAAATAAACTTACTAAAGGAATAATAACTATACCCGAAATAAACATAGCACCTTGTGAACCTAAATTACGGAATACTGATAGTTGCGTACGATCATCTGCATTAATTGTCATTGAAGCAGACAATGAACCATAAGGTATATTAACGACAGAATAAGCAGCATTAAAGAGTAAATATGTTCCAAATGCCCATATAATTTTACCAGTCTCACTGATATCAGGTGAAATAAAGGTTAAGACAGTCAATATTGCCAAAGGAATACTTCCATATAATATAAATGGTCTAAATTTGCCTCGTTTTGAAAAATTTTTCTGATTATCAACAAGGGTACCTACACCCGTGTCTACAAATGCATCGAAAAATTTAGCAACTAAAAATACTAGCCCACCTATAGCAGAGGGAATTCCCAAAATATCTGTATAAAAAAGCAATAAATAAATTTGCCCCATATCAAACATTAATCCGTTCCCTAAATCCCCAAAACCATAAGCTAATTTTTCTTTAAATTTCAATTTCGGTGATTCAATTTCATTAAACTTTTTCAATTTCGTATTTGCCGGTTTTAATCTGGCTGTAACCATAAGGATTACCTCTTTCCACTATCGAAACAACATTTGTGCACCTCATCTTTGTAGTTTCATAGTATGTTTTATTGAATGTGGCCATCAATCATTACATTATCCATAGAATTGAAAGCGTTTTCTTCCATGCATAAAAATTTTTACCCTATAAAATAGATTCGCTTATTATTTTCACGTGCATACACCCTTAACACTTTTGATAGAGCTCTTACTTTTATTATATTTTTATAATAGCAACAGTCAACAAAAAATAACAACGTTGTTAAAAAACAAACCACTTTTCTCTTTTATGTTATTCTTTTTCAACTATTGCTAAAGTCTGTAATAACGCCAGTTCAAATTGATACAATACTTTACTACATACGATTAAGCTAAAAATCACAAATTCAGTCTAAATTTAATGTGAATTGGTAATATTTCAATTAATTTTAGAGGATATTATGATTTTTTTGATATTTTCCTAATTTTATTTACAATTTTTATATTGAATATTTAATTTTCTGATTTTTTATACTATATCAACTAATAAAATTCTTTATGTTCAGTCCGATATTTCAATGGTGTCTTACCATATTGCTTTTTAAAGCATTGTGCGAAATAACTCTGTTCCCTGAAACCGACATATTTTGCAACTTCCGCTACAGTCATTTTTGTCCGTGCTATTAAGTCACGTCCTTTTTTTATTCTTAACGATGTAATAAATTGAGATAAAGATTGATGACATTCTTGATTAAAAATTCTTGATAGGTAGCTAGGTGCCAAATCAACATAATTCGCTAACTCTTCTAACGTTAAATTACTATCTAAGTTTCTTTCAATATATTGAATCACTTTACTTACTTTAGGGCTAAAGGCATTCGCTTTTATTTTCATAGCTCTTTCTGCGTATTCCTTAACGATTGCATACGTTAATTCTTCTAGTACTTCTACATCCAGTGTCCGATCAATCATCGCAGCATATTTAGCGGATATTTCATCAATATGTATGAGACTCACACCAGCTTTTTCTCCAGCTTTGCGGCATAAAGTATTGATTAAATATGCTTTATATTGCTCATTTGATAGATCATCCTTCACTCGACGTAAACCAGTCACAGACAAACTCATCTTTTTTAAAATAGATAATGCTTCTTCAACATTTCCGTTTTCTACCGCAGTCAACAATTGATTTTCTAAATTATATCTATACTCTATTTCTTGTAGTGTGTAATCACTTTGAAGCTTAGAATCAGCTAAAAATGCTTCATTTGCATGAAAACTGAAGTCAATATCCACCGTTTCATAGACGATGTTTCTATTCTTCAAAAAACGAATTGCTAAACGACACATTTTTTGCGCTTTAACATGATGACATATCGGAATTTTAAGTAAATATTGTTTCAATGTGGGCAACTTAGAAATTTTAATATTTAAATTAAGTAACATCTCATTACATTGTCGCTCATTGGGTCGTTTATCCATATAAGGCCCAATAATATAAATCTTTCTATATTTTTTAAATTTAAAAATCAAAAAGCTAACATTAAAACTATTTTTATAATGGTAAATTTTGTTACTCTGCATATGCACAATAAAATGTTTTAACTCATTTTTATATTGTTTTCTAGTAGTATTCATAAACGGTGTCTTAATATGGTTACTAATTGCTTTTATGTCGTCCATATCATAACCTTCCAACTGAATACCTAATAATTGTATAGCATGCATTTGCAATATTTCTAGCGTTTCATTTTTCATAAAAAAAACACCCCATTCCTTATATTTTTATTATATCTAAATATTAAGGAATAGAGTATCAAATGAATAAAAAATATTTAATTTGTTTTTTAGATTTTATATATTTAGACCTACAAGACGCTTCATGGCCATATATCTATTGTTTATGTTTCTTACCGAATTTTAATTTAAACGGTGCATAAAATAGGACAAAGATAAGTACCAAACCTAAATAACCGATTAAAGGATAAAAGATTGCTACTAGATCCGTAAATCCAACAAAACTTAAGCAAAGCCCTACTAGGATTGCAAGCGTATAAAATATTTTAAAACGTATAGAATCAACTACGGTGAAACGTGTGGCAAAGGCATAAAACATGCCCAACCCTGTATTGAAAATCATGCCAAAGATCACAAGTGCCATGATGATACCTAGGATTGGTGATATATGATTTACAATACCTAACATTGGCATTTCCATATTACCGACAATATTGATTTGTGTAAAAATTGCTAAATGACTTAACACAATCATAGCGCCTAAAATCAGACCACCTAATAAACCACCAATTGCTGCCACTTTCGAATTTTTTTCTGCTCCCCCCATAACAATAGCCATTGATGCACCTACTGCAGTATTAAACGAAGCATAATTGATGCCTGCAACAAACCAATTAGGCAATGTTGAAGGTTTTGCATCTGAAATTGTATTTAATTCTGAAAAAGGTACATTCGTAGTCATGAAACTATAAACCGAAATAATTAATATAAACACAATTAAAAATGGCGTGATATTACCAATAACTTTCACTACACCTTCTACCTTCAACATACCTGCAAGTATGATTAGTATGGTCATTAGTAATGTACCAACGATCGATGGTACGCCGAATTGTTGATTTAAATTTGACCCAGCACCTGCAATCATCACTACACCAACACCAAACAAAGTAAAGATAATGACTAAATCAATAATCCATCCCAATAATTTTCCAAATAGTGATTCACCAGTAATATTATGTATAACTACTTTGTGTGAGTCTGTATCAAACTTGCTCCCTAACCAAACTAACATCATCCCAACATAAGCAAACAATGCCGTGGTAATGATAGCACCCAAAGTACCCAAAATACCAAAACTAGTAAAATATTGCAGCACTTCTTGTCCAGAAGCAAAGCCAGCCCCAACGATGACACCGATAAAAGCACTAGCAATCAGTAATATTCTTTTCATCATTTTACCCCCTTATTGAATCTACTATATACAACTCAAGTAAAATTTCAATCATAATATCTATGATTACTTTACATTTGTTATATGAAATACTTAAAACCATTATAGTTACTTAATTTTATCATTTTATCCATAAGTTATGTTGAAATACCTTAAAGAAGTATTATAGCGCTAGCTCATATTTTGATTGATTGTATTAAGTAGTAAATAAAAAAGACAGGTAGTTGAAATCAAATATATTCCGTTTGATTTCATCTACCTGTCTATTAAGCATACAGTTTGTTGCACATATGATTGATAACGAATTATTATTATTACCTTTAAGCTAGCCTTTTACTAACAATTATATAGATATAAATGACATATATTTTTAAAATTAATAATTAAAAGCCATCTACTGACAATATGAAATGAGGTTGGGCGAATCCATTATGTCTCAGCCTCTTTATAATCATATGCCATTGAGTCACACTCAATGATATATATGCTTCTATGTTATTTTATTATACAAAGATACTTAGTATAAGGATGAATACTAATCCTGAAACTGAAATAACCGTTTCAAGTAATGACCATGTTAGAAATGTTTCTTTAACAGTTAATCCAAAGTATTCTTTAAACATCCAGAAACCTGCATCATTCACGTGAGACAAGATAACACTTCCTGCTCCAATAGCTAATACTACTAATGCAACATTTACATCTGATGATTGTAGTAATGGTAATACAATACCTGTTGATGAAATAGCTGCTACTGTAGATGAGCCTAATGCAATTCTTAAAACAGCTGCAACTACCCATGCGAGTAATATAGGAGACATTTCAGTGCCTTCAAACAATTTAGCTATAGTGTCACCAACACCACCATCTATAAGTACTTGTTTGAACGTACCGCCACCACCTATAATCAAAATCATCATTCCAATAGGATAGATCGCGTTTGATACAGAATCCATGATTTCAGCATTTTTTCTACCTTGTCTTACACCCATTGTTATAATCGCAAATAGCACAGCAATTAACATCGCTGTACCAGCAGTACCAATAAAGTAAATGAATGATTCAAAGCCATTCGTCGCTTCTTCATTACCTGTCACTAACTGAACAATTGTAGAAAGTAACATAAGAATAACTGGTGAAATTGCTGTGAGTAAACTGATGCCAAATCCAGGCATTTCAGACTCTGAAAATTCTTTTTGTGCGCCTAAAGCTGATATATCCCCTTCGCGTTGATAAGCAGTTGGCGTAAGCTTTTGTGCCACTTTATTAAATAATGGACCTGCAATAATAGTAACAGGTATGGCTATGATAATACCGTAAAGTAACACATGACCTAAATTAGCTTGTAGTTCTTTAGCAATGACAACTGGTCCTGGATGTGGCGGTAAGAAACCATGAGTCACAGATAGTGCTACAACCATAGGAAGTCCTAGTTTTAATTGTGAGACATTAGCACGTTTTGCAATCGTAAATACTAATGGGATTAATAGTACTAATCCTACTTCAAAGAATAACGCTATACCTACAATAAAGGCTGCAATTAGCATTGCCCATTGGACATGTTTATGTCCAAACTTTTTAATAAGTGTATCAGCAATACGTGTAGCGCCTCCACCATCTGCCAATAGTTTACCTAAAATCGCACCTAAGCCAAAAATTAAAGCGATATGACCTAAAGTACTTCCCATACCGTTTTCAATGGTTTCTATAATTTTATCTAAAGGCATACCTAGTAAAATAGCAGTGACAATAGATGTAATAATCAATGATATAAATGTATTTAACTTCAAGAAAATAATCAGTGATAGTAATACGACGATACCTATAACCACTGTAATTAACGGCCAAATTGTTTCAAACATAATTGTTCTCCCCTTCAACATTTAGCATAACCGTTCATAATTTCAAAAGGTATTACCTTCATCATGATAACGCTTACTTAAATGTCTAAAAATTTAATTTTTTTAACTTGAATGAATATACAGCTATAAATGAAAATTGCATATTTTTATTTATAGCTTGTCATTCACTCAATTTGTATCAACAGTATCTATGCTTTATCTTTAACCATATGTTCACGCTGAAACGTAGCGATTTCAGCATAGCGCTCTTCTAAAGAACGACTTAAATTGATGAAAATTGATATTAGTTTTTGATAAACATTCACATTATCTGGATTTGGATGGTGTTGATTTGTTGTACCTACCATCTCTTCAATAATGGAAAAATCTTCAATTTCACCAAGTGCTTTCATACCAAGTACACAAGCACCTAAACATGAGCTTTCATAACTCTCTGGGACGATTAAATCCGTATCAAAGATATCCGCCATCATTTGGCGCCACATTTCACTCTTAGCAAAACCACCCGTTGCTTTAATTGTTGACGGTGTTTCATTCATTACTTCAATTAGTGCGAGATAGACTGTATAAAGGTTATATAGCACGCCTTCTAATGCTGCTCGAATCATATGTTCTTTCTGGTGAGCTAAGGTTAATCCAAAGAATGAGCCTCTTGCGTCTGCATTCCACAATGGTGCACGTTCACCTGCTAAATACGGATGGAATATCAACCCATCTGCACCTGGTTTGACACGATTAGCAATTTTAGTCAGTACATCATAAGGATCAACGCCCAAACGTTTTGCTGTTTCCACTTCACTTGCCAACAATTCATCACGCAACCATCGTAATACCACACCACCATTATTCACTGGTCCTCCAATGACATAATGATCTTCAGTCAAAACATAACAGAAAATTCTTCCCTTATAATCTGTTCGTGGCTTATCTATTACGGTTCTTATTGCACCAGAAGTTCCAATTGTTACAGCAACTTCACCTTTTTTAAACGCATTTACACCTAGGTTTGACAATACGCCATCACTAGCGCCTACCACAATTGGTGTATTTTCGTCTATGCCCATTAAAGTTGCATAGCGACGTTTCATCCCTTTTAATATATGTGTTGTCGGCACAATTTCAGGCAATTGAGATGATTGAATACCTAACAATGCTAATGCTTCTTGATCCCAGTCTAGATTTTCTAGATTGAACATACCGGTAGATGAAGCCATCGATTGATCAATTACATATGTCTCAAATAACTGATAAAAAATATACGTTTTAATGTCTGCAAACATCTCTGTTTGATTGTATATTTCTTGTTGTTCATGTTTCATCCAAAATATTTTAGATAAAGGTGACATTGGATGAATCGGTGTACCTGTTCTACTGTATATCGCATCACCGTCATACTTGTCTTTAATCATTTCTGCATATTTAGTCGCGCGATTATCTGCCCATGTCAAATTCTCAGTTAATCGTTGATGACTAGCATTCATTGAAATCAAACTATGCATCTGAGCGCTAAATGAAATTAATTTCAAATCGTTTTTATGAATATTCGCTTCTCTCATAACATATTTAATTGTCATCAGTACTGCATCAAATAACTCATCAGGGTTTTCTTCTGACACTTCTACATTTGGTGTATGCAAAGGATAACCAATATTATGTTTCATAATAAACTGCCCTTTTTCATCATAAAGCACAGCTTTCGTACTTGTCGTACCTATATCAACGCCTATCATGTATTTCATGGTTTTGCCTCCTATTTATACCTCTTGCTTGACAGTTATTATTTCATCCAAAAACTATCTATATCTTCGCCAACATCGTCAAAGTTCAAATGAAATGCTTCTCTTAGTTTTGTTGCATTTTGCGCTGCAACTGCATCGATAAACACTTCATGATTATGATGGATTCGTTCAAAATCCACTGGGTTTTCATTCATGCGCTTGCGCATAGATAATAAAATAAGCGCTTCCATTACTGGCCTTAAATTATTCCAAAATGTTTTTAAATATTGATGTTTTGAAGCTAATATCGTCACTTCATGAAATTTCATGTCGTGTTCTGTAAATGCCTCAGCGTCTTCAAATTTAACAGCAACTTTCATCATTTCTAGTTGTTTTCGCATTTCTTTAACTATTTGCTTATGATTATCTTTTTTTATCTTATTAAAAGCGAATGATTCTAACATAATTCTTAAATCATACAGTTCTTTTTTTTCATTATCTTTAAAAGGTAAGACATAGGCACCCATACGTTCTAAATGAATTAACTGATCTTGTTTTAATAATTTAAATGCATCTCTTACTGGAGAACGACTCACATTAAATTCTTGAGCAATTTGGTTTTCAGTTAACAATGTGTCTGGTGTAATCATCCCATCAACAATCCTTAAGCGTATTTCTGAAGCAATCATTTCACCTTTAGAAACACCTTCAAGCCATTGTTCTGGATAAATATATTCCAACCGACTTCACCTCTCCACTTAATCGATATACTTGTATACAAGTATAGTAATATACATTCCGCTTGATTGCAAGCGCTTGCAATTGTATAGATATCCTTTTAATTCCATAAAAAAGCGGCATGCCAAGTTTTCACTAGACATACCGAAATTTTTTATTTTAATGGTTTTATATTTTTACCGCGATACACAATGATGTGTTTGATGACAATACGGACATTGTAATTTTCTGGTTTTAGGTGTATGTGTAGCAAACATCCACGTCGCCAATTTAGGTTTGAATATTTGTTGACAATTCGGGCATAAATAATTCACGCGTTGATATATCGCTTTTGTCATAACCCCAGCATAAGCCACTAAAATAGGTAATGTTACTAAAAATGGCACCCATTTTTTTAGTAATATACTAGCCATGATTGATGTATACTGTATTATGATGGCTGGACTTAATTTATATAGTAGCGACATGTATAACGCCGTGCCCCGCTGATTTTGAATGGTATATTTATGTGTGTTAACCAACTTTTCAATCGGCGCTTGCGTATTGTCACTGATACTGTTTTCCAGTTGTTTGATTTCATAAGCAGTAAGCTTCATTTTATCAATTTCTTCAGTAATCTCAGATCTCTTTTGATATAACATGAATTTTACTGCTTGTAATTTTTTGTCTTCAGTTAATAGCTTTTTTATATCTTTTAACGAAAATCCCATCGATTTCAATATTAAGATAATTTCTAAATTTACTTTGCTTTGTTCATCAAATAGACGTCTACCATTACTTGATGATGGTACCGATTGTAACAATCCTTTCTTATCATAATACTGAATTGTTCTTACTGTTACATTGCAATGTTTAGCTAGTTCTCCTGTTTGATATAGTGTCATAAAATAACCTCCTTGACGTTAATCATACATGGTGACCTAACGTAACGAGCAAGTGTAACAATCGTTTTTAGTGCGGGATATTTGTTCGTGCCTCTAATTATCAAAAATTTCGGAATGAATATTTTGCATTTTACTTTCAACAGTTGTAATTTCATTGGCACATTGTTTTAAAACTTCTCTATAGTCCTCTGTATTTTTATTATTTTTGTAACGTATTTTGTGTTCTAAACTCGCCCACATATCCATACCTATTGTTCTAATTTGAATTTCTACTGGTACTTTTTCTACAGAATTCGCTAAAAATACTGGTATTGAGACTACAATATGCAAACTTCTATAACCGTTATCTTTCGGATTCATAATATAATCTTTTCTTTTTAATAACTGCACATCTGCTTGTTTTAACAATAATTCTTCAATGACATAAATATCATCTATATAATTACAAATAACTCTTATACCTGCAATATCGTATATATATGTTTTCGCTGATGCTGTGTTGATTTGGTAACCTTTTCTATCTAATTTTTTAATCAGACTTCTCATTTCCTTAACACGACGTTCCATGTGATGAATTGGATTGTGTTTATATAATTGTTGAAAATGATCGTCTAAAATATCGAGCTTAGTGCTAATTTCTTTTAGTGCAGAAGAATAGAGTTGCTCTAAAGCAACAAAATCAATGACCATTTCGAATGCTTCTTCGTAATTATTTATATAAGATAAACTCTCTTTAAATTCTTCTCTCTTCAAACATTATAGCTAAATTAAAAGGATACTTGAAATAATACAGTAGATATTTACAATGCATTACACGATTCAGAAGTTATTTGTGTGATGGCAATGACATTTTTGGTTTTGGTTATTTCAGCTCACAAAAATCCATAGTTGCCTAACATTAGGGAATAGGCAACTATTTCAATTGCGTGACACTTTTTTATTTATATAAAAAACTTTTAACTTCGTCTTCACAATGATTTTCTACGCTATTCATTCATTTTATGTTCAATAATTTGAGTCCTTCTATTATCAGCAATATTACGCGCCCGCTTCATAGCATCTGCTTTTTTATCAAAGCTATCTGTAGCTTGTTTGGCACCATCAGATTTTATTTTCCATTCTTCATTCTCATAATAGACATGAACATCTTTGTGATTTAATTGTGGGTTCGCAGATTGATCACGTTCATGTACCGTGATTTTTTTATTTTTTAGCGCTTTCAATTCATCTTCAGTCGCATTCTCATACCAATTTTCAGCTTGTTTGGTAGCGATTGGAATCGCATTTTCCTCTTGATATCCATCTTTAAGCATCGCATTTCCAATGTCGATTGCTTTTTTTCTTTCCAATTTTTCCATATTTTTCCAACTTTGCGGATAATCTTCCATTGTCCAAGGCATGTGATAAAACCTCCATCTTCATAACTTATATTAATTCTCTTTTACCACCTTTTCCCTTTAACAAACTAAATAAATTCACAAAAAATAATATAATTATTTAAGTTAACCATGATTTGTTCTTTAATTGAAAGGGAATGATGAGTAAGAATCAGTGTTAAGTAAAAGGAGGTTTAACTAACATGAATCTATCTATTGGATTAATCCCTTCTCCTGATATGCCTCATAAATTAATTAATAAAATTTATTCAGAACTTCCAAAAGATTTCACAAAACATGTAGATAATGGCGTGGAATGGCAATTCGACATACATGTTGCATCTATGATTGGGACTGCAGAACATATGGATAAAGTTTTGGATATTGCATCCAATATGAAACAGCAAAAAAATTGGGATTATACAATTTGTATTACGGATTTACCTAACTTTTCTAAAAATAAAAGTGCATTATATGATATTGATTTTGATACTAAAACAGCGCTTTTATCATTACCAGCGTTAGGAACAGTTAAGTTAAAAGAGAAATTAAGACAATGCTTAATATTTATTGTTGAATACTTGCATTCTTCTGGTAGAAACAAAAGCACTTTAAACTTTAAACATTTTAAATTAACTCAATTTAAAGAAGTTATTCCTAAGGACCATAATGAAAATCATAGATCTCGCATTATCGCCAAATCTACATTTTTAGGTTGGCTCCATTTAATTTGCGGCATGACTTTTGCCAATGAACCTTGGTCTGCAATTTTTGATTTCAAAAAAATCATTTCTGTTTCATTTGCCACAGGAACTTATATTGCAATATTTTCTACACCTTGGGATATCAGTCTAGATTATAGTTATTGGCGGTTTATTTTACTGATGCTACTCTCTGTATTAGGCATGGTTGGTTGGTTAATTTATTCTTATAAATTATGGGAAAGACCTAGTGCTAATACACAAAAACTTTATCGCTTTATTTATAACATTACGACTTTTACAACCTTATTGACCATTACCTTTTTAAATTTTATAGTACTATATATTTTACTATCTTTAAGTACAATACTATTTGTACCGCCGGAGTTATTTTCAAATTGGACATCGTTAAACAGTAAGCATCCAACTATTTTAAACTATATTAATTTAATTTGGTTTATTACATCATTAGGTATTCTTGCTGGAGCTATGGGATCCACTGTTGAAAACGCTGAAAAAATTAAACGCGTGACTTATTCTTTCAGACAATACTATAGATCTAAATCATTGGAACAAGAAGATGAAGACAGCTCTAGTGCCTATGCTAAAGCTGATTACTACGAAGGCGAAAAACAATCACATCACGAGGAGGGATTAAATGAACACAACAACAGCTAAAATAGGTATCATTGCTGCACCGGGAGTAACTGAAAAAATTGCTCGTAACCTTGAAATTGAGTTACCTAATATTCTTAGTGAGCGATATGATCATTCAGTTAAATGGGAAATCGATACAATTATTGATCCTTTAACTGGTTCAGCTGAAAGCGTCCAACAAATTTTTAGTAAAATAGCTGATTATCAAGAACATAATCATTGGCATTTTACAATCGGACTCACTGACCTACCGATGATTGAACAACAAAAAGTAGTTGCCTTTGATATCAATAGACAAAATGGTGCTAGTTTAATTTCTATCCCTGCTTATGGATGGCGCCCAATTAAAAAAAGAATTCAAAACTCTATATTGGCTATTTTAACAGCAATAGATGAATTTAAGCGTTCAGAAAAAAGTAATAATAACGAACATGCAATGCCACTAATGAATGCACAGTTTCCTTTAACCAATTTACAATCTCGAACTGTTTATTTTGAAAATACTACCTCTCAACATACACAATACTATGTGTCTTCAAGATCAAAAGGTATATTTCGTCTGGTTAGTGGCATGACATTTGCGAATAACCCATTTAATATGTTAAAAAGCTTAAGTAATGTTGTGGCAATTGCATTCACTACTGGTGCTTTCGGAATTATCTTTACGACTATGTGGAATTTAAGCTTTGTATATTCTGAGTGGCGCTTGTTATTAATGATGCTTGTAGCCATATTTGGTATGATGATTTGGATGATTATTGCACATAATTTATGGGAGTCCAAAAAAGAGAGCACGAATAAGCAGATTACCACCTTATATAACTTAACTACAACGATGACTTTAACTGTTTCTGTTATGATTTATTATGTCATCTTATTCTCGCTCTTTTTGGTCGCAAGTTTAATCGTACTCCCATCGGACTATTTAGGCCAAGCATTACAATTTAAGACATCTGCAAGCTTAATAACTTACATAAATTTAGCTTGGTTTGCTGCATCAATTTCGACAGTAGCAGGTGCAATAGGTGTTGGTCTAAATAATGAAACACTCATACTTGAAAGTACTTATGGATATAGACAAAAACAACGATACAAGCAATTACACAAAGAACAACAGCAACAAGAACAACAACAAAGAAAAGCGCAAGCAGATATACAGGAAAAAAGACAAGAAGAAGAACAAAAAGTTAGAAAACAACAAGATTCCAACTAGATATAAAAAGTAGAAATATTTATTATGCTACTATTAATTTTTCAAATTTATAGCGACTTCACAAAAACTACATTAAATTATAAGATTTAAATATAAAACAAGCCAATGTCATCGATTTTAACTATCGTGACATTGGCTTATATTGTATTATTCATAAGATAATTTAATTGCTTGTCTAGCATTTTGACAATTATGTTGAATACTCATTAAAGAAGTTCTAATGTGCGTGTATTGTGGTAAAGTTGTAATTTCTTGAACATTGATATTAGAACCAATTTCAAAATGTTTTGCTATATTTTCAAATACTAATAAATATTCTCCCATGGTTTCATCATCAATATGGTAACGTTTCTCATTACTTAACGCTCTCGTCAGCATAAAGCTAATTTCTTCTAATGCATATATACTAGGATAATAATATTGTATAACCATTTTATTACTAAATACTTCACCATTCGCACTGTTATATATTTGTTTCATATTATTTAGTTGGACACTTAAATGCAACATTTTTGTTTTATCACGTTCTCTGGATGAGTATTTGTTGCTTGAAAACAAGTAATGAAATAACACCGCTTCATTACGTGCCACTGTGGCAAGCGTGCCCGGTAACATTGAAGATGCAGTCTTTCTACCTATTACAAGTAACAAAATAACGGCAATAATAATACCAACAATCACATCGATAATTCTTGGAAGTGCTATTAAAATTGAAAGATGGTTTGATGCTAAGCCATTTAATAATATAACTTGGATTGTGATAAATATAACTGCAAATGAATAATTTGCACCTACAAACATTTCTGTTACCCCTGCTGCAACCGCAAGGAGTATGATAGCGATAGGTACAGGTGGCGTAGATAATAATATTAATGACAGTACAAGCACACCAATAATCGTACCAATGCCTCTTGATCCTGCACGTTCAAAGCTGTGTAATGTTGTTGAGCCCAATAATACTGTATGTGTACTAAGCGGAATCCAATATGCTTTGTCAAAATCAAACATCAATGCGATAAAAATTGCAATTGCCATGATAACGATATAGCGGATTGTATTTCTAAAGACAAATGAATCTATTGTCAAATTTGTAACTAAGCGATGACCGTAAATAGGTACACGTATATCTACTTCGTGTTCCAGCTGTGCATCATTTGCATTCATAATAGCATCAACTTTAAATATATTATCTACAAGTTTTTGATAAGCTTCATCAATATCAACTTGTTGTGTCCATGTTTTATTTGTCTTACCTTGCGTATATACTAAATTGATAACATAGTCCACCATCAATTTAATATCTTGAGGTAAAGGGCGCACATTTTTTTCATTTAATTCCAGTAATTCTGAATGTATACCTTGCGCAATATTATGTAACAAGATTAACCGCTGGAATTGCGGTGACTTTTGAGATTTGGCAGAACTTGCAGTGATGAGCTGGTTATCTGTATTTCTAAAAGCCGTCACCGCAAACCGAGATGCTTTTGAAAATGCTTTTGGATCATCAAAATTATAAACTAACTGTTTTATAATATTATAGTCATTTTTAATTGATTTAACTTCAGCTGATTCTTTTGAAAGTAAAATCACAACAATTACTACAAATGTTGCTAATAAACCTCCAATAAATACTGCAATACCTCTTGTTATTGCTTCATCTGGAGCAACTGGTAAATTGATTGGCAAACTGAATGCCACAATGAAAAAAGTTGACGAAGGTCCAGGAATATTTAATGAACTAAATACATAATATGGTACTACTGCTACAATCAATAACAAAATTCCAAATATGATTGGTTGATTGACAGTCAACGTACCTAACATCATCGATATTGCAAATACGATTGATGTAAAGAATACCGTACGAAGTTTAGATTTTGCCGTACCGCCAAACACATAAATATGTGCTAACGTACCTGTTGAAATTAATAGACCGATTGAAAAATAACCGACTAAATAGCCAATCATTAAAGGCAAAAACATTAATATAGCCTGTCTAATACCTTTAGCAACATCGATTTTCATTGCATTAAATTTTGTGAGTGACTTTAAATATTTAATCAATGGCGGTTCACATCTCCTTTTCATTTTATTTTAGCAATGATATAGCGTATGAAATAATAGCAAAACATAAAAAAGACGGGTGTTAGAAATCTAAAATTTATATTTCGATTTCATAGTCCCGTCCCCGTTAAGGTCATTTTATTTTGTGAAAAGCTTATTATACATAGATTTAAATATGAATACACTGTTGCTATACAATATTATAGATATTTAATTTATCCTTCAGCTCACTTTAACGAATACATGTATCTACAAATGGGAAAGTTAATTGTAAAATTGTTCATTTCACAAATTTTGGTTGAGAAATCATATACATTTTATTTAACGATTACTAAACTATTTTAACACTTTTATTGAATTCTGCTAGAGCATTTCCTACAAATCGTTTAAATGAAAATGTTAAATCATGACTATATTCTGCTATAACTCGTATTTTTATTCTGATTGTTTGATATCTTCATGCACTGTAGAATAATCAATATCAGATTCTAAAAATGTTGCGTTATTTACTGGGAAATGTTGTTCAAGTGTTTCAATATTGCTTATTTCTACATCGCCATGATTCATTTCAAAATCTAAAACATGCCCGCCTACTGTTTTATCTCTATCTACAAAATGCAAATGGAAACCTCCAGCAGCTATGCCATGAAAAAGTGTTGGTGCATAAAAACCTACTATTGTACCGTCAATTTGGTCATAATGATATTCAGGTTGTTGTTTAGCAGATTCAATTAATTTAGTATATGGCTTTTCTTGCTTTGGCATCATTCTGACATGTACATTTTCAAATTTCCCAGATATTTTAACTGCAAAAAATAAATTTTCACTGGCAGCGTGGCTTTTTGTTTTATTTAATAAATTTTCAGAATCGGTAATGTGTCTCACATCAAAGCTTACATCTGGTTTGAATGGTGTCACAGTAGAAAAAGGTGTCATTTCACTACCATCCAACTGTTTGAAATTACCATGAGCATCAGCATGATAAGCGACACCATCTAATATAATAACTTCACCGTCTGATCCTGTTAACGTGCCGATACCTAAATCACCATGTTTTAAAATTTCATTCATTTCCATAGTGCCTTCTAATAATCCAGCCATCAAAGTACCAAGCGTGCCATGTTGATATAGCATGATATTTTCTCTCCTTATATCAATATTAATTTTAAATATTTCGCTCTTTACAATTATTTACAACATATTTTTATACAATATAATTGCATTTTTCAATATCTTTGTGCTCACATAGTGTTATGCGAACCCTGAATATTTATCGATATCAATCTTATATGCTTATTTTAAAATTATGATAAAAATAAACTTTGATTTCACTAATTATATACATTCAAGTACTAAATAAGTAAACACAAACTTCGATTCGCCAAGATGATGCCCACAAGTTCAATCCTTACGCTACAATATTTCAAAAAAATGAAAGCGTCCTTTTCTATTCAATTGAATTAGAAATGGACGCTTATGCGTTATTCACAGATGATTATCTTCTATTGGCTTATTTTCATAATTATTTAATTGAAGCAACTTCTATTTTAGGCGCTTCAAGTAAATAATTTTCTATTTCTTTAAAAAATGTTTGAAAATGTTCAGATTGATTATGTGCTTCCAAAGCAGCTTCATCTTTATATTTTTCTATAAAAGCAAAAGTTTGAGGTTCATTCGTATTTTCAAAGTGATCATAATATAATGCGCCTTCTTCTTTATTTGCTGCAATGACTAAACGTTCAACCTCTGCTAAATAATTTTCTCTATGCTCCACTTTAATCTTCATTACTGCAGTTACTAGAATCATGTATAACCTCCTGTGATAATCGTTTTTGCAAAACTAATTTTTAGAGATATTAAAGTTCTTCTTTTTCAATGATTAGCGGTTGATCTGTTTTAACAAAAAACCACATAATTATTGCAAATACTACTGGGATAATAACTAATTCTAACGTCACTGTCCAGCCAACAATATCAACCATCATACCTGCTAATAAAGGACTCAGTAATGCACCGATATTTCCCCATAAATTCATCCATCCAGATACTGAACCAGAGAAATTACGTCCTAAATCTGTAGCTGCTGCCCAACTCATTCCTGTAGCAATTCCTATTCCGCCTAAACATAATGACAGCCATAGCACATTTGTTACTAAATTGTTTGAATTGACATGAATAATGAGATACAAAATACCACAAACCCAATAATCGCAATAGACGCTCTCGCAACAAATCTTGATTTTCCATTTTGTAATAATTTATCAGAGATAGCACCGCCACATAATATTAACAAGAACATAGCAATCCAAGGTGCGCCCGCTGCCCAAGCCATATCAGGATCAGTTAATTTAACATTATATTGTTCGGTTAGATATGTAGGTAACCATATTAAGAATAGTGACACAACAAATTGAACAACAAAATATTGTGCTGCCAATGCATAAAAGCTAAATCTTCTTAGGAAAATATTCCACGGAGCGTTACTTTTTTCTGTTTTAATGATATCACGATTTTCCATAATATATCTTTTTTCTGCTTCATTAACCATTTTATGTTGTTCCGGTAAATCTTTTGAAATAATAATCCATAATAATGCAATGACGATACCAATAGCACCAAAAATATAAAATACAGCTTGCCATCCAAACATATTAACGATAGCAATCGTAACTACAGGTGCAATCACTGGCCCAAAATATGAACCTGCCAACAATGCACTCGAAGCACGCCCCTTTTCACCTTTCGCAAACCAAAATGAGTTAAACACTGCATTCGAAGGATACATAGGTGCTTCACCTATACCAAATAAAAAACGTACAGCATACAATAAACCATGATTTTTAACAACACCAGTTAAAATCGTGAAAGCACTCCACCATACGAGCGCGACTGTCAACATTTTTTTAGATCCAAACTTTTCTGCCAAAAAGCCTGAAGGTACTTGCATCAACGCATAACCTAACGAGAAAAATGATGCTAATAAACCAAACTGTGTTTTTGTCAAATGTAAATCTTCCATCATAGGTCCTGCAATAATTGAAATATTCGATCTATCCATATAAGCAATTACACCTATAATAAAAAACGCAATAGCAAAATACCATCTTATATTTGTTCTTTTTTGTTCCATTTTTTTTACCCACACTCTCTCCCTATATCACTAGTCATCATATGACCTATTGTGTTTCTAGATATTACCACAATATGAAATCGCTTACAATAACTTTTTTCATTTTTTTATAACACGCTGTAAATTCGTGTGATCAACATACAGCGTTTATGTGACAAATATTGGGAGCATTTCTATTTCTACTTTTAAAAATCTTAGGTATTAGCTATCACATTAGTTAAACTATGTTCCTCATAGGCATATAGTTTAGTGTGACTTTACCGCAATAAATCATTTAATTACTTTTGTGCCACCTTAAAATATGCATTAAGCATTAATTTAGATTATAATACAGAAGTAATTATAAAATATCATCACGTTTTATTATGAAAAGGAGCAACATTTATCACTATGGAACAAATACTGACAAACTTTATAAATGCTTGGGGTTATACTGCAATCGCAATATTAATCCTACTAGAAAATATATTACCTTTTATTCCATCTGAAATTATTTTGACATTTGCTGGGCTTATGACAGTTAAATCTGATTTATCTATACCTTTACTTTTTATCATATCTACCATTTCATCATTAATCGGTTTAATCATACTTTATTACATCAGTAGCATTGTCTCCGAAGCACGTTTATATCGTTTTGTAGATAAATATGGAAAATGGATCAAACTCAAAGGAAAAGATATCGCTCGCGCTAATGAATGGTTTAAAAAATATGGTGCAGTTGCAGTCTTTGTTTGTCGTTTTATTCCTGTTTTACGTGTATTAATCACTATACCAGCAGGCATTAATAGAATGAATATTTTTGTATTTACCATCCTTTCGTTGATAGGTACTACAATTTGGAACATTGCACTCATTTTCTTAGGTAGCATGTTGAGCAACAGTTTTGATATGTTAATGAATGGCTTACACACTTATTCATATATTATGTATGTCATCATCGCTATAGCTGTGATATATCTCTTTATTCGAATCTACAAAAAAAACCGCACACATCAATAAATGTATGCTTTGAAGTAGTTAGAAAACTTTTACAACACATGGTCATATGACTTATATCTATCTTAACAATCAGACAAAATCCAAACGGGTTTTTGTCTGATTTTTTTTATAAAAAAAAGACTAACTTCCCCCTTCGAAGTTAGCCTTTCACGAACTTTAATTTCTCCCTAAACTTTTGAGCAGAAAATTTTCTATTATTTATGTGCTCATTGAATATTTATATAATTAAAATACTACCCCTTTATCAAACTACACTGATAACGATTAATTATTACCTTTTACTATTTGACGAACTTCTTCTAAATCGCCTTCTACATCAATTTGAGGTTTCTTCGTCATTTTACTAACTAAAATTGTAACAATTAAACTTGTTAAAAATCCTGGAACAATCTCATATAAATTAAAGAAATCATTAATTTCACCTAATGGTTTAACAAACGCAATCCAAACAATTACAACAATTGCACCTGATACCATTCCGCTGACTGCACCAGTACGACTTAAACCTTTCCAATATAAACTCATTAATACAAGTGGTCCAAATGCAGCACCAAAACCTGCCCAAGCGTTACCTACAAGATTCAAAATTGTATCATTAGGTGACCATGCAATTATAATTGATACAATTGCAACTAAAATAACTGACATACGTCCAACAAAAACGAATTCTTTTTCATGTTTTTTTGCTGCTTCCTCACCACGGAACAATTTATAAAAATCTTCGGTTAGTGAACTTGATGTCACCAATAGTTGTGACGAAATCGTACTCATAATAGCCGCTAAAATAGCTGCAAGTAAGAAACCACCAACAAGTGGATGGAACAATATTTGACCCATTAATATAAACAATGTTTCTGGATCCTCAAGTGTTACTCCACCGCGATTGACAAATGTAATACCTACAAGGCCAACTCCAACTGCACCTAACAAGCTAATTGCCATCCAACCTATACCAAAACGTCTTGCTGTCGGTAATTGCTTCACTGATTTAATAGACATAAAACGTACAATAATATGTGGCTGTCCAAAATAACCTAAGCCCCAAGCAAAGAATGATATGATACCAATGACTGTTGTACCTTTAAATAAATCAAGGTTTGTCGGTTTCAAATCTGCCGCTTGCGATAAAGTATCCAACCCACTTAATTGCATCATTGCTACTACTGGTACCATTACCATAGCAATTAACATGATTACCCCTTGGAAAAAGTCTGTTAAGGACACGGCTAAATAGCCGCCAAAGAAAGTATATGCAATTACAATAATAGCAACTAATAATAATCCAAAATGATAGTTTAAGCCAAATGCACTATCAAATAATTTACCGCCTGCGACCATTCCGGAATGTGTATAAAGTGTAAAGAACACGACAATAATACCACCTGATATAATTTTGATCACATTCGATTGATCATCTAAACGATTTCTAAAGAAATCAGGTAATGTTATAGCATCTCCAGCTTTTTCTGTATACACACGTAACCGTGGAGCCACAACGAGATAATTTATGTATGCACCAATTGTCAGACCAATTGCCAACCAAGCAGCTGATAATCCTGTCGTATAAACTTCACCAGGCAGCCCCATAATCATCCAACCACTCATATCCGAGGCCCCAGCTGATAATGCTGTAACATATGGTCCTATGCTTCTACCGCCTAACATATATTCACTGATATTACCTGTCGCTTGTTTATAGCCGTAATATCCAATGACTAATAACACAACAAAA
Organism: Staphylococcus sp. GDY8P198P; assembly: GCF_017891615.1. NCBI lineage: Bacteria > Bacillati > Bacillota > Bacilli > Caryophanales > Staphylococcaceae > Staphylococcus > Staphylococcus sp. GDY8P198P. The sequence goes on from NZ_JAESJQ010000005.1 coordinate 322,846, forward strand.
TAAGCACCAAGCATAATATATGTCTGCCAGTTTGGATTTACTTGACTCGATAACGATGCTCCCAATGTAAACATAAAATAAACTCCCTTTATATAATTTTGTTACATGCACTTATTATACAAAAGTTAAAAATTTTTTAAACCGCTATTTTAAAAATAATTTTTAAATGTATTTCAAAACGCCTATAATACGCTTTGAACAATTGTTATTAAGCTATTTTTACCGTTTGAAATAATATGTGTATTTTTACAATTACAGGGTTAAATAATCATTTTTTAAATTCAAAAAAATGTATGTTTCCTGCAATATTTACATTTATATGCGATTTAATGTATTTGAGTAACATCATTATTTATAAGAATTTTATCGCTTTTTTGACAAAAAAATGAAGTCATTTATATTAATTAAAATATAGTCTAAATAATATAATCAATACTAGACACCCACCCCAAAATTAATGCTACAATATTACACATACAATGGAAACGTTTTACTAAATATAATGAGTAACAAAACTACCTAATTGGAGTGACATAAATAATGCATGATGCAACAGAAAAAAGCGTAAAAGAAAAATATTTAGATTTATTATCTCAACAATTTAATAACAGAGAGGAATTAGCAACTGAAATTATAAATCTTGAATCTATTTTAGAACTTCCTAAAGGCACGGAACATTTCGTCAGTGACCTACATGGTGAATTCCATGCATTTCAGCATGTATTAAGGAATGGTTCAGGAAATGTTCGATCTAAAATCAGTGATATATTTCAAGATACATTAACACGCCAAGAAATAAATGAGTTTTCAGCACTTGTATATTATCCAGAGGAAAAATTAAAATTAATTAAAAATAGTTTCACCTCAAAAGAGCGTTTAGATGAATGGTATATCACAACGATTAATCGTCTTATCAAATTAATAACTTATGCTTCTTCTAAATATACACGCACGAAATTACGCAAAACTTTACCTAAAAATTATATTTTTATAATAGAAGAACTGTTATATAAAAGTAATAAATATAATAATAAACATTCGTATTATCAAACTTTAATGAATCAAATTATTGAACTCGAACAATCAGATGACCTGATTATCGGCCTGTCCTTTACAATTCAACATCTTGTAGTGAACCACTTACATGTTGTAGGCGATATTTATGATCGTGGTCCAGAACCTGATAAAATCATGGACACTTTAATTGACTATCCTTCCGTTGATGTGCAATGGGGAAATCACGATGTCTTGTGGATTGGTGCCTATGCTGGTTCTAAAGTTTGTTTAGCAAATTTACTCAGAATTTGTGCACGTTATGATAATTTAGATATTATAGAAGATGCTTATGGTATTAATTTACGTCCTTTATTGACACTTGCTGAAAAGTATTATTCAGGTGACAATCCCGCTTTCAAACCTAAAAATGCTGAAGGACTGTCTCAATCTGAAATAGAGCAAATCACTAAAATCCATCAGGCAATCGCCATCATTCAATTTAAATTGGAAGCGCCTATCATTAAGCGCAGACCTAATTTTGAAATGGAAGAACGCTTAGTATTAGAGAGTATCGACTATGAAAATAATACAGCAACACTTTATGGTAAAACTTACACTTTAGAAAATACTTGCTTCCAAACTATCGATCCAAACAACCCTAACGCATTAACTGAAGACGAACACGAGGTAATAGAAAAATTATTATTGTCAGTACAACAATCAGAAAAATTAAAACGACATATGACATTTTTAATGCAAAAAGGCAAACTTTATCTCCCTTATAATGGCAATCTACTTATACATGGTTGTATACCTGTGGATGAAAATGGCGAAATGGAATCTATGATTATTGATGGTGAAAAATGCTATGGCAGAGATTTACTTGATCATTTTGAACACTTTGTAAGAGAAGCATTCGACCATAAAGATATACATGATGATTTAGCAACTGATCTCGTCTGGTATTTATGGACAGGTAAATATTCATCATTATTTGGAAAAAGAGCAATGACAACATTTGAACGTTATTATATTAATGATAAATCAGCACACAAAGAAACTAAAAACCCTTATTATTATTTACGCGAAGACGTAAATATGTGCAAAAAAATGTTGAAAGATTTCGGTTTAGACCCAGAAGAAGGACATATCATCAATGGTCATACACCAGTCAAAGAAATTGATGGTGAAAATCCAATCAAAGCGGAAGGAAAAATGATTGTTATCGACGGTGGATTTTCAAAAGCCTACCAATCTACAACTGGAATTGCTGGCTATACTTTACTCTATAATTCTTTTGGAATGCAGCTTGTGGCACACCAACACTTTAATTCGAAAAAACACGTCTTACTGAATGGGGCAGACGAGCTTTCTATACGCCGTGTAGTAGACAAAGAATTAAAACGTAAAAAAATACGTGATACCAATACTGGCAAAGACATACAAGAAAAAATTGATGTTTTAAAAGTATTAATGCATGATCGCTTCGTCAATTAATTTTATCAATCACTTTTTCATAAGGTGCTATTCACGTGATGCTATTATCGTGTGACTTAAAATTCAAAAAACAATAGCTCAGCAAACACTACTATGTTTCATAAAAATAAAAGAAACGTCAATTTTTATGGGCACCGTCCCCTAAAATTGTAAACCTAATAAAAATGCTATTTTCTAGGCTGCTAACTCCCTAAATTCCACAGGGAATTAGCAGCCTAATTTTTATTAAATGCTAACCGTTTAATTATTTTCACTTCACTTGTTCAACCATATTATCGTTTTCGTTCTTTCAAAAAATACATATGTATATTCGATATAAACTTTTCCATTTATTTCTATTTTCTTTTAAGATAAAATAAATCATTGTGATGTTTATTAAATAAGTATGTTCACCATATGAATGGCAAGAAAGGATTCCAACTATATGTCTAATTTAAAAGAAAGTATCGCGGTCGCTTTTGCGTTTGTAGGTGTTGTTGTGGGCGCTGGCTTTGCAACTGGACAAGAAATTTTTCAATTTTTTACGAGTAATGGTAGATACAGTGTTTTAGGCGTTATTATAACCGGACTTATCATTACTATCGCTGGTGTACTTGTATTAAATACAGGATATCGATTGCGTTCTCACAGCCATACCGAGCCCATAAAGTATTATCTTCCTCGAACAATTGCAACAATTTTTGATATTATATTAACTCTGTTTTTACTTGCATTAGCAATGATTATGACAGCTGGTGGAGTTTCAACGATTCATGAAAGTTTTGGTATACCATATGCCATTAGCGCTTTAATTTTAGTAATTATTATATTGGCTACTTTGTTCTTAAAATTCGACCGTTTAATAACTGTTTTAGGCATGGTCACACCATTTTTAGTCATTATTGTCTCATTGATTGCTATTTATTATTTCACTACTGGAAGCTTTGATTTTAACTCAGCATCACAATACGCCAATAGTGGCAATCGGACAGATAGATGGTGGTGGTTTGATGCAATTAACTATGGCAGTTTACAAATTGCAGCTGCGTTTAGTTTTCTTTCTGTAATGGGAGGACGCATGAAATCTGAGAAGGCAACATATTTGGGCGGTATTTTAGGTGGCATCATTATAACGTTTTTATTATTAATGTTGAACCTTGGAATGGTAACAGAATTCACAAACATAATAAACGTATCATTACCGTCGTTATTATTGGCAAACCATATTTCACCTGTGATTGGTCATTTTATGGCAATTATCATGATATTAGTTATTTATAATACGGTTGTGGGCTTAATGTATGCATTTGCTTCTCGTTTCACAGAACCATACCAACAAAACTATTATATATTAATTATAATTATCGCAATCATTACATTTGCTACTACATTTATTGGCTTTATTGAGTTAATTGGAAAAGTATTTCCATTAATGGGTCTCTTCGGTTTTATTTTGTTAATACCTATATTAATTAAAGGCATCTTTTATAAATCTCATTCATCATAATAAAAATCCCTAGACAAGTGTTTCAATATTATGTTCATTTAATCAGATGTGATCAAAATATTGAATGAGTCTAGGGGTATTCTATTTTGTTAGCAACGCCTTTTATATAAAACGCTAAGCAAACTGATATTGGTTAATCTTTTAATAATGATTGGCCCGCAATGATACCTTCTCGTGTGAGTTCATGACTGTTTACCCATAGTTCCTTAACTGTTGCACCTCTTTGTTTAAATATATCAATAACATTTTGACTATCCTGAACAGAAACAATTGGGTCATTTTCACCCATTGATAATAATACCTTGGTATAAGATAAATCTTTATCATTTATTGAATCTAAAGGATATAAAGGTGCATACAGTAACGCTTTGTTAAATGAAATATCAGGGTGTAACATCATGCTTATAGCTATATTAGAACCATTAGAGAAACCTACTGGGACAGCCTTAGCTAAATCAAAATGATAAGTTGCAGCCGCTTCTTTTAAAAATTGAATTAAATTGTTTGTTCTATATTTCAAATCTTCAACATCATATTGACCTTCACCATATCTCTTGAAGAAACGATTCATACCATTTTCCGATACTTCACCTCTTACACTTAATACATTATAGCTAGGGTTTAACGCTTGCGCTAAAGGTAAAAGATCATTTTCATCGCCACCAGTACCATGCAATAGGATAAAAGTTGGTCCGTTTAAATCACCTTTTTTAAAGATGTGTTCCATTATTCATCATCTCCTTTTAAAATAGTTATATTCGAATGGGTGGTAATAAATTCAATAATGCTTCTCTGCGTTCTTCATATTGTGGTGGTAACATAAGATGTGTACCCAAATCTTCAAATCGTTCATCTATCGTGAATCCAGGTCCTTCAGTAGCAAACTCAAAAATAATGCCGCCACGTTCTTTCATGTAAATAGCATTGAAATAATTACGATCTTTAATGTCAGTTACATGATAGCCTTTGTCTTTCATTTTCATTTGCCAAGCTTTGTGAGCATCATCATTAGGTACTGACCACGCAATATGATGTACTACACCGACGCCCCATCGTACACGGACATTGGCTACCTCTTTTCTAACTATCACGTGATGTTGCCATTCACCCTTAGTTTTTAGGTGAACATGATGATCGTTTTCACTTACTAGCTCTATACCCATATCCTCATTCAATGTTCGTACTGTTTGATGTGGCTCAGTTGATAACATGCTAACACCATGAAAACCTAAAATATTTCCTCCATTATCATATGAATGCCCTTCATCGGCTTCCACAAGTGCTAATGGCAACTCATGTATATCTGAAAATTCGACCGTAGCTTTATCAAATAATTGTGTTCTCACTGTCTCTATCCCATGTGATTGTAAATGTGTTTCCCAATGTTCCAATGATCCATTAGGCACCCGAAATGCTATACGTTGAACCTGACCAGAACCTATCCGTCCTTTATAATTGTTAGGCCAATTAAAAAATGTCAGTATCGTTCCATTATCTACATTGCCATTTGCAAAATATAGATGATACGTGGAAGGATCATCAAAATTCACTGTTTTCTTAATTAATTTTAAATTGAGTATATCTCTATAAAATTGAATATTCTCTTCTGGATTACCTACAATCGCCGAAATGTGATGAATATGACTGATATCTTCCATAAAATAACCACCTTCTCATTTTGTAATTTCAAGGTTTAAACAATCTTTCATTTTTAATGCGAACGTTTTGTGTCAAACGGACGTATTTCTGATTCAATATAATCACGTTGTTCTTCTAAGAATGGTGGTAATGCAAGACTTTCGCCCAATGTTTCATATGGCTCATCTCCCATAAATCCAGGGCCGTCAGTAGAAACTTCAATCAAAATATGGCCAATACGTGCATATAATGCTTCAAAATAAAATCTGTCTACTAACCCAGAATTCCCTATACCATACTGTTCATATTTTTCTAACCACTTAGATATTGCCTCATGATCTTTTAATCTGAATGAAACATGATGCACCTCTCCATAACCTTGTCTCGCTTCTGGACCAGTTGTATCTTTTCTTAAAAATACTTGACCTCCATTGCCACCTTCGCCTACTTCTAATACTGCAACGTTTTCTTCCTCTATAATCGTTGTCATATCAAATATATTTTCTAAAATCTTTTTAAAATCTTCAAAATAACTAACTGTTATTTCAATCGGACCTAAACCATAAATTGCTTTATCTGTTGGTACTGGACCTTCTTTCCAAGGTTGTCCAGGTGCCACGCCTTTATTATTTTCATCCGAAATTAATTGGTAACTTTGTCCATCTGATTCTTCAAATGGTAATACTTTTTTACCAAATAGTGTTTGAATGCCTTCATGTTTAATATTATATTCATTAAATCTTTGTTCATAATATGCTAACGCTGCATCATCAGGCACACGAAATGACGGACGTGTAATTGAATTGGTACCAGAATGCCCTTTGGGAACATTAGGAAAATCAAAAAATGTCATATCAGTACCAGGAGAACCTACATCATCTGCAAAGAATGTATGATAAGTATATATATCATCTTGATTTACAGTCTTTTTAACAAGTCTCATTCCTAATACTTCAGTAAAAAATTTATAATTTCGTTCAGCATCATCTGTGATTGCTGTTACATGGTGTATTCCTAATAATTGATTGTTTGTCATAATAAAACTCCTTTTTCATTATATTTATCTCGATTTCGAAGTAATTTTGAGTAAAATTTTTAAGTGCTACGACTTATTAATAGGTTGAGCACTTAATTTTTTTAAAGCTAGTTGTAATATTGTTAATTCTTCGTTTGAAAGTATTGAGAAAGTTGATTGTAACGTAGACGCATGTTCTGGAAATATATCATTCATTAATGCTTGACCTTCGTCAGTTATTGAAGCATTGGTTACGCGTTTATCTTGTACATTTCGAATTCTTACTACATATCCTTTGGCTTCTAACTTATCAACGACATATGTGATACTGCTACTCGCAATTAAAACTCTGTCACCAATACGCTGTATCGGCTGGTCGCCTTTATTATATAATAACTCTAAAACTGCAAACTCCGTTATATTCAAGCCGTAACGTTGGATATCATTTCTTACGATTTGTTCTAAATGATCTACGGTTCGATTTAAACCAATAAAAGTATTCAACGACTCTTTAGTACGATTCATTGCATCACCAACTTCCAATTTATTTCGAATTCGAGATAAATTATAATATCTCTTCAGACATAAGTCAACAAATAAGGTATAAAAAATATACTTATTATTAAAATGGCAACAACATTAAAAGTACTTAACATTATTTCTCAACCAGTTTCTTTCTCTCTTATAAGTGGTATATATCATAATGTGGAGGTGTCATAATGAATAAATTATTTATTAACAATCAATTTGTAGAAAGTGAGTCTAATGACACAATGAATGTCATTAATCCTGCGACAGAAGAAATCATAGACACAATTACATTTGCGACGGAAAATGAAGTTAATTCGGCTGTGGAAAAATCTAAACAAGCACAATTAGAATGGGAAAAAGTCCCTCAGCCAACACGGGCAGACCATGTGAAAATGTTAATCCCTTTATTAGAAGAACATAAAGATGAAATTGCAAAATTATATGTTCAAGAACAAGGGAAAACTCTCATTTCTGCAATCGGTGAAATAGACAAGGCAATACACTTTATAGACTATATGACAAGTCAAAGTATGAATAGCAAAGGTGAAGTCATTCAAAATAGTCGCGAAAATGAAACGATACAATTAACAAAAAAACCTATTGGCGTAACTGCAGGTATCGTTCCATGGAATGCACCTATCATGGTCTTAATGAGAAAAGTCATTCCTGCTGTAATCACAGGTTGTTCTGTAGTAATTAAACCAAGTGAGGAAACATCATTAGTCACTCTAAAAATTGCAGAGTTGTTTCGCCAATCAACGATCCCTGCAGGTCTCATTCAAATTATCCCTGGTAAAGGAGAAACTGTCGGTACACAATTAGCAGAGCATCCAGATATACAATTAATATCAATTACAGGTAGTATGCGTGCTGGTAAATCTGTTTATGCCAAGAGTGCTCAAACGGTTAAAAAAGTTAATCTTGAACTCGGCGGCAATGCGCCTGTAATAGTGACACCAAATGCGAATTTAGATAAGGCCGTTGATTACATTGTTACTGCTAGAATTAATAACGCAGGACAAGTATGTACTTGCCCTGAACGAATCTTTGTACACCATGATATCCATGAAACGTTCATTAATAAGCTAAAAGACAAAATGGAAACTTTAAATGTAGGAGATCCATTTGATGATCAAACTGATTTCGGTGCAATTATCAATCAAAAACAATTAGATAGCATCGATGAAAAAGTTCAAAATGCAATTCATAGCGGTGCTAAATTAATTACAGGTGGTAACATAATTGATCGTTCCGGTTATTTTTATGAACCAACGATTTTAGATCAAGTAAGTCCAGACGACGAAGCTTTCAAAGAAGAAATTTTCGGACCTGTACTACCTATCGTACAATATTCTGACTTTGAAGAAACTATTGAACAAGCCAATCATACAAACGCTGGTTTATCTTCTTATATATTTTCAGAAGATTTAAAAGAAGTAATGATAGCCACTGAACGTCTTAAATTTGGTGAAGTTTATGCAAATTGTGAAGCAGAAGAAGTTGTGAATGGATATCATGCTGGTTGGAGAGAATCAGGTCTCGGAGGCGCTGACGGTATTCGTGGACTTGAAGAATATTACAATACAACAGTGTCTTACATTAGATATGATTAAAAGTGTTAAATGTTTAAAAATACACAACATGTTTAAATGACTAAATGCATGTTAAGCAAACTGTAACAGCAATTTCTTTTACAAAAATAAAATAGTCTGGGACATTAAGTTCTTGGACAAGTTAAAAAGGCATTTCTATCGAAATAATATAGAAATTGCCTTTTTCATTTTGTGTTTGTTTTTGTGACAGCCACATCATTCGGATACGATGATTAAGCAGTTTTTCTATTTTACGACCATAGCATACGGATTGTGTGTAGGCATATAGCATAATTTTTAATATCATTTTAGGATGATATGATGTAACACCACGATGATGTTTGAATTCATCGAATACATTTTCAGAGATTGCTTCAACGATTTCATTAACATGTCGTGACAAATACATATAAATGCGACGTATTTTGGCGAGACGCTTGAGGGAACAGGACAACCTGAAGTCTACAGGTTGAGCTGTTCTCTAAGAAAGCGAGCCAACAATATGAAGTATTAAATAAAAAAGAAGCAATCAGATGTATTAAATTAAATCATCTGATTGCTATTTTTCTGGTATTTATGTCCCAATCTCTTTAATCATTATATGGATAGTTCGAAATTTTTCATCAAATATGTTATCTGACGTTTAGGATTTAGTACAAAATATTGTTATCCTGACATCAATATGATTGTAATTACTGATTAAGTGCTCTATTTAATGATTTCATATTTTCTTTCATTAAAGATTGATAAGTAATCTGTTTATCCTTTACTTCTTCTTTTGATAAGGTTGCCATATTATGAAATTTTAGCGGGGTTGTATTAGATTCCTTTTGAATAACATCTGTAACTTTAGAAGTGATATTTTGTTCATATAATACATAAGGTTGTTTAGTTTTATCTATATTCTGAACGATATTCATTAGTTCACGTTGACTAGGTTCTTCATTATTCATGCCACTAACACCTCGCTGATTAAACTGATAGCGATTTGCTAGATAACCTATAGAGTCATGAGAAATTACGACTGTATCACGTTTAGGATGTTGTGTAATCCGCTTCATCTCATTATCAATTTCGTCGATATCTTTGATCAAATGATTGTAGTTACGCGTGTAATACGTTTTGTGTTTAGGATCCTTCTCGATTAAATCATTTTTAATCACCTTAGCAAATTTTTTATTCAACACAGGATCTAGCCATACATGTGGGTCTTGTTCCCCATGATCATGACCTTCATGATGATTGTGATTGTCATGTTCATCATGGTTTTCATGTTCATCATGTTCTTCGTGATTTGCAATTAAATCATGGTGACTAAGATGTGCAGCAACAGGTAATTTCAAGTTATCATTATTAATTGAACGTGCAATTTTCTTAGCCACGGGATCCATTTCTTCATTTGAATAGATAAACAAATCACTTTTAGCGATATTAATCATTTCTTTTTGTGTAGGTTCAAAAGAATGCATGTCAGCACCGGGGGGATAAATCGAATCAACATCTACATATTTGCCCCCGATTTGATCAGTAAAACTTTGGAATGCAAATGCTGTCGTATATATTTTTAATTTATTATTCGAACTGACGTCTTTTTTTTCAGAATTTATATTTCCGCATGCACTTAACAATACGATAAATATACAGGTCAGAATAAGTAACATAATTTTTTTCAAAAAACGCCCCTCCAAATCGAAATTATTCCGTTAAAACTATAAACTTATTTTCACATTTTTTCAATGGTTTTTTGTTATTCGACAATATTTAATGACATCATTGATGATTAAAATACGTGCTTATTTTTAATATTTGTTTAACTTAAGGTGAAATGTGATATTTAATATATATGACGTTAATAACATGGAGGTGTTAGAATGGCGGAAATTAAACAAGGTACGAATAAGTTTTATATAGGCGATAACGAAGACAATCCACAAGCAGAGATTACATTTCAACCTCAAGGTGATAATCAAATAACTATTGATCATACAGGCGTACCAGATGAGCTTGGTGGCCAAGGTTTAGGTTCTCAACTTGTAAAATCAGTTGTTGACTATGCACGAGACAACAATTTAAAAGTCTCTGCGACATGTCCTTTTGCTAAATCAGTTATTGAGAAAAAACCAGAATTCCAAGATGTTTATGCAGGTTAATTGCTTGCCTACAAACTTCTTTAAGTTCCAAAATAAATTTGGATATAAACAGCTCAAGCTAAATCACAAATATGAATGAGTCTGGGACGAATCAATGATGTCCCAGACTCTTTTTTTCTTTTTATTTTTCGGATCCATATTCTATTCTAATGAAATTCAAACCCGCTTTTATAAATATAGCAATTGAATCTACATCAATTGTTCTTTGACTGAAGACCTTAGTTTTGATTGTTTAGCTGCATTTAAACCTTAAAATAACAGCAATTCGCGCACTTTATTATTTTTGTACTAAAATACATGATTTATCCATTTTGCAATACATACATATTATAATAAATACCATTTTTTTGAATTAGTGTTTCATGTGTCCCTTGCTCTACAATTTCTCCATGATTTAATACAAGTATTTTATCAGCATCTTGAATCGTAGATAGTCTGTGCGCAATGGCTAAAGTTGTTCTTCCTTTTCTCATTGTATTCAAAGATTGTTGTATTTGTTCTTCCGTTTCAGAATCAATATTTGCTGTCGCTTCATCTAAAATAAGTATTTTGCGATTGGTCGCAATTGTTCTTGCAAATGCTATCAATTGTCGCTCACCACTTGAAAATGAACTTCCTTTTTCAATTACTCTATGTTGATATTGATCTGACAACTTTTCAATAAAATGGTGTGCATGAACAAATTCTGCAGCTTTCTTTACTTGTTCAAATGTCATCGTTGGGTGGTACAATTTAATATTAGATGCTACAGTGCCATAAAATATAAATGCATCTTGAAGTACGAGTCCTATTTTCTGCTTTAATTCTAGTTTCGGTATTGTTTTAATTGAATGCCCATCCACTTCAATACTACCTCGCTCAAATTCATAAAAACGCATAAACAAATTGATGATGGAACTCTTTCCTGAACCTGTATGACCAACAAGCGCTACCATTTCCCCCGGATTAACGGTAAAATTAATGTTTTTAAGTACGTCTGTCTCACCATCATAGCTAAAACTCACTTCTTTAAATTCAATCTTTCCTTTGTCAATTGTATTTGATGGCACAGGTTGTTGTTCAGGCTCATACGTTTCATCGTCAATTAAAGTAAATACCCTACTCGCTGAAACCAAAGCTTGTTGTAAAATATTTAAATTTTGACTTACTTGGTTGATTGGTTCAAAAAATCGTTCCATATATTGCACAAATGCAAATACAACACCAGCTGTAATACCTGTTGTAAAACTGATGATACCAAAATAACCTAAAATCATAACTAGAGCAAAAATAGCTAGTGAACTTATTGCAGGTCTCAATAATAAGCTATCAAGTTTCACTGTTTTTAACATATATTGATAATGTTCATCATTGATATGATTGAATTCTTTGTTTAACCTTTTTTCTTGATTAAATGCCTGTATTATCTTCATACCTTCTATAGATTCTGCTAACTTTGTATTTAAATCGGACAATTTTTGTCTCGACTTTGTAAATAAAACAGCTGAGTATTTCCGATAACTCGCAAGTATGAGTATGATAACTGGTAAAAACACCAATGAAATTAAAGCTAATTTCATCTCTAAAATAAACATCATAATATAACTAGAGATCATCATGAAAATAGCTATAAGAAATGTTGAAAAAACGCCTATAATCATATCAACAATTGTCTCTGTATCATTTGTTAACCTAGATACAATACTGCCGCCTGACACCTTATCAAAATACTTCATTCCCAATTTCCCTAATTTATTAAAAGCGTCAATCCTTAATTGTTGTATCACTTTAAAAGCAAGATATTGAAAAAGATATTGACTTAAATACATTGTTACTGCACCTATTATTTGAATGCTGATAAAGATTATAATAAGCCAAATCATTGCTTGCTGAGGAAAGATACGTGGCGTAAGGTAATCATCGATAAATACCTTTACCAAATAGGGTGTTAACATACTTGCTATGGTAGATATTGTTAATGTTAAAAACGCTAAAGCAATAATCCCTTTATAAGGGGTCGTATACTTAAATAACCTAATCAAAGACTGGGCTTGGTCTTTCGCAGTTAAATTAACTTTTTCAGCCATTAGTATCGTCCCCTTTCGTTAAGTCATCTAAATTACGCGTGAGCTTTTGTTGTAAAGCTTGAGCTCGATATGTTTCGTAATACCATCCTTTTTGGTTCATCAAAGTAGTATGTGTACCTTTTTCAACAATTGTTCCTTGATCCATCACAATTATTTTATCCGCTTGTTTCACAGCGCTCATCCGATGTGCAGTAATGATATTCGTTTTTCCTTTTCTTAATTTTTCTAAATTGTTTAGTATCACTTCTTCGGTTTGAGCATCCACTGCAGAAAGAGAGTCATCAAGTATTAATACTTCTGGATTTATTAATAACGCTCTCGCAATTGATATTCTTTGTTTTTGTCCGCCTGACAATGATACGCCTCTTTCACCTACAACAGTTTGATATTGATAAGGGAAAGATAAAATATCCTCATGAATATAACTTGCTTTACTTGCTGCAAATATCTGATTGTCATCTATTTTTTCATTACTAAATGCAATATTATTTCGAATGGTAGTAGAAAATAGAAAGTGTTCCTGTGGTACATACCCAAACTGATCTCTTAAATATTGTACATTATAATCTCGAATAGGATGGTCACCATATTTGATTTCATTCGGTTCCTTTGTATCAAACTCTCTAAGTAACAATCTAATTAATGTGCTTTTCCCTGATCCAGTTCTACCAACTATGCCAACAGTAGAACCTTTACTCACTTCAAAATGCACATCATAAATGCCTTCTTCCGAATTTCCCGGGAAATTAAATTGTTTAATATTAAATTCAATATCCCCATATGGTCTTGTATTAAGTTTATAATCTGTATCTATATCATTAGGGGTGTTTCCTATTTCTTCAATTCGTTCATAAGATGCCTTTGCCCTTTGAACGATATTAAAAAATAATCCTAGTGCTAGTAATGGCCAAACAAGCATGCCTAAATAAGTCGTAAATGTAATCAGTTGACCAAGTGTGATTGTATTATTGAAAACTAATTTTGCACCAAATAAAATTGATAAAAAGTAACTCATTCCTATAACTAATGTAATTGTTGGGTCAAACAATGCATCAATTTTTGAAACTTTTAAATTTTTATTTACTACATCATCACTTAAATCTTTAAAATCTTGTTGATCACTAGCCTCATAACCAAATGTCTTAGTGACTTTAATACCAGCCACGCTTTCTTGTGTCTTATCATTCAATCTACTAAACGCTGCTTGAGCTTTTTTAAATCCTTTACTAAGTAATGAACCATAAAAACTTGTTAACAACACCATAAAAGGCAGTGGTATCATTGCAATCAGTGTTAATTTCCAGCTTACTGTTACAGCCATTGTGATAACTACGGTTCCACCAGTTATCAAAGAATCTGCAATCATTAATATCCCTGCGCCTGCAGCATTTTGCACTGCTCTGATATCATTGGTTGCATGTGCCATCAAATCACCAGTTCTTCTATTTTGATAAAAGATAGCACTCATAACTGTATATTTTTTATATAAATACGTTCTTAATGTTTGGCCTAGTTTTTGACTTGTCCCAAATATCGATAATCTCCAAATATATCTTAATACATAAGTCAAAATCGCGACCAACACTAATATAGAAAGATAAATTATTAATAATTTCGGTGTTAATTTATTAGCCACCATATAGTCAATCGTCTTACCGATAATCTGTGGTGGTAAAATTTCAATCACAGCAATCAAAAATAATGTGCTCAAACCTATAATATAACTACCTTTATGCTGTCTGAAAAACCACCCTAATTTCCAAAAGACTTGCATACACTCACCCACTTCATCATCCAAATTGTTTATGTTCACATATTACCACATGTTGTTAAATGTAAATATAGTAGTGATTTTAAACGTTGTGTAATTCTAAATAGCGAGACAAGTAAATTGACTTGGTATACTTTTTATATTAACTTATAGTTATAAATCACAACTGACTATAAAGGAGCAAAATGATGACTTTTCACGATAAAGCAGCAATTCAAGTAACAAATATCACCTTAAATGTTAAAAATTTAAAAACAATGTTGGAATTCTATTCACACATTTTAGGACTTAAAGTTGTATCAAAAGATGATACTTCTGCTATTTTACAAGTTGGTTTGAGCGACCATACTATTACATTAAATGAAATTCAAGAGGGACGTCAGCCTTCCTTAAGAGAAGCAGGCTTATTTCACATAGCAATTCTACTACCTGAACGCGTAGATTTAGCTAATTTCTTATTTCATATTTCACAATCAAACATTCCGATTGGTGGCGGTGACCATCTTGTGAGTGAAGCTTTATACCTTAATGATCCAGAAGGAAATGGCATTGAAGTTTATTACGACAGACCTGAATCTGAATGGTTGTGGGAAAATGACAAAGTGAAAATGGATACGTTACAAGTAGATACAGCTGATTTACTTAATCAAAGAACAGAGATAGGTTGGGATAAAATACCAAATAATGCAAAGATTGGGCATATGCATTTGAAAACATCTGACTTAGCAGTAGCTAGACATTTTTACATTGATAAGTTAGGGCTTCAACATATTTCCGATTTTCCTCAAGCTCTGTTTATGTCATCTAAATATTATCACCATCATATTGCAGTAAATACTTGGCAATCCAGCTTACCGAGAATTGAAAATGATAACAGCTATGGATTAGCCCACATCGATATTTATAAACCAAACAATGAAGTTGAAGAAACTTTTTTAATAGACGGTTTAAATATTACTTTACACAATCAAATGTCATTAATAGCTGATAAAGTATAAGGCTAAAACATCACGCACAGTATAATAACTCAACATGCTATTAAAGTTTATAATAATAAAAACGTCAATTTCTATTATAATTATAGAAATTGACGTTTTTTTATTTAAGTCAAGACATTAATGTCATGGTTTTCTTTTGTACGAACTTTAAATATTTTAGTCATGGTCGTTCTTATTATTCAACCCATTCTACAACATGAGATTGAGGTTGACGCACTTTTTCTTTTGCTTCAGTTTCTCTATAACCAAATGCAACCATTACGGATGGTGCAAAATGCGTTTCATCCATCAAGCCTTCATCAATTAAAAATTGCGTTACAGCATCTAAATCAAATCCTTCCATCGGACAAGAATCAATATTTAATAATGCCGCACTCGTCATCATATTACCTAATGCAATGTATGTTTGTTTTTTAGCCCATTCCAACAATGTTTGTGCATTATCATTAATATGGAAACTTGTTTGGAAATTATCGAATTTTTCTTCCGTAGCAGGTATACTATCTTCGCTGTATTGCTTAATATCTCGAATCATATGTTGTACAAATGGTGATTTAGAAGTTACATTTTTACGTGCCAATATAATTACGAAATGGCTTGCTGTATCTAACTGCCCTTTTGCACCCCAACTTATTTCTTTTAACTTATTTCTAATTTCTGAATTTTGTATTACGATAAATTTCCAAGGTTCTAATCCCAGAGAGCTCGGGGACAGTCTACC
Organism: Staphylococcus sp. GDY8P198P; assembly: GCF_017891615.1. Classification (NCBI taxonomy): domain Bacteria; kingdom Bacillati; phylum Bacillota; class Bacilli; order Caryophanales; family Staphylococcaceae; genus Staphylococcus; species Staphylococcus sp. GDY8P198P. Next base: position 339,307 of record NZ_JAESJQ010000005.1, read on the forward strand.
CGCTTCTAAGATAGTGTCAAATTCACTTTCATTTATCTTTTTATTTGAATCAAACCTTTTTGTTGCATGTCTAAAATTAAACGCATTTATAATTGTTTGTTGCATATCATTCATTTCTTGTTTGCCATCCTTTCCATTTGTATCTTATACCTTTTAGTATAGGATAGGTTGTTACATGGATTAAAATAAAATGTTTAAGCTTAATACCGAATTAAGATATAAGATATTACTTATTCATTTTAAGCACTTGATCTTCAATAATAGATAAAACACCTTGCTTATCATTTGATGGTGCTACATAATTTGCAATTTCGAATAATGTTTCATCTTCACAATTTTCCATCACATAACTATATGTTGCTAATTGCAACATATCTAAATCATTATTTGCGTCTCCAAATGCCATGAGCTCGTCTTCCGTTAATCCCCATTTTTTTAATAATCTAGCTAATGCATTTCCTTTGGTCATACCTGGAATGATAATATCGATACTATCTCGACCACTTGATACAAGTGACAAATCTTGTGAAAAGCGTTTTGACAAATCCTTATCAAGTGTAGGATGTGTTGCTCTATCTATATTTAAAGCGATTTTTACATATTCGTCTTCTGGTAAATTTTGTAAGGATTCAATTTCTTTTAATTGTCGATAATAAAAATGTGCATCTTTTTTAAATGATTGCTCATTGTCTTTTAATATGTAAGCACTTTTCAATCCACAAACAATTATTTCGTTGATACCACGGGTGATATTTAAATAATTAACAATATTACGGAAAACATCTTTTTCAAATGCTTGGTAATCATATAACGTATTGCCTTCATAAATAACCGCGCCATTTTCAGCAACAAAAAACATAGCTTTATCTCCGAAAATAGATTTTAATTTTGCGTATTGATTACCACTTGCTGCTATAAATTTAATATTTTCATTTTTCAATTGTTGAAATATCCGATTAAATCTTTCTTGATCATATTGTTTTTTTGAATCTAAAAATGTACCATCCATATCTACTGCGATTGCTTTTATCATACTTATCATCCCCTCAAATGCTCTGCTTATATCTGTAATTCATTATATCCATATTCATCGCTAAATTAAAATAAATAAATTGAATTATATCCTTTAAGTTGTGAATAATCTAATTTTTAAAGTTTTAAATAAAAATAGGCAGAATAGAAAGCACATACGCAATATGCTTGATTCTATCTGCCTTGAATAACGTATTCATTTTCTAAAAATTATCTTAGCTTAACATTGGAAAAAATCTGTTCTATGACAGTTCAATGTACGATTCATTTTACCTAACTTTATAAAGCTTTAGCCTTCTTGATTGTCTTCTTTCATACGAACAATAGAAACATAATTAGATTTTTCTTTAATATCATAGATTGTTAAACCTGTAATATCTTTTGGTTTACCTGGCACGATAATACTTATGATATAAGAGAAAATAAATGCTACTATAAACGAAATAATAGATACATAGAATGGTGAATTGCCGCCACCCATTCCGTTAAAGATATAAGCAAAAATAATTCCAAATATTAATCCCATCAGTACACCGAACGTATTGGTACGACGTGTGAATATACCAACCGCAAATACACCAGCCAATGGTACTCCTACTAAACCAGTAATTAACAAGAATAAATCCCAAAGGTCGTTAGAATCTGCTGCAATTAGATAAATAGACATACCGAATCCAAATAATCCCGAAAGGATAATTATCCATCTAGCAAATCCAACTTCACTTTTTTCATCTTTCTTGCCAAAGAATCTGTGCTTAATATCAACAGAAATACAAGCCGAAATTGAATTCAAACTTGAAGAAATGGTTGATTGTGCCGCTGCAAATATGGCTGCTATTAATAGTCCAGCAACAAATGGTGGCATTTCAGTAAGTATAAAGTATGGTACTACAGAAGAAGTATTAAACCCTTTAGGCAATGCACTTTCATGACTATAAAATGAGTACATCATTGTTCCCATACCGTAGAATAACGGCGCCGATATTAAAGCTAAGGCCCCATTCGTCCATAAAGATTTTTTTGTTTCTGATATAGAATCTGATGCTTGATAACGTTGTACCACATCTTGACTTGCTGTATATTGATGCAAGTTGTTAAAAATGTTCCCTAAAAAGATGATAGGAATTGCTGCGGCTGCAGTATTAAATTTCCAGTTATCAGCACTAATGATTTTTTTATGTTCTAATGCATCACTTACAACAGTCCCCATTCCCCCTTGAATGTGGACTACACCTAAAATAATGATTGCTGCTGCGCCACCTAATAGAATGACGCCTTGAATGAAATCACTCCATACAACACCTTCAAAACCGCCAAGGAATGTATAAAGAATACACAAAATACCAACCAAACTTGCCACTACATATGGATTCATATCTGATATAGAAGTTATCGCTAATGTAGGTAAATAGATAACAATGGCTACTCTCCCAATATGGAATAACACAAATAACAATGAACCGATAACACGAATACTAGGTCCAAAACGCGCCTCTAAATATTCATAAGCAGACGTCACCTTTAATTTTTTAAAAAAAGGTACATAAAAGTATATAAGTAAAGGAATAATTGCTACAATCGCAATATTACCTGCAATATATGACCAGTCTGTCAAAAAAGCCTTTTCTGGCGTAGACATAAAAGTTATCGCACTTAAAGTTGTGGCATAAATAGAGAACCCTACTGCCCATGAAGGCAAACGACCACTAGCCGTAAAGAAGCTATCTGTACTTTGGCTTGCGCGTTTGGTAAAATATGCACCGACTAAAAGCATAACTAAAAGGTAAATAACTACTGCCACCCAGTTCCATATACCAAAACCAACTTGTTCCATTTAATTCATCCCCTTATACGGTAACCTATAAATCGTATTTGTTAATTAATGATTCTAATTTAGCTCTGTTGTTTTCATTGAACGGTTTGAACGGACGTTTTGGTAATCCACCATCAATACCACGTGTCGCTAAAATTTCTTTCAATGTAGAATAAATGCCCATAGACAGCACATTTTCAATAATGTCGTTAGTATCATGCTGAATTTGATAAGCTTCATCAATTTGACCACTTTTAGCTTTTTCAAAAATTTGTCTTGCGCGTCTACCATTGACATTATATGTAGAGCCAATTGCGCCATCTACACCAGAAATAGCCGCTTGTACTAACATTTCATCAAAACCAGAAAGTATTAATTTATCTGGATACGCTTTGCGAATACGTTCTAATAAGAAAAAGTTAGGAGCAGTATATTTCACACCGACCACTTTTTCATGATTAAATAATTCACCAAATTGTTCTATAGAAATGTTAACGCCAGTTAAATCTGGAATTGCATAAATAATCAAATTATTTTGTGTCGCTTCAATTAATTCAAAATAGTAATCTTTGATTTCTTCAAATGAAAATGGATAATAGAATGGTGTAACTGCAGAAATTGCATCATACCCTAATTCAGTTGCATATTTACCTAGCTCTATTGCTTCATTTAAATCTAATGATCCAACTTGAGCGATCAATTTTACATTCTCATTCACTGCCTCTTTAGCAACTTTAAAAACTTGTTTCTTTTGCTCTTTATTTAATAAGAAGTTTTCGCCTGAGCTGCCATTAACATAAAGTCCATCTAATCCTTCAGTTTCAATGGCATTTTGTGCAATTTGCGCCAATCCTTCCTCTTTAACCTGACCATCCTCATCAAATGGTACTAATAATGCTGCATATAAACCTTTTAAATTCTCTTCCATTTTATAACCCTCCATCTATATATTTAAGTTATTATTTTTAATCATTTATATAAACATATAATGCTTTAAAAAATATCTTTTATTTATTCTATTTACAGTTCGAATTGTAAACGCTATCATAGAGTGTGGCAATAGCTTTTTGAAAAAATGCATCATTTTATAATGATATACGTGAAAAATTTTTTCAATATTGATTTTCTTGTAGAAATTAAGGAGGGTGCAAATATGCATCAATATAAGATTGCTATTGATATTGGGGGAACAGAAATTAAGGCTGCTGTGGTAGATCAATCATTAAATTTTATAGAGTACATCAAAACACCTACCCCAAATAACATCGATACGTTTATTAGGGATAAAGTTTATGAGCTTGTAATGATGTTGCAGAAATCTTATCAAATCGACCCACTTTATGTTGGTATTTCTAGCGCAGGCGTTATAGATGAACAGCGCGGTATAGTTGAATACGCTGGGCCAACGATTCCCAATTATAAGGGAACTGACTTCAAATCTTTGCTTGAACCGTTAAATGCTCAGGTGAATGTATTTAATGATGTCAATGCAGCATTATTAGGAGAACTGGCTTTCCATGATTACAGCTCACAAAATATTTTTTGCTTAACTCTGGGAACAGGAATTGGTGGCGCTTTTTATAACAAATACGCGCAACTATACAATGGCGAAAGAAATCGCGCTAATGAAATTGGTTATTTGCTTTATGATAGAAAAACAAACAAAACCTTTGAACAACGTGCCTCAACAACTGCCTTAAAAGCACTCATGTTAGAAAAAGGGTTTATTCATCAAGACAATGTGCCAAAATTATTTGAACTAGCAGATCAACAAGATACGCTTGCACTAGCCATACTCAATCAATGGAGTGATTCCATCGCAGAAGGCATCGCTCAAATACAAATCATTTATGATCCTGGGTTAATACTGATCGGTGGCGGTGTTTCGTCACAAGGTCAAAATTTATTAAAATACATCATACCAAAAGTCGAATGTTATTTACCTGAACAATACGGTCATGCTCAAATACAAACAACAAGTACACAGAATCACGCTGCACTATACGGAGCAGTCTCTAGATTTTAAAAAGTTTTTGTCATCATTTTGTTGTCATAATAATGAAAGTTACTCCGTTTTAAAAGGCAAAACTATAAAAAACGCCAAATTCTAAATTATCCCAATAGAATTTGGCGTTTATGTTTTAATCAAAAATATTTATTTTCACAATGATTCTATTCATTTAATACTACTTTTTTAGTATGTTGATATACATTATGCATATACGTATCGTCCAATAATAAGTAACTGACGATATCTATTAAAAATAATGTAGCTATTTGAGTATTGATAAATTGGGTGTCTTTATTCCTAGATTGATCAGTAGTAATAAGCACTAAATCCGCACACGCTGTAATTGGACTTCCTTCATAATTTGTTATCACTACGACATATGCACCACGTTCATGTGCAACTTTAGCTGCAGCGATAAGCTCTGTAGTTTCGCCACTATTTGAAATTGCAACAAATGTATCGGAAGTTGATAATAAAGAAGCAAATATTTTCATTTGATGTGCATCTGTAGACACATTCCCTTTCAACCCCATTCTCATCATACGATAGTAAAATTCAGTAGCTGATAATCCAGAACTACCAAGTCCTGCATAAATAATTTGCCGACTACGAATAATTTGGTTTACAAAACTTTGAATTTTTTCATCAGAAATAAATTCTCCTGTTTGTTGAATAATATTTTGATGATATTTATGAATACGTTGAATTAATGGACTATTTTCTATTACTCTTTCTGACATTTCTTGCTGTAAATTAAACTTCAAATCTTGAAAGTTCTCGTAATTTAATTTATTACTAAACCTTGTGATTGTTGCAGGTGAAGTACCAATCGCATATGCTAATGAATTAATTGTTGAAAATGTGTCGTCAAAGTCATTGTTTTGAATATATGCTACGATTTGTTTATCTGTTTTGGTAAATAAATGATGATAACGTTGAACGCGATTTTCGAATTTCATTTTGTGCATCCTCCCATCCCAATATTAGCTATATTATAAATGAAAATGTTTTTCATAACAATGAAATATATTGATTATTATTTTCTTGGTGTTATATTAAAAATATAAATCTATTAGATAATAAAGTATTTTATTAAATCTACTAAAGTTACGGAGTGTATAATTATGTTACCACAAGGATTAATTGTCTCATGTCAAGCCTTGGAAAATGAGCCATTACATTCATCTTTTATCATGTCAAAAATGGCTTTAGCTGCATACGAAGGTGGGGCTGTAGGCATTAGAGCAAATTCTAAAGAAGATATTATTGCTATAAAACAAGAAGTGAATTTACCTGTCATCGGTATTGTAAAAAGAGATTATGCAAATTCTGATGTTTTTATCACTGCAACACGTAAAGAAGTCGATGAATTACTAGAAAGTAAATGTGAAGTCATTGCTCTTGATGCCACAAAGCAAGCACGTCCTAAAGAATCACTTAAAGAACTTGTTTCATATATACGTCAGCATGCACCAAATATAGAAATCATGGCTGATATTTCTACACTTGAAGAAGCACAATATGCTGATAAATTAGGTTTTGATTACATAGGAACTACCCTTCGTGGCTATACTGGTTATACAAAAGGACATATTTTGTATGAAGATAATTTCCAATTTTTAAAAGATGTGCTATCACATGTTCATGCGAAAGTCATAGCTGAAGGAAATGTCATCACACCTGAAATGTTTAAACAAGTTACAGAATTAAATGTTCACTGTACAGTCGTCGGCGGTGCGATTACACGCCCTAAAGAAATCACTAAAAGATTTATTCAAGCAATTGAAAATTAATAATTTAAAAAACCCGTATTCAAATACATGGTTCCTACATGGTTAATGAATATGGGTTTTTATATAATTTTTTATTTAGTATGCTATAGTTCCTCGGCAACAAATATTTTTCTATCTTCCCACTCACCTGTTTGCTCATTGTAATTATCACATGTAATTAATGTTAACTGCTTCTTATTCGATGCTTGTTCATCTAGCACTTCGACTTCATCTGGTTTCACATCATAAATTTTAGTAATCTTATACGTTCTTCGTTCATCTCCAACTTTAAAATAAACTTTACTTCCTTTTTTTGTTTCAGGTAACTTAGAAAACTGATAATCCGAATGACCCGTTAATGTATGACCTGCAATTGCGATATTTTGATCCTCTAATGTTTCGTTTGATTCCACAAAACTTACGCCTCTATCTAATTGTTTGGGCGTGGCAGGTCCTGGATAAACAGGTGTTTTAATATCTGCATCAGGGATTGATAAATATCCTGCCATTTTTGTCTTATCTTTAGGTATTTCTACTTTCTCATTTTCAGAGGTTTTAGATTGTTTGTCATAATGTTCTATTTTATTTTCATTGTCTTTTTGTGCAAAGTAATTATCAATTTTTGGTTTTATAAATAAATAAATCGCTATTATGATGAGTGCTACACCAATTAGTGTGACAAGCCTACTTCCCCATTTTTTCATGTAACGAATACTCCTTTTTCTAAATCAAAATATTCATTGTAAGTATAGCACAACTCATTATCTAACAACGTTAATTTCTCCATAAAACCTTTTATAGTTTTAAAAATTTCATAATGTGGTAGATACTAAAGTATTCAATATATATAAAGGATGTGTTTGTATGTCAGTATTTTCAGATGATGAACGTGTAAAAATATTATCTGACATTATTGAAATTCAATCTGTGAATGAAAATGAACTTGATGTCGCACATTATTTACAGGATTTATTTAATAAATACGGAATTCAAACCAACATTGAAAAACTTGAAGGTGAAACTACGAGAGCTAACTTAGTGGCAGAAATTGGTGATGGCAAACCTGTTGTTGGTGTTTCAGGACATATGGATGTTGTCACTACGGGTGATGAAAATTTATGGAATTATGATCCATTTAAGCTCACAGAAGATGATCAAGGTAGATTACATGGACGTGGCGCTGCAGATATGAAATCTGGATTAGCTGCTTTAGCAATTAGTTTAATAGAAATTAAAGAAGCTGGTACATTAAATCAAGGTACAATCAGATTTATGGCGACTGCTGGAGAAGAAGTAACGAGTGATGGCGCTGCTTTATTACATGAAAAAGGTTATATGGATGACGTCGAAGCTTTATTAATTGCAGAACCTTCACAAGATGGCATTGTTTATACACATAAAGGTACAATGGATATTCAAGTTATATCCAAAGGTAAATCTTCACACAGCTCAATGCCTGAATTAGGTTATAATGCAATTAATCCTTTGGTTGATTTTATTCATTATTTAAACAAAGCTTATAACAAAGTAGATGTTAAAAGTGAATTACTCGGTACCCCAACAATGAATTCAACAATTATCTCCGGTGGTGATCAAGTCAACTCAATACCAGCTTATGCTGAATCATTGTTTAATATGCGTACTATACCAGATTACGATAATAATAAATTTGAAGCACTATTTAACAGTATAAAAGATCAAGTTAAACAAGAAAGTGACGCTGATATTACTGTTAATCCTTATGTAAATCGTGACCCTGTATATACTAAAGGGGATAATGAATTCTTAAAATTGGCTAAATCTTTAGGTGATTCTTATTTTGATAGAAACCTAGAAGTAACTTCTTCTACTGCAACTACAGACGCATCATATTTAATGAAGGATAAAGATGAACGTTTCTCATTTGTAATGTATGGTCCAGGCGAAACTGGCCAAGCACATCAAGTTGATGAATATGTTTATAAAGATACTTATCTAGCTTTTATAGATTTATATAGCCAATTATTACCACAATATTTAAATACTTCTAAATAAAATAACAAAACACATAATGTAACTACCATGAGCTCAATAAGTAAAGGCTAAAATATAAACCTCATACTCAAATAAAGGACGAATCCATATGAAGTGGATTCGTCCTTTTAGACAAATTTGACCGTAGCATGCTTGCTTGAAATATGATGTATGATAATCCGAGCGTGTACGCCATCTTTTCATCCAAGTCACTAAGACTTTTGGTTTCTTGTAATCATTATGGATGAACATGAATATTTATTTTTTCATCTCTAACCAATTAATTAATTCATTTAAATTATTAACTGTTATTGTAGGATTCTGTCCATTATAATCAAAATGTTCTTTTTGTCTATTCACCCAAACCGTATCAAAGCCAAAATTTGTTGCTCCAGTTACATCCCAAGAATTAGAAGAAACAAACAATATTTCTTCTCTTTTCAAATGATTATATTTCAAAATCAATGCATAACTTGCAGGGCTTGGTTTATATTGCTTAATTTCATTAACACTCATAACCGTATTGATATCTTCACTTAATTCAGAGTTATCAATCAATGGTCTAAGCATATTATCGTTTCCATTGGATAGTATGCCTACATTGATATTCATGCTGTTCAGCTGGGCAAGTACTTTAGGTACTTCGTGAAAATATTCTAAATTTAAAAAAGCATCAAACAAACGATTTATATCTTCTCGATCATATTTTATTTTGTGCTCATCCATTGTGTAACGTAAAGCTTCTTTTGTTAATTCATCAAATGGGATATATCGTTGCATAATTTGTTTTAAAAACATGTGATTTAATTGCGTTTTTCTCCACAGTTTAGAAATAGATGTTGCTTGTTCATCATCAAATTGGGTCATACCTTTTTTTAAAGAGGACATGTCAAAAAGTGTTCCATAAACATCAAAAATAATTGCTTTATACATTTTAAACCTCCTATTCAAAACACACATTTACTATTCTTTATCACGTTTCAACAAAGTCAAACAGTTTCTTATCATTTTTGTAAAATGATAAAGGTCATTGAAAGGTGATGCATTCTATCATTTATTAATTTTTTGTAAATTTTTTAATTATAGCTTTATTATACTACAAAACGGTTATAGAACAGTAAGAAGGGAGGCTGGTTGTTATGAGAAGAATGTTTCTATTAGATTTATTAAACCTCTTTTTTATCGCCACAGGTTATATGTTGATGATTACTTTAATTTTATTTTCATTTGACTTCTTACAAATACAAACAACCGGTTCAGTATTTTTAGAATCATTGAGCGCTATTACCATTTTTCAATTTTTTAGCAATCCTATTTTCAATGGTTTATTCACTTTGTTTTTAATCATCTCTTTCCTATTATTTCTGTACAAAGCATTTGAACTTTATCAAAAAGAAAAGTAAATATCATTGTTATTCAATCATTCAAAGCTCAATTTTATATTATTACAGTAAAGTAACTATTTTTTATTTATAACGCGTATCATCTAACTATTTTAATTTTTATGAATTTTATATTGTAACAATACATTTTAAGTTATATAATATTCTAAGAGAATGTTTCATGCTATATCTCTAGGCTTTTATTGCCATCTATCATCATAGTTATATTCCATTCCCAGAATTAAACTTTATGCACCCATTAACACAAATGATATCGCACTGCATTCTCAACAAATGTGCAAAAATTGCTCATTTGAAAAGAGATCTAAAATCACTTTCAGGCAGTGATTTTAGATCTTCTTATAATGCGCTTACTTTAATTTTCCATTAGGATAAACCATAACTTTTAATGAACCACTTTTGTTTGTTCTCGCTCTTTCCATAGCCTCTTGTGCATTTTCTAAATCATATGAATCGGTAAACATTGTATTTAAATTTGCTGCAGTTGAAGATAACATTTCAATGCCCATTGGATAAGTATTAGCATATCTAAAAATACCTACAACATTGATTTCATGATTAGCAATAAACGGTATATTTAATTCAATGTTTTCTTGTTGAGGCAAGCCAACTATTGCTAAAGTTCCTCCATTGTTCAAGGCCGCTAATGCATTTTGTAGTGCAGTAGGATTGCCTGCAGTTTCAAAAGCATAATCTACACCTCTATGATTTGTTATTTCATTGATACGAGTTATAACATCCTCTTCTTTAATATTTATAGCATGTGTTGCACCGAGTTCTAATGCTTCATCCAATCTTATTCGTTCAAGATCTGACACGATAATTTTTGTAGCTCCAAAAGCTTTTGCTGCTACGACAGCCATCAACCCCACTGGGCCCATGCCCATAATTACTACTGTAGAACCTGGTTGAACGTTCGCACGTTTACATGCTTGTACACCGACTGAGAATGGTTCATTTAATGTTGCTTCTTCATATGATAACGCATCAGGAATATGAAATAGAAACCCTTCAGGATGACTTATATATTGACTAAAAGCGCCGTCAATAGGAGGTGTGGCTAAAAACTTAACGTCTGGACATAAGTTATATTTACCAGATTTACAGTATTCACACTCTCCACATGGAACACCAGGTTCAATAGCAACTCTATCTCCAGGTTTAAAATTTGTTACTTCTGGACCAATATCAGCAACAATTCCCGAACATTCATGTCCTAAAATTAGTGGTTTTTCAACTACAAATTCTCCTACACGACCGTGTTCATAATAATGAACATCTGAACCACAAACACCTACTGCCTTCACTTTTACTAAAACATCTGTCGGTCCTAACTTAGGTACATCTACTTCTTTAAGTTCCATCTCAAATGGTTTATTTAATATTGAAATATTCATTGTTTCTGGAATATTATTACTCATTTTAAATTCCTCCTAAAAGTTAATTAATCTTTAATAAGCTCTCTGTCATCGTTTTTGTCTGTGCGTATATATTCTTATAAACTTCAAAATACTGCTTATATTTTTTATGATTTTCTTTATTAGGTTTATATGTCTCTCCTAATGCTATAAATGTTTTAGCACAAGCTTCCATTGTATTGAACCAGCCTAAACCATATGCAGCGAGCATCGCTGCACCTACACCTGGTCCTTCTTCATATTTCAATGCAGTGACTTGAGTATTGAAAATATCGGCTTGCATTTGTAACCAAAATCTGTTTTTTGCACCTCCACCAATTGAAATAATTTCATCAATTTGCCTACCGTTTTCTCTCATATATACAATAGATTCATACAGTGAATAAGTAATACCTTCGACTGTAGCTCGTGCAAAATCCGCTTCTTCTGTATTACTATTTATGCCAATAAAACTTCCTCTAATATATGCATCACCATGTGGTGTCCGCTCTCCTTGAATATATGGTGAAAACAATAACCCATTTGCTCCAATTGTAGATTTCTCAGCAAAATTCAAGATTTCATCAAAAGAATATGCTTTAAAAAGCATTTCTTTTAACCAATTTAAACTATGACCTGCACTTAACGTAACGCCCATTGCATATGACATATTAGGCATGGCATGTTTAAAGAAATGAATATTGTGGCCATAATCTACTTCATTGTTTGAAGTACACGATAAAATCACACCTGAAGTTCCTATACTACATAACGTTTGACCTTCTTTTATAACACCAGAACCTAGTGCACCACATGCGTTATCTGCGCCACCTGCAAAAACAGCAATATCTTCGGTAATGTCAAGTTCATTTTTTACAATTTCTGTAACGTTACCGACGTAGCTATGCGACTGTACTAACGGTGGATATATATCACCAAAGCTCAACTTATCACCTATTTCTTTTTCCCAGTTATTTGTTTTAGGATTGAAGAGAAGCGTACCTGCTGCATCACTATATTCCATAGCAATATGACCTGTTAATCGATAGCGTACATAATCTTTAGGCAGCAAAAACACAGATAATTGTTGCCAATAATCCGGCTCATTCTGTTTCATCCATAAAAGTTTAGGTAATGTAAAACCTTCGAGTATAGGATTATTTAAAAGCGTTTTTCCAAATTTATTTTCTAGTTCTTCGCATTGTTTAGTAGTTCTAGTGTCATTCCATAATATTGCATTTCTAATAGGTTTGTATGATTTATCCAATGGTACTAAACCGTGCATTTGTCCAGAAAATGAAAGACCGCTAATACGTATATTTGCCATTGCATCTTTATTTATCAATTTTTTTATACCTTCTTTTACTGTATCAACCCACGATTCAGGATCCTGTTCATTATAACCAGCATATGGTTGACTCAATTTCAAAGGAATACTTGACTGTTCAATAACATGACCACATTTATTCACAGCGATAATTTTCACTGAACTCGTACCTAAATCTACACCAAGTACAACATTTTCCACTTTACCTCTCCCTTTCTTAATAATTTTCAACTTGTGTGTTTAATGTTCTAACTTTATCGTCTCCAAAGCCAGGTTGGTGAACTTTAATATAATAAGTGATTGCTGCACCTACGAAATAACAAATTGCAAAAGCCCATACAACGCCCACTTCATTAAATAATGGTAAAATAAGCGTAGCAATTAATGGTGCAATAAAATTACTCAATCCTGCCGCAAGATTATGTGAAGAAAGTGTAGCACCAATATGATCGGGCTCTAAGGCTGTAAAAATCGCAAAAATAGGAACAAATGCTGATTGAGTGATACCAAATAATACTGCACATAAAATTGCGATTGCAAACACATCACCACTTAGAATTGGTAAGTAATAGAATAATAATGTCGTGATGCCACAACCAATACAACCGAATAACATTACTTGGCGTTTCCAACCAATTTTATCAGCGATAATACCCCAAACTACATCTCCAACGATACATGTCACATGCATTGTCCCCCATGTCCATAACCATTGTTGCATTGAAAAACCAATAGTTTCCGTAAATAATACTGGGAAGATAATAACTAACCCAAATAATGATAATTGATTGATGATACGTACGATAAAAACTTTAATAATGTCTGGATTTTTATACACGACGCCGATATCTTTTAATACTTTAGTATATCTTTGTTTAACTGAAAGCGTTATATTCGGTTTTACATCGCGTTTTCCTACAACTATAAATGCGATTAAACCGCCGATAAAAATCCATATTAAAGACATCCATAATGTTCCATTAAAACCTATAAATGGAATAGTGAAACTAGGCAAATAAGTACCAATTACTCCCATACCTACTGAGAACATTGCCCAAAACCAACCTATTGCTGTGGCTAGTCTTGCTTTATCAGTAATATAGGTCACCCATACTAAGAAACCATATAAAAACAAAGGATAACCCAATCCTCTAATACCGTATAACACTAACATCATGGGTAAATTTTCCATTCCTATTCCAAACAGTAAAAAAAGCACATGGAAAATCAGCCATATCACCGTTCCTAAAGCCATTATTTTCCTAGGACCGTAAACATCAGATAAAACAGCCGCTAGCCATGACCCCACAACTACCATCACACCATAAACTGTAAAAACTAAAGAAGCCTGACCACTAGAAAAGCCGATATCAACAATATTTTTTGATAAAAATGCCTGTTCAATACCATCTCCTGTCATAAAAATAAATATAGCTATAAGTGCAATAAAAATAATTTTCGGAATACCCATCCATGTTTTTGGACTATCTTTAGAAATTGTAACGTTATCCAAAATATTTCCCCCTTATTTAAAAAATGATTAAAATAAACTTAAACGTTTAAGTTTTAGTGATTAAGTTAACGGGATTAAAATCAAATGATTTTAAAAACCCGTCTTGCTTAAATAATCTATATAACTATAGCTTTTCAACTGTATATAACCATAACAAGCATCAACAGCTATTAGATTAAGAATATGTTTTCAAGTTTTAATCATAATGTCTTATCCTCAGCAAATGAACATGATTCACGGATAATTAATTTCGTATCTAGTTTTACCGAAGAAACATTTTCCCCTTGAATTAGATGATTGATCATTTCTCCAGCGACACGACCTATCTCTTTTGTAGGTTGTGAAATGACTGATAATTTCGGAGTATAAATTTCATTCCAATAACTATCATCAAAACCAATTATAATTACATCTTTAGAGATTTTTTTGCCACTCTCTTTTATTGCTTGTAACGCACCTAATAACAATAAATGATTAGTTGCCACAATGGCTTGAACATGTTTATTAATTAATGATTTCGTCGCATGATAGCCGCTATCAATTTGCGCATCCGTGCCCAGTTGCTGATTACTATAATAAATAATTTGTTCATCTAACTTTATATTATTTTTCTTCAACGCTTGTTCATAACCCAATTTTCTCTCTGAGGTTGTGCTAATATCAGGATTTGCTAACAATAACCCTATATTTTTACAGGTACTATCAATAATTCTTTGAGTTGCATTAAACGCTGCTTTTTTGTTATCTACGCTTATAGAAGGTAAATCTGCGCCATCTATTTTTCTATCTATTGTCAAGATAGGTGTTTGCTTCCACTCTTTCTTTAACTTCAATTTAGATTTTACAGGCACTAATATAATAGCGCTTACATTTTGTGCGATAAACGTTTCTATTAAGGCTTGTTGCTTTAGTTCATTTTCCTCTGACGACACAACAGCTACATGTAATTGATGTTTTTGACATTCGTTATTTAATTCTGTCAGTATTTCTGTGAAAAAGGGATTTTGATCAGGTACAATGAAAACAATTAAATTAGATTGTCCAGTTTTTAAACTTCTTGCAAATTGGTTTGGTTCATAGTGCAGTTTATCAATTGCATCTAATACTCTTTGCCTCGTCTTTTTTCCTAATTCAGTACTTTTGTTATTTAAAACATTGGAAACGGTCGCAATAGATACATCAGCAACTTTTGCTACATCATGTAGTGTAGGTTTGTTTTTTACCATATCCCCCACCTTAAACGTTTAAGTTATTTGTTTCGACATATTCTTGTCAGCTAAATTCATTATATATATTTATAATAATAAATGCAAACGCTATCATAAATTTTGGAAATTTTTCATTATCGCGTAATTTGAATGGACACTAATCATTTTATTACTTCAAAGGGTGTTTTATTTTCCAAAATAAAGATTTTGCAATTTACCCTTATATTCAAAATACGAATTATTAATTCTTACTATCATTTTAATAAACTTTATTTGTAACCTAACTATTTTGTATGCGTCAGTTGTACAATAACGTTAATAATTTAATTGTGAGTGTCACATAATAAAGTAAAGGTGATCTTTGTGATAAGTTCTCTATCAATAAAAAATCATTATATGACTGAATTAGCGAGATGCATAAATGAAATCATTATCTTAATTCCTATAAATAAGTCGTGTAAAATAAATTTAAATGGATCGATGATAACCATTGCCCATGCTTGTATAATTAATAATGCAGATTTATATCAATATATTGATATTGAAAATCTAATAGAACTTAAAATACCACTCCCTTTATTTATAGAAAAGGATAAATCCATCGTTAACGCCTTTTTTGATATCAAACAAGTTAAATATATAGAGCAATTTCGTAACTTAATTTTGCAAAAATTACATAATCACATTCAAAATCGAAAATACATGCATCTTTATATATCAAATATTATTGAATTTTTACTTAAAGAAGCAAAAGTCCATTTAGATGATCAATATCTACCAACTTTGTATACCAAGCATCCTTTAGTTCAACGTCTGACTCAATACATACATAAACATATCAATGAACCTTTAACTACAAAGCAAGTGTCTAAAGCTTTTTATATATCACAATCGTATATATCTATTTTATTTTCCAAAATATTAAATATGAATTTCAAACAATATACAAGTTCTCTTAAAATTGCATTATCCCTATTTGATTTATTAGAAAAGGAACAAAGTATTTACGATGTCGCATTAAAATATAGTTACACTAACGTTAGTACATATTCTAAAAACTTCAAATTTTATGTAAAAATGCCACCAAAATACTATATTCATCAATTCAGGAAAAATGATTTGAATTCACCGTACCAAGTTTCTTTAAGCACATCTAACTTAACTAAGATTATCAACAAAATGTATAACTTTTCTCATAATCAACATATTTCGTCTAATCAAATCGTTTTGGATAAACTGAAGTATACTCACAAATTTAATGTGACACGTACTTTTATCACATTTGAAGATTTACATAAGTTAATTTCATTTAATCGCTCAAATTTTTCAATTAAAATACTATCGCTAATTTCAAAGCCAAATTTAATTTTACTTCACACTAATTTCGATGATTTAAACAAATTAGATTATCACAACGTCTTTGAAGCGATCAAGCAATTGCTTATCAAAGGTTTTGAAATAACTTTAAAAGTTGACAACCCGCCTTTTTCGCAAACAATTGATTATCAAATCATCAAAATATTAAATTTATTAACACTACTTAATGATAATATTTCAAATGTTAGTTTGCTTGTTGAGACAAATCATAAAACGTTTAAAAATGATCAAAGATTAATTGAAAACTTTAAACAACAATTTCCCACTTTGAAATGTGCGGTAAATGTTAGATACATCCTAGAAAATAGTGGGAATTTTGCAAGGTTCCAAAAAATATTGGTACATTGAATGCAGATTATTATTTTATTGATACTGATTGCTACTTACTAAAAAGCATACTATCAAAAAATTGGTTCAACTCTGATAATACTTTTGATACCCGTCAGCTCATCATGCTATTTTTAAACCAATTACATCCATCTATTGCTAAAAAGATAATTTTTAATAATGTCACGCACTCTAATTTAAAACATTACTATAAAGCAATGTCCGTATCACCACATATTTTACTTATGCATTTATTAACTGAATTCCAAACATTAATTGGTGGCTTTGCATTTCCATATTTTTCTGAAGATGATGACCAATTTATGTTGGTTAACCATAATTGTAGTACGATGCCAATTGTTCACGTTTTCAGTTTATTAAAACCTTTTTTTAATTTGCATATCGCTAAATTGCCTTACGGTTTAATTGGAAAATCTAAGCACCACTTTCACATACTATTATTTAATACTTTAAATTATTCAACACAAAAATCTGACCTGGTTGCAAATATCGTTCATAATTACATCACCGATTTTCCAGTTTACACTCGAGTACTTAATGAAAATCACGGTCTCATATCACAGTTAATCCCAAATAATCTTGACTTAAGTTATATTGATTCCAAAATTCTCGAACAAATCAACAATGCAAATATTCCTCTTTCTAAGTTAACGATGCATAGTTATCATAATTTATTGACGATTAAAGTTTCAGAATCAGAAATAAAATATATCATGTTTCCGATTCACTCTTGATGAACAAAATGATTCGAAAGCAAAGTAAAAGAGACTGTGACATAAATCCCCATTCTCAAAATAAGTGGGCAAATCCTTAACAATGGATTTGTCCTCTTTATATTTAAAATCTTCCGATTTTGACCGTGCATGCTTGCCTGGGGTATGGCTCGAGCCTGTAGTCTCTCACTCATACTATTCCCCCGGGCGTCAGCACGTTACAAAATCAGTACAATTTGCATTTTTATTCAAAAAATAAGGCCCTTTCGTATAATTTAATAAACACTACTAAACCAAATTAACGAGGTGCCTTATGTATAAAGATTATAACATGACTCAAATTATACGAATGTGATGATTGTTTAAAATGTCCACTTAAAAATTTATGTATGAAAAAATAGTTCAAAAACGAATAAGAAGATAATGAAGCATTTTAATTGGGAATATTTTAAATCTCAAATTAATCAACAGCTTTCAGAACCAGAGACTAAAAAAATCTACAGTCAAAGAAAAATTGATGTAGAACCAGTTTTTGGATTCATGAAGGCTATTTTGGGTTTCACTCGAATGCCAGTTCGAGGGATAGAGAAAGGCAAAAGAGAATTAGGATTTGTCCTAATGGCATTAAATTTAAGAAAAATAAAGAAAACAACAAATTTCTACATATTTCAATAGAAATTATCGTTTTCTGTTTAGTCAGATACATTTATATCCCGAACTCGTTTACTCATTTATAATATTTAAATTTTTTATTTTTTAAACGATATTAAAAAATGATTGCAAATATCCAACAGTATCTTCATTAATCTCATATTGTTTTTTAACTTTACCTTTTTCCAAATGAAGCACTTCATCTGCACATGAAAGTAACATTTCATAATCATGAGTTATAACTAACACAGTATGCCCTTCATTTGCTAATTTATTAATGATTGTACTCATTTCACGCATATGATGACCATCTAGACCGCTAGAAGGCTCATCAAAAATCAGAATATCTCGTTTCGTTTCTACTGCGCTAGCAATAGCTAAACGCTGCTTCTCTCCTCCAGATAGCGATAAAGGATGTCTATCAAAATGTTCAGATATATTGTAGTTTTGCAAACATCGCTTTATTGTCTCATCATCTAAAGTTGGATTACTCAACCTCAGTTCTTCTTCCACACTTTCAGCAAACAATTGATTATTAACATCTTGAAATACCAAATAAGTATCTACTAGGCTTTGTTGTGTCTTTATCCTCTTTTCTCCAGTATCAATAAAGCCTTTAAATTTTTTCTCGACACCTGTTAAACAACGTGCAAATGTTGATTTACCTGAGCCATTATGACCAATAATCGCTGTCACTTTGCCCTTACTAATATTGACATCATCTATATTTAAAGCTAATTTCTGTCTTCTTTTATATTTAAAATAATAATTTTGCAAATTTAAGTATCCCAATTTATTATTACGTTTAGCTTTTACATTCAATTGTTCTAAATGAATGTTTCTTAATCCTAGAGTTGCTAATTGTTTATTTGATAAAGCATTAAATTGTTCGTTTTCATAAATTTCACTTATTTTCCCATCTTTCATTATAATAAAGCGATCTGCTACTTCAGTTAAATAATGTAAACGGTGTTCGGCAATGATAATTGTTTTACCTTCATTTTTCCAAATTTTGATCATTTGTTGTATTTTAAAAATGGTATTAAAATCTAAATTTGACGAAGGTTCGTCTAAAATAATCAATTCATGACCATATACTTGAATAGCACTACAAGCCAGCATTTGTTTTTCGTCACCTGACAAATTAAATATGTCCCTATCTAAAAGGTGTTTAAAATTAAATTGTTCAGCAGCTTCTTTGATTCGTGTCATAATCTGACTGGGTGATATACCATAATTCTCAAGTTCAAATGCAAGTTCACTTGTCGTATTCAAACAAAAAAATTGTGACCTTGGGTTTTGGAAAACAGAGCCACTTTGTTGTGTTAACTCATAAACATCTTGCTGTTGTGCATCTTTATGATTTATTAAAATTTGGCCGTCTATGTCTCCCTTATAAAAGTTAGGAATAATACCATTAAGCAACCTCGTTAAGGTAGTTTTTCCACAGCCTGAAGTCCCAGTTAAACAAATAACCTCACCATCTTCAATAGTAAGGTTAATATTATTTAATATCTTGCTTTTGCTTTCTTCGTATTTAAAAGACACATCTTTTAATTGAATCATATTCTACCCTCACATTACATAATAAATGATACAAAGTAACAGTAATAATATTAATAACAACCAATCTAACCAACGAATTTTAAGGGAAATAATTGATGTACGTCTATGCGTTAAATTCAAACCGCGTGTAATTGAAGCAATTGTTAATTCGTTACCAATTTTCACAACACTGTTTAGTAATGGGACAACACGATATTCAACATATTGTATTGGATGTATAAAGGCGATTTTCAAAGATATACCTCTCATTTTCATAGCATCCTTTATAGCAGCTGACTCTTCTCTAATTGTTGGCAAAAACCTAAACATAACGGCAATCGGGATCGTGATTTTTCTTGATAATTTCATCCGTTCTAATCCTGTTATTAACACTTCAATTTGTGTAGTTTTAAAAATATAATAGCCCATTGCAAGTGAAGGTAAAAAGCGTGTTATGATGCCCGAAGGTACAAAAATCAATAATGTGGCAACTTGGTTACCACCAATCGTTACAAATGCTTCTCCATACCACGCTATCACAGTTAAAATCAAAATGAATAACCCTATTGTATATTTCTTAATACATAATAATAGTAATGCTGGAACAAGTATTATTATTGCTCTTAAATACACTTCAACACCTGTAACGCCACCTGTTAATGCAACTAGTGATATCATCAAGATTAACGCAATTTTAATTCTTGGGTCTAAATTTAATAAATAGGTCTGTGGGATAGTTTGACTATACATTTTAAATCATACCTGTACGTTTGAAATGTTTTTTTAAAATTAATTTTGCTATATAAACGCCAATCCATGCACCAATTATTGTAGTAATAATAATAACTGGTATCATTTCAACAGAAAATAAAGTGGCGACAGTATTCTGATATTCAATACCGTATTTGTCTTGAATAAAAGATAAATATGAATTTCTCATAAAGTAAAATGGTATAAATGTACCAATAGGCCAAAAGGAAAAGAGAATATACCCTAAACAATTGTATTTCCAGCTTTTATAGTGTTTCATGGCCATTAAGCCATCTGCAATTAATATAACAGGTATACTAAATATCAACGCAATCCATGGATGCCCCATTATAGCTAAAATAAGACTTACAATCGTACCGCATATCGTCAATGCACCAAATTTTCGAACTTTTGATATCAGTAATATAATAGGTATGCCACCTACTAAACCAACCATTGCAGGAAGCAATAACATGAATATAGGTATAATACCTAAAATGCCAGGAGGTGCTATAAAAATAAAATATATTGCCGTAAAGAGTCCTATATTTATTAAATCTTTAACTTCTATCTTACTATTATTCATCTAAAACTCCCTCTTTACACATAACGATAAATATTAATATTACAAGTAGACATAACTAAGCTATAACATCATTGTAGACTCAAGATACTATAATTGAAAATAATTATCAATTACATCGTATTGCATAGCTCCTATTATTTATATTATAAACGAAAAACTTCTCAAAAACTAACTTTCCATTTCACATTTAGATATTCATTTATTCTTATTTTTCACAAAAATCAATACGTCATTTCTAAAAGCAAAGATAATACATTTTGTCATCATACAATCCATTCCTCAAGATTATATGTGTCATATTACACTTTTTAAGTGTTATTCAACTTTAAATTTTCAGAATATATTTACAATTCCGAATTTTCTTAGTATATTCATACGTACCACTACTTCATTTCATTTTTAAAAATTATTGAAGTAAACGAAAAATATTTAATAACACCTTTCTCTTTAAACAACGGGATATGAAGTAAAAGGTGTGTATTTAATTTGTATAACTATTAAACCGACTTATATTAAGTAATACATGGGAGGATTGAAAATTATGGAGAAAATGGAGAGAGCTGCACAATTAATCAATGAAGATAGTAAGTATTTTGCGAAACCGGGAAGAATAAAATACTATCCATTAGCTATTTCTCATGGCTATGGCGCAACACTTGTTG
This sequence comes from Staphylococcus sp. GDY8P198P, assembly GCF_017891615.1. NCBI lineage: Bacteria > Bacillati > Bacillota > Bacilli > Caryophanales > Staphylococcaceae > Staphylococcus > Staphylococcus sp. GDY8P198P. The sequence goes on from NZ_JAESJQ010000005.1 coordinate 361,428, forward strand.
ATATGGATGGCAATACATATATCGATTTACTTGCGAGTGCTAGTTCACAAAATGTAGGACATGCACCTCAACCAGTGTCAGATGCTATTAAATCACAAGTAGATAAATTCATACACTATACGCCTGCTTATATGTATCATGAACCTTTAGTTAAACTTGCTAAGAAACTCTGTGAAATTGCACCAGGGGATTATGAAAAACGTGTACTTTTCGGACTTTCTGGTTCAGATGCAAACGACGGCATCGTTAAACTTGCAAGAGCGTATACAGGAAGACCTTATATCATCAGTTTCGTTAATGCTTATCACGGTTCTACATATGGGTCATTATCGATGTCTGCCATAAGTTTAAACATGAGAAAAAAGTATGGCCCAATGTTACCAGGATTCTATCATATTCCATTCCCTGATAGATACAGAGGTATGTTTGGTAGTCCAAACGCTAACACTGTCGATGAATATCTTGCGCCACTTAAAGAAATGTTTGAAAAATATGTACCTGCTGATGAAGTAGCTTGTATCGTGATTGAAACGATACAAGGTGATGGTGGATTATTGGAACCAGTCGATGGTTACTTTAAAGCTTTACAAGATTTATGTAAAGCTCACGGCATATTATTAGCAGTGGATGATATCCAACAAGGACTTGGTCGTACTGGTGAATGGAGTTCAGTTTCACATTATCATATTGAACCAGATTTGATTACATTTGGAAAATCGTTAGCAGGCGGTCTGCCTATGTCTGCAATTGTAGGTCGTGCTGAAATAATGGATACATTAGAAGCACCAGCACATTTATTTACAACTGGCGCTAATCCAGTAAGCTGTGAAGCGGCATTAGCTACAATTGGTATGATAGAGGATGAAAATTTACTTCAAGCGAGTACAGATAAAGGTGAGTATGTACGTAACCGTATGGATTCATGGATTGAACGATTTGATGCTGTTGGAGATGTTAGAGGTAAAGGGTTATCTATCGGCATAGATATCGTTTCTGATAAAGAAAATAAGACACGTGATGCGGAAGCCGCATTAAAAATTTGCAATCGCTGTTTTGATAATGGTGTTGTTATTATTGCAGTAGCTGGAAACGTACTCCGTTTCCAACCTCCGTTAGTCATAACGTATAACCAACTTGATACAGCATTAAATGTCTTAGAATCTGCGATTGAAGATTTAGCATCTGGAAAATTAGACAATTACGACATTGCTGGTCAAGGTTGGTAAAATTGGAGGGATCAATGATGCAACAACAAATAAAACTCACAAATGTTATAAAACTTAGCGGTGCTTACATCGCTTATCTCATAGGTTCTGGTTTTGCAACTGGACAAGAAGTTATGCAATTTTTTGCATCCTTTGGCATATATGGTATATTCGGAGCTTTAGTTAGCGCATTATTATTCTGTCTACTTGGCTCCACCTTAATGATGAAAGGATTTGATCTTCAATTAAAACAGCCAGGCAGAATATTTAAGTATTATTGCGGCAACATCTTGGGTACGCTGATTGAATATTTTACAATTATTTTTATTTTTAGCATTGTTGTCATCATGATTGCTGGTACAGGAGCTGTAGTAGCAGAACAATTCCATCTCCCAAATCTAGTCGGTGTACTAGGTATGGGCATTGTCGCAATGATTACAGTTATTTTAGGATTACAAAAGTTAGTCGATATTATTGGTACCGTTGGACCGATTATTGTCATCTTAACAATTGGTATTTGCTTAATTGTTTTCTTCTCAAATATCGGTAGTTTATCTAATATGCTCTATTTACCAGAAAGCGCTAAAAATTTACAACCAACAACACATTGGTGGCAATCTGGCGGATTATTTTTCTGTTACAACATCTTAGCAGGCAGTATCTTCTTTTCACAACTTGGTCAACAATCAAATAGTAGAAAAGAAGCTGGTATTACTGGAATTGTTGGAGGCTCTGTGTTGATGTTAACAGTAATTGTAATGATTATTGCGCTATTAGTGCATTCTGATCATGTATTTGAATTAGAGGTTCCTGTACTTTATTTAGGTAATACGATTGCGCCGTTTATAGCATTTATATTTTCAGTATGTATTTTATTAGGGATTTATTCTACAACTGCACCAATGTATTGGTTAGTTAAAAATGAATTTATGAAGATTTTCCCATCAAAACTTAGCGTTCCTGTAACAGTTGTGTTAGGTATTATTTTTATAATTTGTGGTACATTACCTTTTGGAGAATTAGTATCCATTATATATCCATTTGTAGGTTATATAGGAGCAATTGTTGTAGTTATCATTTTTGTGCGTACGTTATATAATAATTTCGTCAATAAACGTAGTACATAAATGACAGCCGTTAAAATTCAATAAAAAAAGTCCAAGACATTAATTTGTGCCTTGGACTTTTTTATTGAGTTTATTGAAAACAGACTATCTATTCCCCACATCATGACCGATTTCTACTGTTTTATCATTTTTATTATAAAGCGCAGCTTGTACACTTCCAAAGTTAGGATCATTACGTTTTTCTTCAATTTCAAAACCTAAACTTTTGAAAATGTCTATATCTTGCTGGTCAGTAGCATTTTCATAAAAGATTTTGCCTCCATCGTTATAAAAACGCGGTTTATTGATAGATTCTTGTAGCGTACCATCGTTACGTAAGTAATCAATAATCACCTCATTTAATGTAGTCGGAATTTTGTTACCACCTGGCGTTCCTATACCCATATAATAATCAGGACCAACTACGATGCTCGGTGAAGTAAATGAACGTGGTTGCTTGTGTTTCGCACCATAATTTGGACTAGATGGATTAGAAGAGAAGTTGCTCAATGAATTATTCATATAGAACCCTTCTTTCATATACTTTCCTGAACCAAAGAAGCTTGCTAATGTATTCGTTGTACTTGTCAATTGTCCATTTTTATCAACTACTACAAAGTGTGTTGTACTTGTATTATCGATGTTATTGGTATTAAAATTACTTTCAAAATTAATTTCATTTAATCTACCTAACAAGTAATCTTGTGAAAGATATTCATCATAATCTTCATCTTGTCCATTTACAATATCCCTATTTCGATACATTAAATCTCTAGATTTTAATATACCAGTAATATAATCTAGACGATTACCTTGAGCTGCTTGATTATTTGTAGCTTCGTCAATTTCTAAACCTTGAAGCATCAATGATCCTCCTAAAGGATTTGAAGCCGCATAAACTTTATTATTTAAGTAATCTGTACTCACTGGCTCTTTTTTCTCCGTTTTATAACTTTGAAAATCTTTTTCTGTTAGTTTGTCATCCGTTTGCTTAGTGACACTTTTACCAACTTTATCATAGAAATAATTAGGACCATTGTCTCTAATACCTTTTAATGTTTTAGCTAAAGCTGGTTGTTTAATGACATCACCTTCTCTTTTTGTTTGCTCTCCTTCAAAGAAAGGTGAATCTCTATCTACGTCCGAACCATATAGTTTCAAACTTCTTTCTAGTTCTGAATCAACTTCAAAACCTTCTTCAGCTAAAGGAATAACATAGTTCATGATTTTCTTTCTATCCATTTTCCCCGCTTCTTTATGTGCATCTTCAAGACCTCGAACGAAACCTGGCACACCGATTTTATCTTTTTGTTTGTAATTAAAGGAAGAAATATCTTTATATTGCCATTGTTTCGGCGCAACATTTTCTTGACCATCGTAAGCCAGCATTGCACCTCCACCACCTAGACCTGATGAGTGTGGTTCAGTGACAGCAAGCGCATATGAGACACCGATTGAAGCATCAACTGCATTACCGCCATCTTGCAAAATTTTCTCTCCAACACGTGTAGCAATCGGATTATTGGAAGCTACACCGTAATTTTTATCCGATATGTCTTGTTGATGATCTGCAATTTTATTCTCATATAAATCATCTTTATTATAATTATCCTTTTTCGTAATCATATAAAATGTGAAGGATATGATAATAGTAAGGAGTAATATTACGATGAGCGTTTTTTTATTGTAAATACTCATAGCTAAGCTCCTTTAGACAAATATTGATGGTGTGAAGATTTAAGTTCATTTTGTTCATAATGGTCTAAACCTTCATTCGCTCTAGCGAATACAATTAGTAAGAATATTATCAATACAACTGAAATGATTGTAATACTTACCCAATGGTCTTTAATGTTCATAAATATAACCTCCATTCTCTTTTTTAAGATTAATGTTGTCACCTTTTATATTGTTTAATAATTTAGTTTCTTCAATTTTGTTGGGTGTAGATTTAGTCAATTTACCACCCACTGTTTTTATTGGGGTGATCATAAACCTAGAATTTTTACCATTCCAATTTTGTTGGACAGCTAAGCCTTGTTTATTCTTTGATAAGAAACCTTCTGAGGTGACATTACCTAAACTATAAAAAATGCTAGCGTCTTTATAATTTTCAATTTCCTGAACAACTGTATTATGTCCGACGATGACATCAGCACCCGCATCTACTAAAGAGTGTGCATATTTTTTTTGTCTTGTTGTTACTGACCTTTCATCAGTTATCCCCCAGTCCACATTAACTACTACATAATCATTTTTTTCTTTCAATTTTTTTATTAATGGAACATAGATATTGGGTTCCAAGCTGATGGACGTAGTATTTTTCAATGGATCTGTGTAATCAGACTCAACGTCTGTAAAGGAAACGTTTGCTACTTTCTTACCTTTCACCGTTTGTTGTACTGTTTTACTGTTAATAGGATTAGAACCATTACCAGTTAAAAAATTATAACCATTTTGTGCTTCAACAGCTCTACTAAAATCTCTTGCTGTAATATTATCAGTGACTTGATTTATGATATTTAAACTTTTAATATTTAAACCTTTTAAAAACATTACATTTTCTAAATTTTTAGTAATATTTGTTTTTCTATCATCCGAAAATTTGGTTAGTTTCAAACTTGCTGTTGAATAATCACTGTTTTTTAACATGTCTTCAACGGCGCTAAAGGTATCATTAATATTGTTTTTTCTCGTATGACTATTTAATTCCACATTACCTAGATATGTTAGTTTAATTTCATCTTTTCCTTTATTCATAGCTTTAACAGGCTCAAAATCCTGATGCTTCAACACAAATACTAACAAAATCAACGCTATAATTAATATCAAGCCGGTATATATGGAATTCCTTCTTTTATGGCGTTTTGTCCATTTCAAAACACGCTCATCGATAGAGAATCGTTTAGATTGCTTCATATATCTGCTCCTTACTAATTAATAAAGCTATAAAAGAATAAAACAATGTATGTAATACATGTTAGTAACATACATGTAGATAAAGTAATTACAACACCTTGTTTTTGTATAGTATTTGCAATGATACCTGGTATTACGACACCAATACCGGACATTTCTACCATCTCAAACGGGGTTAAGGGGTAAATTAAGTCAAATATAAATTTTAATACCATTCCAGTTAATATCATTGCAGCAAATTTCCTACGCCCGTAGAGAATGACAAAGCGACTAATACCATGGTTCACAATAAAATATGTAATGCAACTAATGATTAGTACAGATAGTAGCATGATTGGTTGATCAAATATGAGAGCTAGATATCCTGGTACAACTAATCCAGCAGGACTAATACCGAATTTCTCGGCAAAAATGAGGCTTAAAACAATCCCCACGAATAATGAAAAATATAACTCTGAACCTATCATATTAATGTATCCCTTCTATATATTGTGCGATTTCTTTTCCTGGTCCATGAATATTACCAACACAGAAAATCAAAGCATTGTGTGATTCTGCATAAAGCGCACGTTCAACTTCATTTATATTTTTACCTTCAAAATTCAAATATTTTTTATCAGGTAATTCTCTCATTACTTCCGTAACCATTTGAGTACTTTTTCCGGTACAAATTAATGTATCGAACGGTACATCTTTTATGAAATTCTCTGCAAATTGTCGAGTTCTATCTACCCTGTCTGAACGACAATTTAAGATAATCACGATTCTTTGATATGGGTAATTATATGACTCTACTTTATTTAAAATGGCTTTAGTAGACTGTGGCTCATTTGCTGCAAAAGCATTCACATACACATTAGTTGTATTATTTGCATTAAAGTATTTAACTTCTACAGCACCTACATCAGGTGGTGCATTTAACATGCCCCTTAAGGCAGTATCTCTGTCGATACCTAATGCTTCAGCTACACCCATTGCAATTGCTACATTATCCGGAAAGACAATATATCCAAATTCTCGTAAATATGATTCTGGTACTTCTTCCTTATCAACAACAATTAATTTTGTTTTACGCCGTTTAGCTACTTTAGCAAAAAATTTAGTATAATCATCTTTCATTACGACGAGATGACCTTTGTATGGAATAGTTGCTGTAAATGCTTGAGCAACCTCATCTAACGTTGGCCCTAACACATCCATATGATCTTCCATTACATTAACAATGACGCCAATATTCGCTTTCACTAAATCTTTTTGGAATGTAATTTGATAGTCTGGATTAACTGCCATACACTCATTAACTAATGCATTAGCTCTTTGCTTCACAACTTTTCTGACGATATCACGTTGTTCACCTATATTTGCACCTTGAGGTTTTCTATATACAGGATATTCTCTTGGTGTAAACCAATACATCATGCGTGCATCTGTACCAGTTGTTTTACCAATCACGCGGTATTTATCTTCCCGCAAAATACTGTAAATCAAGCGTGTAATCGTTGATTTACCTCTAATACCATTTATATTAATACGTATAGGAATCTTTTCTAATCTGTCAGAATGTCTTCGTTTTTCGACAATTCCTAGCCATAGAATTACGCCTATACAAATTATGATTAGTAGCAAACTCTGTCCCTCTTTTCATCTGCGTATTTATTAAATGCGTGCAAAGATCATTAATCTAGTGAAAATATCTAGCACAAAAAATGGCCTTTGTGTATAAACAAATCTTTATACCTTTCAATACTGACATGCTACCACGTAGTTGTTGATTTTATATAAAGTCTATAAATTAACTGTTAATTGAATGTAAAATTATATTAAAGGTTAAATGAAATACTTTCATATCAACGTTAATCCTTTTTCTTCAATAAAAAAATTTAAGTAAAAAATATTATAAAAATTTTTTCATCAATTAATAATAAAGGCTGAAAATATGAAATATAATATTTACTTGAAATTTACACATTATTAAAATTCGAATGTTATCTTAAGGGTGAAAGGAATTAAAGATACTTTAGGAGGATGGACATGAGCAAACCTGTAAAGCTAACTGTTTCACTTTATCTCATTATTGTTGCACTCATAACTTGTGGTTATTTAATCATGATTTTAGTAGGTAGCTTCCAAGGTAATGATATGCGTGGTGCAGTACTTGATACAGATAATACAAGACATATTGAAAATGTAGATGAGACCAACAATACTTCAAAACCTTCTGAACCATCTACACAAGAAAACCGCTCTATCCCTAAACATTTGCAATCAAAACACGTGGCTCAACCAACAATCAATCAATATAACACTATAAAAACATGGTCTTTAGATAATGACGCATCTAAAAACCATGTTTAATTTTTTGTCACCTATTTTTGACAATTTGTTCAAAATCTAGTTATTATGTATTTTTTACAAAGGGGTATAATTTCAAAGCGTCTGAATTTTCAGATATAATAAAGATATTAGTTTTCTTATTATATCTGAAATGAGGTTTTTATTATGAGTAAATTTACTGATCAAGAAAAAATTCAAATATTAGAAGACTTGATTAGCATTAAATCAGTTAATGACAATGAAATCGAAGTTTGTGAATATCTGCAAAAGTTATTAGCAGAACATGACATAAAATCCGACATCATTAAAATTAACGACAGTCGCGCAAATTTAGTTGCTGAAATCGGTAAAGATGGTCCAGTATTAGGTATCTCCGGTCATATGGATGTTGTCTCTGCGGGCGATGAAAGTAAATGGACGTATGATCCATTCAAACTTACTGAAGTTGATGGTAAACTTTACGGACGTGGCTCAGCTGATATGAAATCAGGTTTAGCAGCATTAGTAATCAGTATGATAGATATTCATGATCAAAACTTATTACAACACGGAAAAATTCGTTTACTAGCAACTGCTGGTGAAGAAATTGTAGGTGAAGGCGCAAAAGCTTTTCAAGATAAAGGATATATGAATGATGTTGATGCACTAGTGATTGCTGAACCTTCTCAAGATCGAATTATTTATGCACATAAAGGATCAATGGATATTCGCGTCACTTCTCGTGGCAAGGCTTCACACAGTTCTATGCCTCAACTTGGTTTCAATGCAATTTCACCATTAGTAAAATTTGTTTATAAAGCTGATGAAGGCTTTGAAAAATTCACTAAAAGTAATGATTTATTAGGCAATGCAATTATGAATGCCACAATTTTCAACGGTGGTAATCAGGTGAATTCCATTCCTGAACATGCTGAGTCTGAATTTAATATTCGTACGATTCCTGAGCATGATAACGAACAGTTCATCTCATATTTCAACGAAATCTTAAAACAAGTCGAAACTGAACAAACGGATATCGATATTGACACATACATGTCTAGACCACCTGTTTATACTACAGGACAAAACCAATTAGCTGAACTTGCTGTTGAAATGGGAGAAAAATATTTAAATACTACATTACCAACTGAAGCTTCACCTGGTGTTACCGACGCGTCTGATTTACTAGTAGACAAAGATGAAAACTTTTCATTTATCATGTATGGCCCTGGGGCTGTAAGCCAAGCACACCAAGTAGATGAACACGTGGAAAAAGATAAATATCTGACATTTGTTGATTTATTTACAGATTTCTTCTCTACTTACTTAAATAATTCAAACGAAGTATGATTGTAAATCGATTATAAATACCATTTTGATAAAATAGTATAAAATCAAATGAACATGGGACATAAAGTTCTTGGACAAGTGAAAAAAGACAATTTCTATTGAAATAATATAGAAATTGTCTTTTTCATTATTATTTTGATTATAGTTAGCTCGTTGATCTACTACTTTCTTATATCAAGTGCCATTAATACAACGCCAAGTTCGCTTTTGATCCGTTTGTTTTCCTAACCTATACTACATTTTTCGTGTTCAATAATGTGACGTATTTTGGGGAGACTCTTGAGGGAACAGGGCAGTCTGAAACTGTCCCCAAAGAAAGCGAGCCAACAATACGAAATATTGCATAAAAAAGAAGCACTCAGATGAATTGAATTAAATCATCTGAGTGCTATTTTTTTGAAATTTATGTTCCAGACTCTCTATCGCGTTAAAACATGATTAAATCAGTCTATAATTTTTTTCAACTTATTGATAAATTGTGCTCTTTCAGGAATTGGGAAGATAGGATGAATATGAAATAGCTGGTATCCTGGGATAAAGTTATGATGAATACCTTGAGCATTTAACACTTGCGATAATTTAACCGCGTCAGGATAAAGCGTTTCTTTTGTACCAATTGAAATGGTTATTTTTCCTAATCCATTGAATGATCCGTAAATTGGCGAAACTCTCCAATCCGTTAATGACAGTTCACCAGCCCATAGACTAATTAAATATTTACTGCCCTCAACACCTAACATGGGATCAATTTTTTCATAATTGTAAACTTCAGGATGACTAAATGTACCGTCCAGTACTGGTGAAATCATCACAATATCACTTGGCTGTGACATATTCACTGTTTTTAAATACTGTGCAAAAGATAATGCAATTTGGCCTCCAGCCGAATCGCCCATGATAACAACACGCTCTGAACTCACCTTTTGTTCTAATTCACGTCTATAAATCTCTTCTAGTAATTCAAAAGTTTCCTTATATGTTGCATGTGGAATTTTAGGATATATTGGCATTATTACTTTTGCATCAAAGGCTGTTGCCAACATATCTATATATTCAAAATGATATGGCAGTGGATCTTGGAACCACGCTCCACCGTGAATGTATATCACTACTTTTTGTTGACGATCTTCTTTATCATTCACAATATAATTGGTTACATTGTGAATTTTTTTAGTATAAACAGCATTGTCAAAGTTATAATTCGTACCTTCGTACTCGCCTTGTGTTTGTTCTTTAACAAATTCAAGCGCTTTTTGCGCGTTTGCTTTCTTTTCAAATGGTTGTTTCATCTTTGTTGCTCTAATCATTATTTCATACAAAAAGCTTTTATAACTACGTTTTTCTAAAAGCTTGGCGTATAAATATGAAGCTATCACACTAACACTTGCAATGGTTAATATTCTTTTTAGCATTTCATATTACCTCCAATGAACAATTACTTCGTGACTTGGTTAGTATCAACAATAAACTAAACTATATATTGTGCTCCATCCATAAGTTTAATAAACACTTAAACATTAACACCTCACACAAGCCTACCATGCTCAAATATGTTGTGTGACAAGTGCGCTTCACACATCAAAATATAGCAAATAATCCTTTTAAGAAAATGCTATAAAACGCCTTTTTGATACAATTCTCCAAAACTAGAGCGAAGTTGAATTATCGTTAACTCATTTTATTAATATGTATTGTACATTTCATTACGAAATGATGTAATGTTAATTTGTATTAAGTTAGCTCTCGAGTATAGCTGAATCTATTGAAAATGATTGATTTATCATCATTGACATATATAATTCATCATAAAAATGATGGTCCATATAAATAGATTCATGTTTGATACCTTCAATTTTGAATCCTAATTTCTCATAAAATTTAACTGCCGGAGTATTAGTTGTAATGACAGTTAATTCTAGTCTTCTTAACCCTTTACGCTCAGCCCATTTTATTGTTTCTTGAAACATCTTTGTTGCTAACCCTTGATGGTGTTTTTCATTTATCACACCGGTCACAATATAACCGATATGCTTAATTTTCGCTAATCTACTAATATGTACAGATAAATATCCTAGAATGTCATTTTCATCAGTTTTAACACCAATATAGAAATTGTGTTTAATATCATCAACAAGTCTATCTTTATTAAAACTTCTTTCATCAGGTAAATAGAGCATGTATTGTGTCTCTTGATCAATCTTTTTCATGCAAGTATACAGCGCTTCAGCTTCATTCGGACATATTCTTTCTATGCGCATAAATACTCCTCCTCAATTCAATAGATTAATCTTATCATACATTATTTTTATTATATATGATACTTGTGATTTAATTTACCTCATTTTTATTTTAGACAATTTACTTTTAATTATAAGGTTTTTAAATTGAAACATCCTATTATTAGTATTACTTTTATGTTAATAAACTAACAACAGGATGTCTAATTACTTATAATGCACAACTATTTCATATTCATTTATGATTTTAAACTTTCATACATTATGGATAATTGGTGTTCTATTTGTTGCATATCAATAAATCTACCTTGACGATGCATTTCTTTACCGTTGAGAAAGATCAAATCAACCGGTACTGTAAAGATAGATAATTCACCAGCTATTTCTTCTACATTACTTTGATTAACCACACCTAATGGTATGTCTGGGAATTCACGCAACATGTCCTCAATTTGTGGCAATACCGCATGACAAACACTGCAATTATCTCTCATTACATGAATGACTACGAGCGGATGTTTGTTAATAAATGAATGATATTCATCCATGGAACTTAATGTTTGAGTCATATAGAACACCCTCCTTAATTATAAAGTGTTTAATATTATGCACCATATATAGTATACTTCGCAATTTATATGCTTTTGACTACAAAATGTGTACGTAATCCTCATATCTAAATATATTTACAAATCATTATTGAAATTTGGCAGTAATCGTTGAATACGTGTTCTAGTTTCCTCTGTATAACCTTGTAGTCCACCTGTATGAATAAACAAAATTGTTTGTTGATCATCATATTTTCCTTCTTGAATTTCTTTAACCATACCTCTAAAAGCTTTTCCTGTGTAGGTTGGATCTAAAACAATACCTTCTTGTTGTGCAATATCAATATAAAATGCTAATTCTTCATCTGTTGCTTGTGCATAACCTAATCCAATATAACTATCATTAATGGTAATTGTATCGAATGTATCTATGTTTTCATCTAAATGATTAATGATTGTTTGCACTTTATTTTTAAAGGCTGCTGCACTTTCATTGACTGCATAACCAATTATCTTTGTCGGTAGGTTGTGACTGTGTTTACCAAACCATAAACCTGCATATGTGCCACCTGAGCCTACAGCTACATTAATAGAGTCAAAATGACAACCTAATTCAGCCTCTTGTTCTATAACCTCTTCAAAAGCATTGATATAACCATGCGTACCTATCCAATCTGATGCGCCAGTTGGTATCATAAAAGGTGTTTTGTTTTTACTTTCTAGTGTATGACTCAATTGTGCCATCGCTATTTCTCGAGACTGATCGTCGTCAATCACATGTACATGTGCACCAAGCATAGCATCTAAGAATAAATTACCTTCAAAAGATTTCATTGTACCTTCTAACACGAGATGACATTCAATTTGATATTTTGCGCATAGTGCTGCTGTTGCTCTGGCATGATTAGATGTGATTGCACCTGTTGTAATAATCGTATCATAGCCATGATCAATTATATATTGTATCGTATACTCTAACTTTCTTACTTTATTCCCTGATATTTCAGTGCCAGTATAATCATCTCTTTTAATATAAATTTCTTTGCCTAAACGTTTACTTAAGTGTTCTAACTTATGAATAGGCGTGGGTAAGTTGGCGACATCTAACTTTCTATTTAACATTATTTTTAACCTCCTGCGTCAATATTTCTTACACGTCCGGAATAAATACACTTGCCTCGCTATCTCTAGGATAATAATAACCATTTGGTATCGTTTGCAACTCAATTAAACTTCCCCATGGAGTTTTAACATATACCGTACGATTACCAGCTGTATCTTCATATTTTGTATTACTGTGAGGTTCAGAGATAGGTTCTCCCCCAGCTTGTTTGATTTTATTAAGGGATGCTTCAAAATCATCCACGTAAAATGAAATATGTGTATAACCTATGTCTTGTAAATTTACAGCGTTTTTTTGATTTGCATATACAAATTCAAACATCTCTATATTGGGGCCATCATTGAACACCATCATTCTCTTTTTAACAATTTCAGCACCATTCTCCAGTCCTAATACATGTTCAACAAATTGGCCACCTCTAGGTTCATCCATTTTAGTTTGGCTATCATAAGCAATACGACCATCTAAAGCCTCTTTAAAGAAAGCCGTTGCTATTTCAATATCAGGTACAGTTAAACCAATATGATTAATACCTCTAGCCATCAAGTCGTAATCCTCCTTATATATCCTTTTCGTCTGTTTCATATCATAGCTAATATCAGTCAATACAATAAGTTTACTAACAATTGCTTGTGACTTGGACACACCGGATACTGTTAAGCATGTGCTATACAGGCAATCAATCTAGCATTTAATGACTTTCAGCCAAGTCAAAATGATTTTTCAATAAAATATATCGATTCATATCTTGATAATTTTCACCATCATACATGTCCTGAATATCAGTTGCGACAAAATGAAAACCTGCATTTTTAGCAACTTTATTACTAGCAATATTTCTTACGTCTGCAATAATCGTGAGTTTATTCAATTCTAAAATTTCAAATGCATAATGACATATAAACACAACACTTTCCGTCGCAATTCGCTTACCTGTATATCCTTTCGCCATCCAATAACCTATTTCTGCTTTTTTATTTTTTAAATCGATTTTATGTAAATCTATTGTGCCAATCAATTCATCTTCATAATAGATTAGAAATAATTGACCTTTACTTTCAGCTTGATGTTGTATCATCATTTTTAAATATGATTTTTCCGCATCTACAGTGAGATCTTCAGTAATGAAATCTAAAAATCGTGATAAATGCGTAAAATTTTCTTGAATGGTTTCAAATAATGATTCAGCCATTTTAAGATCTGGTGGTCTTAATGAAACGTTCGGCAGTATTTCTATAAACGGTCTATATTGCATTGTCTCACCTTCTTTAATTATGTCTTATATCATATCTTATTTGTAATTTCTGAATATTTCAACATTTTAATGATTAGACATAAAAAATAGGAGTGCCTCAGATATCTAATTAATACTTTAATATCTGAGACTACTCCTAATAACATGAAGTTCAAGTTAGCTAAATGACTTAGCAAATTATTACTTAATAACCTATTATTAAGGCAATAGACATACCAATACAACATATGATTACCCATACTAAAATTAATTTCCAAGCAAATTTAAGCCACTGAGTATAAGATATCTTTCCAACAGCTAAAGCACCCATTAAAATTGCAGAAGTTGGAAATAAGACATTACTGATTGAATCTCCATATTGAAACGCAAGTACAGTAATTTGTCTATTGATATGTAATAAGTCAGAGATTGGTACCATTAATGGCATAGTAGTTAATGCTTGTCCAGAACCTGATGGTATAAAGAAATTCAAAAAGAATTGTAAGATAAACATCGCGATGATAACTGCCGAGGAAGGTACATCTGTAAGCAAGGTTGTCATACCATGTACGATGGTATCTATTACTTGGCCATTTTCTAAAATGACAATAATACCTTTAGCAAAGCCAACAATCATTGCGCCAAACAAAATATCTTTCATACCTTCTATCATGGCTTCAAATGTACCGTTGACGCCCAATCCTCCTATGACACCTGCAAGTAAACCTGCCAATAAGAAGTTAGCACTCATCTCGTTAAAGGACCAACCATAATTAAAAATACCAAACACATTTAATACGATCGCTGCAACAATGAGTAGTAAACCAACTTTCTGTCGCTTCGTAAAACGTGGCGTATCCATCGCTTCCGTAGATTGTCCTTCAACTTTTTCCAGTTCGTATACAATACTTTTCGACATATCTTGTTTCACTTTACGTGCATATATCATCACTGTTGTAATAGCTGCCAACAAGATAAAGATATAAATAATCGAACGCAACCCCCAACCTGAAAATAATGGTAACTCCGCTACAGATTGTGCAACACCTACAGTAAATGGGTTTAACATACCACCAATAAAGCCACTTGCTGCTCCAAGTATAACCATTGCTGCTCCAGTCAACGCATCATATCCTAATGTTCTCGCTATAATAATTCCAATAGGAACAAAGATAATCGTTTCTTCTGCTAATCCAATTGAAAAACCTAATATAGAAAATATCGTCATAGTCAATGGAATCATTAGTACTTTATAAGATCCTAATGTGTTCATTGCTTTATTCACACCATTTTCAAATGCGCCTGTTTTATGGACAATACCAAATGCGCCACCCACTAAGAAAATGTAAAATACAATTTCAGCGCCACTCTGTAATCCTTCTGGAATTGCTCGAAATATATCAAAAAACGAAACGCCATGTTGTGACACTTCTTGATATGAACCAGATATAACTAATGTTTGTCCATCTTTTTTTTCACGTGCATATTCCCCAGCTGGTATTAAATATGTAAGTAAACTTGCCACAACAATGATAAATAATAACAATGCATATGTATGTGGTGTTTTAAATGTTATCTTTTTAAAAATTGATTTGAACATTTTAAATATCCCCCATTAAATGGTTTTTAATTGAAAAAAATCATAATCTAAAAAATAACCTGATCAATCAATTTAATAAATTACTGTTATAATAATACACTTTATAGATATTATGCTGAATTTTCAATCTATTTTTAAATATCTTTAACTAAATCATAAAATATTATGATTTTAAACGTGCATAGCTTGCCTGAGATATGATTCGAGCCTGTAGTCTCTCGCTCATATCTTTTCCCTAGGCGTCAGCACGTTACAAAATCACGATGGGAGATATTTAGTACAAATGAAAAATATTTTGACTTAAATCCATTCAAGCTAATCATTTCATGTTGCAGCTATTTTATATCTTTTAAAATATTATGTTTTTAAACGTGCATGCTTGCCTGAGATATGATTCGAGTCTGTAGTCTCTCGCTCATATCATTCCTCTAGATTTCAGCACACTATGACATCATTTTAATTTATTAGGTTTCGATTCAAGACGAACGTGATGCAAAACTTCACAAAGCAAAGAAAACGCCAATTTCTATAATATTTCAATAGAAATTGGCGTTTATTTTTAGTCAGAGAAATTAAAGTCTCTAATTTTTTACTTATATCAACTTAGAAGAAACGTTTAACAGCTGTTGACATTGGAGGAATTTCATCTAAATCTAATTTTTTATCTTCAGTAATAGATCTGTATGCCCATTTACCGTAATTAATTGCTTCGTCTTTAACAATTTTACCAGGTAATGGCGCAGCATTTGGATCAACATAAACGTTGACAATTGTTGGTCTATCTTGAGCCATTGCTTCTTCTACAACTTCATCAATTCTATTAGGATCTTTAAGCGTATAACCAACGCCACCGCAACTTTCCGCAAATTGTGCTAAGTCTATATCAGTGAAGTTGATTGCATATTCTAATTCACCAGCAGCTTGTTGTTCATATTTAATGAATGATAGTTCTTGGTTATTTAAAACAAATATAGTCATTGGTAAATCATATTGTACTGCTGTTGCAAAGTCTTGCATTACCATTTCAAACGCACCATCGCCTGCTATACCCACTACTTGACGGTTAGGGTAAGCACGTTTTGCTGCTAATGCACCTGGTAATGCACAGCCCATCGTACCTAACCAACTAGAAACGATGAATTTATTATTCACTGTTAGATCTAAATAACGTGTTGACCATACAGTAGATGTACCGACATCGATTGAGAAAATCGCGTCATCTGTTCTCACTTGGTTGATTGCATCCATTAGACGTTCTGGACGGATTGGTGAACTTTCATCTGCTTTATCTTTATCCATCCAAGAATCCCAAGTTGCTTTTCTTTCTAATGTTTTATTTAAGAAATCACGATTTTTCACGTGTTTGGCACTATCTGTTAATTGTTGCAATGCTAATTTACTATCACCAATTATACCTGCATTCACGTCGAAACGATGTCCAATATTTTCTGGATTTGTATCGATTTGAATTGCTTTGATATTTTTCTTAGGTAAATAGTCAACATAAGGATAGTTTGTACCTACCATTATTAGTAAATCAGCGTCTTGAATCGTTTGATAAGACACTTTAGTACCAATTTTACCTAAGTTACCCAAATTATATGGGTGAGCATCTGCTAAAATACCTTTAGCAGGTAAAGTAATGATTGACGGAATTTTAACCGCTTCAATAAATTCTTGCACTTCGTCTTTAGCATGTTTAGCACCAGTACCGATAATCATAACCGGACGTTTACTTTTATTAATAAGCTTAGTGGCTTTTTTAATGCTACGTGGTTTTGGTGCAACACGTGCTGGTGGTGCAGTGTCCACTGGTGTATTTGTTGTATCTTTCACTTTGTTTGTCAATAGGTTATTTGGCAGAATTAAGACTGCAACACCTTTTTTCTCATAAGCCGTACGGATTGCTTCATTAACAATGCCGAATATATCTTTATCATTCTCAGAGATTTGACGGTTATAAACAGCTACATCGTCTACCATTTTGCTAATATCTGTTTCTTGGAATGCTTTTGTTCCTAAAGCTGTACTATCTGTTTGTCCTGCTAAAATAAGTTGAGGAACATTATCCATTTTCGCATCATACATACCATTAAGTAAGTGAACGACCCCTGGACCACCGATACTTAATGCAACTCCAATTTTACCAGTCAATTTTGTATGACTTGCAGCTGCTAAACTTGCTACTTCTTCATGACGTACATGAACAAATTCAATATTATCTCTTTCAGTTCTTAAACTATCTACTACCGCATCTATAGAATCTCCTGGGATACCATATAAGTGGTCTATCTCCCATGCTTGTAATGCTTTTACTAATGCTTCATTTGCTTTAATTTTTGCCATTGTAAAAATTGCTCCTTCCAAATTTTAACGATTTATTTTTACCCTAAAATAGTTAATACTGTGTTTTAACACTACGCTTAATATAAAAAGATTATGAGTATCGGGAGAACGATTGAACTTAATAATGCAGTCAAAATCATACCAATTGAACTAAACGCACCTGCTTCTAAATCAATATCAAGTGCTTGAGCTGTACCAAAAGCATGTGATGCGTTACCAAATGTTAAACCTTTTGCAATAGAAGTTTTAAATCTTCCAAATTTAATCAAATACGCACCTAAAATGCTCCCGATTAAACCAGTTGCTACGATAAATAACACTGCTATTGCATCCACACCACCCATTTGGTGAGATACTTGAATACCTACAGCAGCTGTAATTGATCTTGGTAACATCGTAACAATAACTTCTTTTGAATAACCAAACATTTTTAATATGACATAAACAAATGCAAAGTTCAAAATTACTGCTGTAATCACACTACTAAATATAATTTTACCATTAGCTAATATTTTATGACGATTTTGATATAGTGGATACGCTAATGTTACCACTGTACAATTCAACAGTTGGTGTATCCACTTTCCACCGACCATATATTGTTTATAATCTAAGTTAAATAACAATAATACAACGATAATTCCAATTGATGATATAAGTGCAGGGTTTAAAAATGGGCTCCGGTATTGAAACTGTAATTTTTTTGCTCCAACGTACATAAAAACTGTCAGTAGAATCATTAACAATGCTTTTAGAAGTACCATCTAATCTTGACCATTCCCGTATTGTTCAGCTTTAACCATTTTTTCAGCAATAAACCCTGAAATTAAAGCAACACAACATGTGCCTAGAACAATCATGATAAAGAATAAAATAAAATTAAAATTGATCATATTAGCGACATCCATAATACCTACGACAGATGGAACAAAGAAAAATACCATGGTAGCTAAGAAAAATTTAGAGCCTTCTTCTACCCATTTTGTTGGAATAATTTTAAATTGTAGTAATAAGAAAAATAATATTAATCCAACGATACTACCTGCAATCGGAATATCAAAAATCATTTGAATTTTATTACCAATAAAAGTAATACCCATAATAATTAATGCTTGAAACATAATTTTGATTATCTTTAGCGCTACCTGCAATACTCATCACCCTTTTTATTACTTTTGAACTGCTGACTATTTTTAACTACTTTGTTGATTACATGACTAAGTATAACGCGCCATTAAATATAATAAAAATATTGTTTTTTCATAATAACAATTACTTTTTTCTATGAAAGCGATTTTACATATTCCAATTAGCTATAGTTAATAAAACAAATCAACTATTTTACTATGTGTCCTTTTCAAATGATTTCATAGCATAGCTTTTACAACTAAAAATAGTGGGAACAGGATTGGAATCAAAACATCCGTTTGATTGCGCAATCTACTCCCACCAATACCTAAAATTACTCTACGCTATGGTTGAAATTTCTATTATTAACACACAATTGATTCAATCGTTTTATTCAAATGTTGTTTCATTATCACATAATATGAATACTAACCTACGTCTTTATAAACGTTGTTTCATAAAATCTATCCATTGTCTGGTTGCATAACTTAAATATTTATCTCGTTTCCATATCACACCTAATTCCCAACTCATGCCTGGATCCTCAAGTGTTATATTTTTAAAGTCACTGTTTAATAATCCCACTATATTCTCTGGTAAAATACTTACACCTAAATGAGCATTTAAAAGATTTTCAATAAAGTTCCATTGTGAAATCTTGGATATTGTATTAGGTATATAACCTGCATTTTTTGCCGCTTCGATAATCTTATCATTCAAGTAAAAATCTTCATTAAAAAGTATAAAATCTTCGTCTTTTAGCATGCTCATTTTCACTTGTTGATATTGAGCAAGACGATGTTCTTTATTCAAAACTAATTTCAACTCTTCTTGATATAATGGCAAGGAATGGAAAATAGATTGGTCTACTGGTAATGTTGTAATTCCTATATCTATTTCATCATTAATTAATTGATGTTCAATCATTTTGCCACCGTTTTCCACTAAGTTATACGTTACATTAGGATACTGCTGATGGAATTCACCTAAAATATGAATAAACTTATTCATATTCATGACTGCAGACAAACCAATGCTAATATGACCTGTTTCTAAACCTAATAAACTATTAATTTCTTTAGGCAGATCTTTGTATAATGATAAGATTTCTTTACTTTTATGATAAAAAACTGAGCCAGCATCCGTTAGGACAAGTTGACGTTTGCTTCGATCAAACAATGGCATATTCAATTCTTTTTCAATGTCTTTAATTGCTTTACTTATCGTTGGCTGAGCGATATACAATGATTTAGATGCATTTGTCATACCTTGTTGGTTTACTACTTCTACAAAATACTTCATATGTTTAATATCCATATGCATGCTCCTCTATACTTAACTTCAATGTGTATATCCTAGTATACGGTTATATACTATTTTTTCAATCTTTTTAGTTTATGCATTATTTAATGTATTGAAATGATTAGGATTATTGAAAAATCATCCTGATATGTATAATCAATTTCTATGCTCATTTTCACTATAAAAAAGAGAAACCAAATATCACACTTGATTTCCCCTCTTTTTATAGTAAATGATAGATTTTCATAAACTCCGCTAAATTAAGCTAAGTTAGCATTGTCTGTATTTCCTTCATCTGAATCTTTTAATTTAATTATTTTAAACCCAATAAATCCAAAAATAACTGAAATTATAGGAACTGTATAATTCACAATAGCAAATGGTGCATATTCCATTACCGATACGCCTAACGTAGATGCGATAAATACACCACATGTATTCCAAGGTACGAATACTGAAGTTAATGTTCCACCATCTTCTAATGCCCTAGATAGGTTCTTAGGATGTAAGCCTTTGTCTTTAAAAGCACTCGCATACATTCTAGAAGGTACAATAATAGATATGTATTGTTCTGAACATGTAAAGTTAGTGCCGATACAAGAAATAATCACTGATGCAATCAATGAACCAGTTGTTCTCGCTACTTTTAAAATCACCGAAATTAATGCAGATAGCATACCCGAATATTCCAATACGCCACCAAAAGTCATCGCTACTAAAGTCAATGAAATCGTATAAAACATTGATTCTAAACCGCCACGATTAAACAGTTCATCTACAAGTTTATTACCTGATTCAATCGTATATCCTGTTTGCAAAGCAGTCAGCGCTTCCGTTATGCTTCCACCTTGTACAAAAATTTGAGCAAAAAATCCAAATATAATGCCGACACAAATTGCTGGAATAGCTGGAACTTTGAACGTTACTAATACAATAACTACTAAAGGTACTAACAACAACCATGGTGTAATCACAAAATTATCTTGCATAGTGTTAAGAATTGCATCGATACGCTTCGTATCAAAATTTTTATTACCATACTGCATACCAATAAAGAAAAATGCAATTAACGCAATAATCACAGCTGGAATTGTGGTATAGAACATATGTTTAATATGCTCAAATAATTCAACACCAGATAATCCTGAAGCAAGATTTGTCGTATCTGATAATGGGCTCATCTTATCACCAAAATAAGCACCACAAATGACTGCACCAGCGACCATGCCTGGAGAAATACCCATACTAACACCAATACCCATTGATGCAACACCAACAGTAGCCATTGTCGACCAACTACTACCGATAGCTAACGCTACGACACCACATAATATAACTACAACTGCTAAAAAATAACGAGGGTCTATTAACTGAAGCCCATAAAATATCATTGTTGCTACGACACCGCTACCAATCCATGAGCCAATAACTAAACCTACAAGTATAATAATAACAATCGCTGGCAAAGCATGCCGTATGCCCTTGTACATCATTTCTTCTACTTCACTAAATTCATATCCATGCAACATAGTCACAATGATAGCGACCGCAGTACCAATCATTAGAGGAATATGAGGTTCTTTTTCTAATACAGCCACAGTTATTAACATCGTAATAATCATAATTGACAATGTAACGACCGCCGACGTAACACCTAGTGGCTTCTTTAAATCATGTTTTTCTTCGTTATGCTTATCTTTTGGCTTTAAAATAACAAACACCTACCTTTGTTATTTTATATCATACTTAAAAATGTATGCGCTTTCAATAGTATATTTATAAATTTTTAATGAATTTCATCTCAATTAATTTATTGTTATACTTAAAATCAGCGTCATTACTCGACTTACTCTCCTGTCTGTAAACTTCAAATAATGATTTAAATTCTTTGATTTTTACAACAATAAAATATAAATGCGATTAACAAAGGTGGTATATACTAAAAAAGTCTAGACGACATTGCTTCGTCCTAGACTTTTTCATATTGTCTGTAATTGAGTTAGTAGTGCTTATGCATGAAGTGAAGTTCAGGTAATCATTTTATACTTTCTTCAATATTCGTCATCTTTGCCAAGCTGAGATGACGAAATTATTTTAATAAAATTAGATTTCTATCCGCGCTCTAAAGCATTTTTATGAGGCATATTTACTGAAATTGATAGCTATGATGACCTTTTGCAAAGCCTTTCGCCGTATAAATCCAAGAACCTCCGCCTTGTTCAATATCATTAGCACAAATCACTAACTGATCCGTCCCTGGGATAAATGCTGGATGGGTTGAACGAAGCATATGCCCTTGATCACGACCCGGGATTAAAATTTGTCCAATAGGATAACCTTTTTTATTAAACACTAATACTCTGCCCTGTCCATACATTGCTACGTATAAATTATCATCACTGTCTATACAACATGAATCTGGCCCTTCGTGTCCAGTAAAATGGTAAGGTATAGAAGCGCCAAATGGTGCAATGGTTACACCGTCTTCTAGTAAATCAATACGATGTAATCGGTTCGCATTTGTTTCAGTTACCCAAA
Source organism: Staphylococcus sp. GDY8P198P (assembly GCF_017891615.1). Classification (NCBI taxonomy): domain Bacteria; kingdom Bacillati; phylum Bacillota; class Bacilli; order Caryophanales; family Staphylococcaceae; genus Staphylococcus; species Staphylococcus sp. GDY8P198P. The sequence continues at coordinate 384,377 of NZ_JAESJQ010000005.1, forward strand.
GTGTTTTTTCGTCAGTACTTAAAGCTACGCCATTGGCAACAGCTAAATTTTGAAGCACAGGTGTTATGGATTTATAATCTGGCGCAACATAATATACGCCACCTTTAAGATTCGTAGAGTATCCTCTAAAATCAGTAAAATAAAATCCACCTTTACTATCAAACACTAAATCATCTACACAATATTCTGTGTCAATGTCTGACACAATCGTCTCTTCTGCTTCTCCCTCAGCATTAACTGCAAACACGCCGCCTGAACGCTCAAAGTCACCCAAATAACAAACAAATAATCTTCCATCCTTGTGGATTTTAACAGCTGCAGGATTTTCTTTATGTGATGTAAAAAGCTGAGTTACTTTTTTGTCTGGCAAAGTCACATGAAAAACAGTTCCCCCAAACACTTCGCAAAGTGTTAAATCACCATTTCTATCAAAGCATAAACCTTCTAATTGTAATCCTTCATCTGAAATTTCCAACCAAGGTTCTGCAGTTATTGTTTGTAGACTTTGTTCCGATGCTAAAATTGGCACCACAGAATGATTCTTGTGATCATATGATAATGCCGGTAGATTATTCCCCATCATACTCCCTCTTTTCTTTTAATCTTTTCTTTCGAGCTTGTAATTTATATTATATGGAACTCAAATCACAAAATAAAATATTTATATTTTAATTCAAAGTCATTTATTGCGCAAAAAGACGGAGTAATGAAAACAATGAGTCATTACTCCATCAATCATATTAAATATTTTAAAGTCTCAATGATACCTATCAAAAATATAATTCAATCGCTAATATGCTTCTCTAATTTGATTGAGAATCTGTTCTGCCATAGCTGCATTTGCGCTCGGTTTTTCTTTTAACAGTTCAGCGACTCTAGCGATTTCATCACCTTGCGCACCCACAACAATTGCTAATGATTTATATTGTAAACTCATATGACCTTTTTGAATACCTTCCGAAACCAGTGCACGACATGCTGCAAAGTTTTGAGCTAAACCAACTGCAGCTACAACATGACCAAGTTCTTGTGCTGAATCAACTTTCATTAAATCTAAAGCAGCTCGAGCAATAGGTAAGACACGTGTACCTCCACCAACTGTTGCCAGTGTCATTGGCACCTCAATCGTACCAATTAATTTTTGGCGTGTTACATCATATTGCCAAGTAGCTATACCTCGATACTGTCCATCTTTACTCGCATATGCGTGAGCACTAGCTTCAGCACCACGCGTATCATTACCTGTAGCTAAGACAACTGCGTGAATGCCATTCATCACACCCTTGTTATGCGTCGCTGCACGATGAATATCTACTTGCGCTAACACAGATGCTCTTTCCATTCTACGTGCTACTTCGGCACCGTCACGTCCACCTTTGGATAGTGATTGAATATCTATCTCACCTTGTACTTTAACAACAGAAGCAGTGGCGTGATTAGATAGAATACTCATTAATATATCTACATCTTCAAGTTCCGTTTTTAAATATGCAGAAATCCCCTCTAATATTGTATTTAACATGTTAGCACCCATTGCATCTTTTGTATCTACAAATACTTTGAGCGATAATAACTCCGCTTCTGGAAAAGTATCTATTTCAATTCGACGGTAACCGCCACCTCTTTCAATAATACTAGGATAAGACTCATCTGCAATTTGCTTAATCTTCGGCTCAAGATCTTTAATATTTTGAGATAAACGTTGTGTATCCTTTACGTTATCAAAAACAATTTGTCCAATCATTAATCGCTCACTAGCTACGACATGAAACCCACCTGTTTCGTTGACTAACTTTGCACCATAGCTTGCAGCTGCAACAACAGAGGGTTCTTCAACCATCATTGGAACAACATATGATTTGTCGTCTACAATAATTTCAGGTAGTAACCCGACAGGCAACGCACCTTGACCAATCACATTTTCAATTAAACTGTTGGCAATTTCTTCTGGAATTAAAGGATGTGTTAATAACATATCGTGATTATCTTTATTCAACCAACCATAATCAAGTAGACAATCTAACTTCTCCTCACGTGATAAATGGCGAAAATCTTTACCTAAAGGTAACATTAGGCATTCCCCTTTTCTACATATAATGCGATACCTAAACCGCCACCAATACATGCAGTTGCAATCCCGTTTCGTTTATTTTCTTGTGATAAGATATTTACTAAAGTAGTCACCAATCGTGTACCACTTGCACCTATTGGATGACCTAAAGCAATGGCACCACCATATAAGTTAAGCTTATCAGGATGTATCTCTAAATTGTTTTTAACCGGTATACTTTGAGCAGCAAATGCTTCTGTCATTTCCACAACGTCAATATCCTCCATGTCTTTCTTGGATTTTGTTAATAATTCCGTCACTGCATGATACGGCGCGTACCCCATATAGGTAGGATCACAGCCAATTTCCGCGTGTTCACCTAATGTTGCAATAATTTCAAAGCCTTCTTGCCTTGCATAATCCGCATCCATCAAAATAATTGTTGATGCGCCATCATTGATACTTGAAGCATTCCCACCTGTGACAGTGCCATCTTCTTTAAATATTGTTTTTAAAGTACTTAATTTTTCAATACTACTATTGCCACGAATGCCTTCATCTACCGTCATTAATTCGCCTTCATTATCTGTTAATGTAACAATTTCATTATCAAATTTACCTGCTTCTGAAGCTTGCGCTGCTTTATGTTGTGAATCGTTCGCAAACGCATCTTGTTGTTCTCGTGTGACATTATATTTTTCCGCTATTTTCTCTGCTGTAACACCCATTGGTACATTTAGAAATGCATCAGTTAAACCGTCATGCATAAAACTTTCAACTGGTGTTGTTTCTTCATCAAATAGTATTTTGGGCGCATTTGTCATACTTTCAATACCTCCAACAGCTACTACTTTTGCTTCTCCTAATTGGATTTGTTGCTTGCCAAGTATGATAGATTTTAACCCAGAACCACAAACTTCGTTAATCGTCATCGCAGGTGTTGTATTAGGCACACCAGCATTGATACTAACTTGTCGTGCAGGATTTTGGCCACTTCCAACCTGAAGTACATTGCCATAAATGACTTGCTCTATCATTTCAGGTTTGAGATTAATGGCTGACATAGCAGCCTCTAACGTTTTTGTACCTAATTCTACTGCAGTATAATTACTTAATTTACCTCTGAATTTTCCTATAGGTGTCCGCTTGGCACTTACGATTGCTATTTTTTTCATTATTATTCTCCTTTTGAGCATATTGTAAATAATTGTCTTTTATACATATGATTTGATATGATACAATTGCTTATTTATTAAAAGAAAGGTGTCGATACACTTTATGACAGTTGGTATTGATCAAATCAATTTTTATGTTCCAAATTTTTATGTAGACATGGCTAAACTTGCCGAATCTCGTCAAGTTGACCCAAATAAATTTCTTATTGGCATTGGGCAAAATGAAATGGCAGTTAGCCCAATGAGCCAAGATATTGTAACTATGGGTGCCAATGCTGCCAAAGAAATCATCACTGAAGATGATAAAAAACAAATTAGTATGGTTATTGTTGCTACTGAATCTGCTATAGATTCTGCTAAAGCATCTGCGGTTCAAATACATAATCTATTAGGTATTCAACCATTCGCGCGTTGTATTGAAATGAAAGAAGCTTGTTACGCTGCTACGCCTGCTATTCAATTAGCGAAAGATTATATTGCCAGCCGCCCTAACGAAAAAGTTTTAGTTATTGCTAGTGATACTGCTCGCTATGGTCTAGAATCTGGCGGTGAGCCAACGCAAGGCGCAGGTGCAGTTGCTATGATGATAACACAAAACCCACGTATTCTTGAACTAAATGATGACGCAGTCGCATTTACAGAAGATGTATACGATTTTTGGCGTCCAAGTGGACAACCGTACCCGTTAGTGGATGGTGCATTATCAAAAGATGCCTATATCCACTCATTCCAAGAAAGTTGGAATGAATATGCACGTAGATATAATACTACATTAGATACATTTAAATCATTATGTTTCCACGTACCATTTACTAAAATGGGTAAAAAAGCACTCGATTCTATCTTAACAGAAGATATCAACACAGAAACTAAAGAACGATTAACTACAGGGTATGACGCAGCAACTTATTACAATCGTTATGTAGGTAATATTTATACTGGGTCATTGTACTTAAGTCTAATTTCATTGTTAGAAACACATACTGAATTAAACGCTGGTGATACAATTGGTTTGTTCAGCTATGGTTCAGGTTCTGTTGGTGAATTCTTTAGTGGTAAATTAGTCGAAGGCTATCAAGATGCACTTGATATAGAAAAACATAAAGATCTATTAAATCATCGTACAGAAATCTCTGTTGACACATATGAAACATTTTTCAAACGTTTCGACAACCTTGAATTTGATCATGATATAGAGTTAGCAAATGAAACAAAAGGTATTTTCTATCTCGAAAGCATCAGTGATCATATTCGTAATTATAATACATTAAATTAAGTTTCAATTCACTTAATCTTACCTCACTTCATTTAGTATGATTGGTGACATAGAAAATGGTATATGTATCTAAAAAACTTTATCTAAAATCGAAGGTTAAATACAATTCCAAATATTCAAGCCCGTAAATGAATTTTTTGATATTCAATTACGGGTTTTTTTATATAAAATAAAGAGGATGACTTTTAATTCACTTACATAAAAGCCATCCTCTTTTATTATGTTAAACACATTATGATTAGATTACCTATGAGATTTAACCACGGTTCGTTTCGTCTAAATCTTGCGTTTCAATATCTCTTTTGGGTTGTAACGATAACCCTAAATATTTACGTTCTTCATTTCCATCTTTATATAAGGAAATCATCATTAAGATAACTACAAAACTAAACGGTAATGCTGAAATAATTGCCGCAGATTGCAGTGCATCTAATCCAGTGTCACCACCAGCCAATAATAGTACATACGCGATAGCTGCTAATGCAAGTCCCCAAACAATTTTTATAAATCCTGACGGATTCAATGTACCATATGCAGTTTGCATACCTAAAACAAAGGTTGCAGAGTCTGCAGAAGTGATAAAGAATGAAGCGATTAATGCTAACGCAATAATTGATAGTATAAATCCAAATGGCAACTCGTTAAATATACCGAATAATTGCGTTTCTGGTGGCATTTTAAATATCTCGCTATGAGATTGCCCTACGTCTATACCAGTTACACCAAATGCACTAAACCAAATAATACTAATCACAACTGGTACACCTAATACGGCAATTACAAATTCGCGAATACTACGACCTTTAGAGATTCTCGCAATAAATATACCAACAAATGGACTCCAGCTCATCCACCAGCCCCAATAATAAATTGTCCAGCTTTTCAACCACTCAGCTTTTTGTTCATTTAATGGTGCTACATCTAAACTATTAAAAATAAGTGAATTAAGGTAATCACCAGTACCACTTGTCATCATATTTAATATCAGTACGGTTGGTCCTACAATAAAAATAACAATAAGTAATAATGCTGCTAAAAACATATTTAAATTACTTAAATATTGGATACCTTTACTCAAGCCACTCCACGCACTATATAAAAATAACACTGTAACTACAGCAATAATAATTCCTTGAACAACAGCATTATTCGGCACACCAAATAAATAATTTAAACCACCGTTTATTTGTATTGCGCCTACACCTAAAGAAACTGCTACACCAATAATAGTAGCAAACACCGCTAAAACATCTACTACGACACCAATTGGGCCATCCACTCTATCACCCAACACTGGTCTTAGCGTTCTAGAAATTAAGCCATTTTCTCCTTTACGAAATTGAGAATATGCCAAGCCTAATGCCACTACACCGTATACTGCCCAAGGATGAAATCCATAATCAATAAATGAGGATCTAAAGGCTTGTGCCATTGCTTCCTTTGTTTCAGGATCTGCTGTTGGCGGCGCTAAATAATGTGATATCGGTTCTGAAGAACCATAAAATACGAGACCTATGCCCATACCTGCACTGAATAACATCGCTAACCAAGATACCGTGTGAAATTCCGGTTTATCTGTTGGTTTACCTAATTTCAATTTCCCAATAGGGCTGAAGACTAAAAATACACAAAAACCTAAAATTACTGTATACAGTAACATATAATACCAGCCAAACGTTTTTGTTACCCAAGAAGAAATAACGCCAGTAATTTCTCCAAATTTAGCTGGAAAGATAGCTCCAATAACTACTAATAAGCCTACGACTAGTGCCGAATAGATAAACACACTAGAAAACGACTTTTTTGTATTATCCAAATTTTCCACCCCTCTAATAATAATAAAAAGACGTTTTATAGGATAACACACTGAGTAAGAGAAACAACTTTATATTTTTAGGAAATTTTATTGATAAAAAATACAAAATGTATAAAATAATAATATTTACTTACAATAATTTTCAGTCAGGAAACTATGTTATATTTACGGTTTTGTACTATGTTTCGGTCTATAAAGTGTTTGCATATCTACTTTTTCCAGTTTCAATAACTCAATTTTAGTATCAATGCCACCACCGTAACCAGTAAGACTACCGTTTTTGCCAACTACTCTATGACATGGAATTATAATAGAAATCGGGTTTGTACCAACAGCACCACCCACTGCTTGTGAAGACATATTTGGTTTATTTCTTTTAATACCTATTTCTTTAGCAATATCACCATAAGTGACAGTCTCTCCATATGGTATTTTCAATAAAACATCCCAAACTTGCTCCCTGAATTCGGTTCCTATAGGTTTTAGTGCAAAATCTATTTTAGGATTATTTCCAGAAAAATATTTATCAAGCCAAATAATCGCTTTTTCAAAAATTGGTAAGTCTGCTTCTGTTAACGATTCATCATAATTTGATTCAAAATCATCATGTTTAGGTAACCACAATCCTGTAATTGCTTCGCCATCCGACGTTAGTGCAACCCGACCAATTGGTGATTCATAATATGTCTTATAGTGCATCGTATCACTTCTTTCTAGTATATTTTGTAATTATCATAATCCTTTTAAATTTTAATGTAAAATAGATCTTGATACTTCTTCATAATAGAAAGCCCTCGTAAGTAAATACATAGCTTCTTAGTTACTGCGTACCAAAAAGCGCAATTACTACATTGGACTCAATTTACCATGATATATTTATTTCCACCTGACCACTCAATTCACTTGCTTTATGATAAAGGACAAGAGAAAAATCTAATTTTATGCAAATAAATTTCGTCGTCCTATACCAACAAAGAGGACTAGTATTTAAAAAATTTAAAATGATGACCCGAGCTGAAGTTCATTCATAAGCCCTATTAATTCAATAAATTGAGTAGTGGTGTTAATTTTCACTTAACCCATCTACTGACAATATAAATGAGCCTGGAACAAATCAATGATGTCCCAGACTCAACGTAACTATGAATAAAAGAAATGTCTTCACTATTTAACTTTCCGTGTTGGTATAACGATTGCACTTGCTAAAACACCACATAATACTAAACAAGTCCCTACTATGAAGCCTACACCTGCAGCAATATGCATGTTTTGACCACTCTGAATAATACCAGTAAAAATAGAAGTCATAATTGCAATACCAAATGCACCACCTAATGTAGAGCCCATTTTAAAAATACCTGAAGCGACACCAACTTTTTCTGGTGGTGTCGTGGAAACCGCTGTACTTAAAGCTGGTGTAGCAAATAATCCTGTACCACCACCAAAAAACACAGCGCCAATTAGCGCTACAACAACATAAATAGCAGTATCAAAAAATGTCAAACTAAACATTAATACACCTAAACCAGTAAATATTGGTCCAATAATCATCGCACGTTTGGCACCAAATCTTTTTATACTTTTCTCACCTAAGCGAATGACAAGCAATAACGAAATTAAATAAGGCAATGTTAACAATCCTGCTTGGAAAGCTGTTAATTTCAAACCACTTTGTACGTACATATTTAATAAGGCAATTACTCCAACGCCAGTATTTAATAAGAAATTAGCTAAAACAGCACCAATATAAGGTCTATTTTTAAATAAATCTAAATCAATAAATGGCACCTTTTTGACTCGTTCTACTTTAAAAAATATGTATATACAAATTAAAAATATGACAAATAACATTACTGTTACAGCATTTAGCCATCCTATTTTATAACCCTGTGTAATTACAAAGCTAATACTACCAATCATAATAATAAAAATAATTAAACCTATATAATCAAACGGGCTCGCTTCCGCTTTATTAATGCGACTTTCTGGTAATTCACGCAATAAAACTAAAGCCAAGATTGATAATATAATCGATAATATGAAAATGGATTGCCAAAAAATAAATGTAGCCATTGCACCTGCAAAAAAGGAAGATAAGCCAGTACCACCAAATGCACCGATTGACCAAAAACTGAGTGCTTTTTGTCTATCATCTCCATCAAAAAAGTCATTCACTATAGATATTGTGGCTGGCATGATAATCGCTGCAGAAAAGCCCTGTACAATTCTACCAAGTAGTAGCATCACAATATTTCCAGAAACAATCAACATCAGCGAACCGATAATACTCAACACTAAAGCAATTCTAGTTAATTTCACTTTACCAAATTTATCTGATATATTCCCAGCCACTACCATAAATACACCTGTCACAAATGATGTTAAACTCACTGAAATATTTACGATATCTGGACTCGCATCAAAAGTAGTTTGTATTTTAGGCCCAATATTCAAAAAAGATTGAGCAAATAACCAATATGTTAATATAGATAAAACAATACCAGTTAACAACATGCTACCTGAGACTTTTTCTGTCTTCATTGTCATAAAAGCATCCCCTATTTCAAATAATGATAATGATGAATCCATTCGTTCATCATTTTATAAATTTGAATACTATAATGAGTTATAATACAATTTATAAAAATTCATATACCTAAAATATTATCACTATTTTATAGAAAATTGGGATGTTACCCTCTAATTATTATGAATTTTCTGATAATTAAATTTAAAAAACTTAATTTTTTCTTAAAATTGACAATATCAAAATAATTTTTTGATCGCTTTAGCAAAATATCTTTTGAAGTACGTTACATTGTGTTGGCCTCTTTTATTGATAGTATAATAGAGTAATGCCTTCTCAGAAATCATTAATTCACTTAATATATCTACAGCTAATTCTGTTTGAACAAACATTTCTTGTTTAATGCTAAGCTGTTGCTGTCCTTCAAGCTCTCCTACATACCAATAAATTTGTTTGTCCTCTTTAATAATCGTTTGTTGTTTCATAAATGCCACAAATCCTGGATACCATACTGAAGGTGATATTAATATATAACGGCCAAAACTTTCTGGACTTTTAAATAATGTATACAAAGAAAGTAATCCGCCTAATGAAGCACCAGCTATACCGATATCTTCAGTTCTTTGAGATATATTAAAACATTTTCTTAAATAAGGAAGCAAATGCTTAGTTATCCATAAAATATAAGCATCTGCTTCCCCTCTATAATTAATCCCATCTACGACTGCTCCCCATGGGCTATATTCCTGATTTCTATTGTTGGGAAGCACTCCGACAAATATAATATCTCGCTCAACATCTTTAAATAACGCGTCTCCATCTTGCACTAATATCAGCGGATAGCCACTTTCTTTCTTTTCATCATATGCTTTGGGCAATTTCACAAAAATCACATGTTCTTGAAAATGAATCTTAAATGTTTTAACATTCATTTTAATCACCACCTTCTTAGCAGTTCAAAAACACCACGCTTTAACTAGAGAAATTAAATAATTTTATTTTATTTTTCTTAGCATACTCTAATGCTAAAATTTCTAAAATATTGATAAAAGCTAAATTATCTTTAACTTTAATATATTGAAACTTTAACTTTTTTTCATTTGCTTTAATGTTTTTCATTTCCGCTTCATCTAAACCGTGATGTTCTATATAAGCCTTTCTAAATTTTGTAGTTCCAGTGTCTGAAGCTGAATTAAATTGTCCTAATTTATCATATAAATCTTTTTGCGTAAATTTAAAACCAGTCATAAATCCACCAGCTTGTCCTACAAATATTGGTGTTTTATTTTCAAAAATCACAAAAACACCTTTTTGTTCTGCAACTTTACTTCTACTTTCATTATCAAAAGCAAGCGCATTTGCTTTATCATACTTAAATAATTTTTTTAATTGCTTATTATAGTCTTCTAACAAAGTATTTATTTTTTTCTCGCCATTCAATGTAATCATTCCTTTCTTTTTTCATTTAACATATACACCAAATGACCTCATATTAAACCTTTAGTTATCATACGTACTTTTTTGTATTAATGAAATAGCTCAAAAGTCTTCATCGTAGTTTTATTTTTTCTATATATGCTTGTTTTTCATACAACGAAAAACGTGCGTATACAGATGGTTTATCATGTAATAAACTCCGTATGCGCACACTTTTAATCTCAAATTTTAATTGGCTTTAAATAATATTGTAAACTCGTGTATGCCACAGTAAACACATGGTAACATTCACAAATGAACACAAATATTTTATTTAAGATAATTTAATACTGTTAATCCTACAGCTTCTGCAGAAACTCGCATTGAACTTTCACTGATATTAAATTTAGGATGATGGTGCGGATGAATATCACCGTTTTCTGGTGCAGCTCCAGCATAAATAAATGTGCCAGGAATTGCCTTAGCGTAGTAAGCAAAATCTTCTGAAGGCGGTTGTGGCTCACATCTTTCAACACTTGAAATTGCATCAGTATCCGCTTCTTGTATAGTATCTACAACAAATTTTGTGAATTCAGGATCATTGTACAAGGCTGGATAATCATCATGGTAGTCTAATTCACATGTGACACCAAACATTGCTTCCAATCCTTCGGACAAACGTGTCACTTCTTTTTTAATTGTATTTTTAGTATCATCGGTTAACGCGCGTACGTCACCTTCTATTTCAATACTATCTTTAATCACATTGAATTGTCCTTTACCATCAAATGAACCTATTGTAACAACACCCGTTTCAAACGGATTTAATCGTCTTGAAACAATCGTCTGTAATGCATTCACAAAGTATGCACCTGCTACAATACTATCATTTGCTGTATGTGGAGACGACCCATGACCACCTTGACCATTGACTTTAAGCTTAAAGAAATCACGTCCAGTTTGCACGTTACCTTCTCTGTAATAGATATTACCTGCAGGCATATGACTCATGACATGAACACCCAATACATGATCAACACCATCTAAAACACCGTCTTTAATCATTGCTTGTGCACCACCAGGAGGTACTTCTTCAGCTGGTTGATGTATGACAACAACTTTACCATTAAATTGATCTTTTATTTCAATAAGTGTTTCTGCAAGAATTAACATATATGCCGTATGTGCATCATGCCCACATGCATGCATGACACCATCATTTTTCGAAGCAAATGCTAGGCCTGTATCTTCTTGAATTGGTAAAGCATCAAAATCAGCACGAATTGCGATTGTCTTGCCTGGTTTACCACTATCAATAGTAACTTTCAAACCATTTGGACCCACATTCGTTTCAACTTTACAATCTTTACCTTCATAAAATGCTTCTATATATTTAGGTGTTTCTTTCTCACAAAAAGATAGTTCTGGGTGTTGATGTAAGTAACGACGTATTTCTATCATACGTGTTTCTTTTTCTTTCAATGTTTCAATCAATTGTTTCATTATAATCATTCCTCCAATGAAATATACGATACCTTAATGCCATTATATACTTTTCAAATGACAACGTTGTATTAATGAATTATGCTCTATTTTGCTTCTTAAACGATGGCACAGCTAGAAGAATAATGACGAATGAAAGCAATGCCATTAATACGTTTAACCATAAACCAGCCATCGCACCAAACTTCACATTTGTAGCTTCTGTAACAACGCCATATAAAGCTCCTGATAAAGCTATACCAAATGCGCCACCCAATGAGGAAGCCATTTTATAAATACCTGAAGCTACACCAACTTTATCTTCAGGAGAATTAGATATCGCCATATCTGTAGAAGGTGTTGCATAAAAACCTAAACCTAATCCATAGAGTAAATAACCAATAATACATACAACGACATATAGCGCACTAGGTAAAAATGTAAATGATATTAAAATAATACCAACCATATTAAACGTTGTACCTAACAACATAGGTTTTTTAGCCCCTACTTTTTGTAAAACTTTTTCACCGACTCTAATCATCAACAATACAGTAACCAAATATGTAATCGATAAAAGTCCTGTTTGGAATGCGTTGAAACCTATACCTTTTTGAACGAATGTATTGGCTACAAGCAAAGCACCTGCAACACCATTTAGTAAGAAATTGGATAATGTCGCCCCTGTATAAGCTTTGTTTTTAAATAATTTAAAATCAATTAATGGATTATGTTTTTTATTTTCAACTATTACAAAAGCTATGGTTGTGATAATAAATACAATAACTAGTCCTATTATTATAGGTGAAAGCATGCCAAATGTACCACTTTGAGTGATTACGACGTTAATACTTAACATCATAATTACAAAAAGCATCAACCCAGTAAAATCAAATTTCAAGTTTGTTGTATTATCAGATTTGGTTTCCGGTGTGCCTTTTATTAATAACATTGCAACTAAGGCAATAATAATAGATAAAATAAAAATCCATCTCCAACCAATAAAAGTTGAAACCATACCACCGAATAGAGATGCTAATCCTGATCCACCCCATGAACCAATCGACCAATAACTCAGTGCACGCTGTCTATCTTTACCTTCAAAATAAGTCTTCATAATTGCTAAAGTTGAGGGCATAATCGCTGCTGCTGATAAACCTTGAATTACTCTTCCTATAATGAGCAATATCGGCAGGTTACTAATTATAATCAATAAAGAACCAATGATACTTAACCATAAACCAATATATGTTATTCTCACACGCCCTACTTTATCTGCTAAGCTTCCAGCACCAACAACAAACATTCCTGAGAATAGTGCTGTAATACTAACAGCAATACTTATTGTGCCAATATTACTATTAAATGATTGTTGTAACGTAGGAACTACGTTTAATAAAGATTGCGCAAATAACCAAAAAGTGACAACTCCTAATACAATACCTAATATTAATTTGTTGTCACCTTGATAACTCTTCGTATTTCCCTGTTGAGTCATTTGTTCATCCTCCTAAAATATTTTTAAAATGACAAATAGGGAAGATTAGCTTAGTTGGAAAATGTACTTATTATCGACATTTTCAATAAATGATACTTGCTATCCTCTCTATAAAATATAGTAGTAGGATATATTTTGTTAAAATATATAATAATTGTGGTTTTTAGTATCGATTATTTTCTAAATAACAATTGTAGTTTTAAATGACAAAAATGAACTATATTATTTTTGTCATTTTGTACCAAACTGCAAATGAATAAGCTGATTATTTTATCGCCAAACATACGACACAGCGATATATCAATTTTTATGTCACTCTACAACTACAATTAAAAGTATTTTTTAAATTCAATCATTTGTATTGCATTGGTTTGTAATTTCAAATGATAAGAAATCGTATCTACGACATCCACTTCGCTGACATCTAACTTAGGGTAAGAGATTCTGTTAACATAATTGATTGTCTCTGTATCCATGCCATGTTGTGTATTGTACTGCTGCCAAACTTGATAAAGTGCACCATTATTTCTATCTAATGTTAAATGCTTTATTTTATACGAGCCAGTGGTGGCATTTGATATATTGAGTTGGTACTCTTTATGACTTAAATAATCTGTTTGTTCATTTGTTGTATAATACGGATTATAATGTTCTGCATCCCACACTACGATTTGAAAATGGTCCCTCTGCCCTACAACCATGCAGTCTTCGTTTTTAAAAAGCACTTGGTTAAATAACTTTTTAAAAAACATACTTGTAAAAAATGCAGGCCTTTTCCCATCAAATTGATGATATAAATCAATACCATTTAATTCGGAGGTAATCTCATTTGAATTATATTGATGGTGTAATTCATGATTAAGCCAGTAGCCAATTGCTTGTATTTGAGGATTTATATCAATCAACTGTTCAAAAATGATACCTGCTCTAAAATATTCACCATTTGTAAGACTTGTATTACCTGTTAATGTGTTCCAATTAAGCAACACAACCGAAACATCTTTCCCCTTTATATTGAACACATCAGTAATCTTATTGTACTGTTCTATGATATGTCGTTTAGCTAAATCATACTGTTTACTTTCAATTGAATTGAAATTGATAATATCATTTTGATTTGCACTAAACGCTATACTATTAATACTTTCACTTGATTTATCCAAAATTTGTTTAGCAGTTGCCAATTCATTGACATCAGTGATGTCCGTATTAAGTATAATCTGAGTATGCTCAAAATATTCTTTAAATAACCTTATTATTTTTAATAGTACATTGGCTTTTTTACCCTTCAAGTAAATGACTAATTTAAATTGTTTTCTATTCGGCACTGTATTATAAATATGCTCTAATAAAAATCTTAATTCGTTTGTATATTGTACAAATTGTGATGTTAATGTTGGAGGATCGATTTCAATTCCTAAACCAATGTGATGTTCAAATAAAAAACTTAAGCATTCATCTACTTTCATATATGGATGTATAGTAGGAATAAGTTCATCACTTTCAATAACTTTATTTTCAATATAACCTTTTAAAATAGGATCTTTGATAAGCACATGGCCCAAACCTAAAAATTGTTGTACTTCTATCAGTTGTTTTCTGTATCTTTGAAAAAGTAATGTATCAAGGCTACCTATTTGAATCACATGATCATAATCTGACAAATCGTGTGTTTGATTGTAATTCAGCGTAATATCAATGACTTTTTGATTATAAGGAGATTGAATCATAGTACCAAGCGTTTGTTGGATATAAGTATTTAAATAGTATAGATACATTTGATAGTTTTCCGATTCAATTGTTGTTTTGGCAGTGTCCACAATATCTCCAACCTGATACCTTTTTCTATATTGCGAAGGCGTTAATTTGGTGTCTAATTTAAAATATTTCAGCAGCATATTAGAGTTACTAAAACCATTTTTCAAGGCAATGTGAGTAATAGCATCATTTGTTTGTACTAAGTCGTTTTTACAATGTTCAATTCTAATATGATTAACATAATGATTGAAACCAATTCCCATATGTTTTGTAAATAACTTTGACAAATATGTGTGACTTAAATGCACCTTCTCAGCCACCTCACTTAACGTGATTGGTTTGGTGAAATTTCTTTCAATATATTTACATACAAAATCTAAGCGGTGATCATTAACATCATGTTCATGATTTATATTTTCATAAGCTGGCAAATATCTTACAATCATAAACATTAAGTCAATTAACAGTTGTTCCATATATAATCTATAAAACTTCCCTTTTCGAATATAGACGATACCTATCTTAGCCACAACATTCAGAATTTGTTGGTATATAACTTTTTGCAATGTCTGTGGATTTAAAATATATATTTTGTCATTGTAATCACTAATATATTGCTTTAAATACGATTCTTTCAAATGAATGGCGGTATATAAGGTATCTTCCTCTTCTATAAGTCGATAGCGCTCTCTATGATTGATAATAAAAACATCGCCTGCTTGAAATTTATGAATACTAGTCCCACTGACGAATTTCAACTTATTTTTTAACACGAGAACGATACGTACACCATCATTAAAATTAAACACTGAATTATTGTTGTGATTAAATTCGATATTATAAATTTTTTCCATAGCACACCTCTTTATTAAAATATATTTTAATAAAATAAATGTGTATTTGCTATTTTGTTTTTTAATTTGTCGTTAATTAGACATAAAGGAGTGCGTCTCCAAATATACTATAATATTGGCAGTGATTTATGCCGACTCCTGCGGGAATAGCACTAGCCGAAGACTACAGGCTAAGGTAGTGCCCGCGGAAAGCGTGCATAAAAAAACTGCCAACAAAGTCGGAGACTTTGTCGACAGTCTGAGACTAATCCGTAGTTGTACGGATTAGTCTTTTGCTTTAAATATGTGTGTTACATACTAAAACTTTTATTTTTTATTAATTGTTTTTTCAATTAATTCATTCAAATGACGAATATTTTCACTTTGTTGCGCTAGTAGCTTAACAATTTCATCATCTTCACTACCAAACGAATTTTCGTTTTTGTTATCAACACGAGTTGAAATGGCCGGTGATTTATCACTTTCATTTTGCGACTGTGTTAAATCTTTTTTATATGATTTTAAAGCTTCATATAAAAATGCGCGTTGCGTTGTTTGTTGTGCAATTTCGTTATATAGCATTTTCGTTTTTTGATCCACAGATATTGTATTATTTTCTTCATTATATGCGTTTTGTTGTTTGCGGATGCTAAATGTACGATCATAGCTATCATTACCTGCAGACTGATTGATATGTGCATAATTAGATGCCGGCATCTCGCCCTGTAGAGCATGCCCTTCAATATCTACATGTGGTAATATTCGATTTAACCATGCTGGCATATACCAAGATGCTTTGCCAAATAATTGTGTTAATGCAGGAATCAATAATAAACGTACGATAAATGCATCAAACAATATACCAAAGGCAAGTGATAATCCCATAGATTTAATCATCACATCATCTTGGAAGACGAATGCAATAAACACACTAAACATAATAAGTGCTGCAGCAACAACGACTGGACCACTTTCTTTAATACCTACTTTTATCGCGTGTTCATTATTACCTGTTTTACTATACTCTTCATGAATACGGGACATAAGGAATACTTCGTAATCCATCGCCAGACCAAAGAGCAAGCCAATTGTAATAACCGGTAAGAATGCTAGTAATGGTCCCGTTGTATCTACGCCAAATAGTTCAGACATAAATCCTTCTTGCATTACTAAAGTAGTAAAGCCTAATGTTGCCACTAAAGAAAGTACGAAACCTAGAACTGCTTTTAGTGGAATAATGATAGAACGGAAGACAACCATTAATAGTACGAACGCTAATGCTACGATAACACCAGCAAATAATGGAATAGCTTCATTTAGTTTTTGCGACATATCTATATTAATTACACTTTGTCCAGATACTTCGGTTTTGAAATTATATTTGTCTCTAGCATCATCATTATAATCTCTTAAATCATGAACTAAATCATTAGTAGATTTAGCATTTGGACCTTTATCAGGAATTACCGCTACTAATGCATAATCTTTACTTTTGCTCAATTGTGGCGGTGCAACCATCTTCACATTATCCATATCATTAATATCTTTACTCAAACTTTGTAAATCTTTTTGCAACGCTTCAGGATTATCATTTTGATCTTTCACATTTACAAGCATTGCAATTTGACCATTATATCCTTCTCCAAATTTATCAGATACAATATCATAGGCCTTTTTCTGAGTCGTATCCGCTGGTTTCATACCATCATCTGGTATACCTAGACGCATATCATTAATCGGTATAGCAGCTACGACTAAAATAATAAGTCCAATCAGTACTGCTGCAAGTGGTTTACCAACTACGAATTTAGACCATTTCGTATCTACATCTCCTGCAAACTCTGTTTTTGTTTGTTTAGGATGAATTTGTTTATGGAAAATACTGATCAATGCTGGTAATAAAGTTAATGCACTAATCACTGCGACAAATACACTAATTGCAGAAGCAAAGCCCATCACGGCTAAGAAATCTATACCAACAAGTGACAAGCCACAAACGGCAATAATAACTGTAACACCAGCAAAGATAACTGCACTGCCTGCAGTACCTACTGCTAAACCTATTGCCTTAATGTGATTGGGCTCACTTTTAACAATTTGCCGATATCTAAATAAAATAAATAGTGCATAATCAATACCTACCGCTAAACCAATCATGACTGCTAATGTTAAAGTCACATTTGGAATATCAAATGCATAGGTTAATAATGATATGATACCTACGCCAGTACCTAAACCAAGTAAAGCACTAATAATCGGCATACCTGCTGCGATAAACGAACCAAACGTAATTAGAAGTACAACAAATGCTACAATAATTCCGATTAATTCAGAAGAACCACCAACTTCAGTAGATTCCATACCTGTACCCATTAGTTCCACTTGTACGTTATGATCATCTTCTAATTTTTCAACTTGATCTTTCACTTTATCTTTTGAATTTTCTTTTAATGACGTTGCAGACACATCATAATTAATATCAGCGATTGCTGTAGATTTGTCATCACTGATTTGTTTATTGTCATAAGGATCTGAGATATTTTTAATATCTTCATCATCATCCTTAATATCTTTCAATGTATCTTTGATATCTTTAGTCATATCTTGCTTCACTATGCCATTATCTGAATCACTTTTAAAGACTACTCTAATTTGAGCTTTCTCACTATCTTGTCCAAATTCGTCTTCTATTTTGTCATTCGTATCTAATGACTGTAAGCCATTCATTGTTATATCATTATCAAATTTAGGCGAACTTATTGTAAGCGGTATAATAATTGCTGCAAGAATAATCACCCAAGCAACTACACTCCACCATTTGTGCTTTGCAACAAATGAACCTAATTTGTATAAAAATTTTGCCAAACTATTGCCTCCTCAATTAAACAACGTTATAGTTTATACATATACTGTAGATTATTTCTATTGACATCTTATAATGATTTACCCTATTTAAAAAAGAACTAAATATGCAATTCCGTATACTTAAACTACAGATTAGGAGAATTGTAGAATGAATGAAAAAGATTTGCGTGTAATCAAAACAAAGCGGGCACTATCTCAAAGCTTATATGCATTATTAGAAAAATATGCATTTTCAACTATTTCAGTAAATCAAATTTGCAATGAAGCGTTGGTTCATCGCACAACTTTTTATAAGCATTTTTATGATAAATATGATTTACTTATTTATTTAATGACCTACTTAACCAAAGATTACTTTTCAACAGATATTAAAGAACGTATCAACAACCCTTTTACTAGCTTGGATCAATCCGTCACACACATTGACGATTTTAGTAAAATAAAGCATAAACAAGAAGATGATAAAGAATTTGAACGTACGGTTCAGAATCATTTTATTCGTATACTACAAAATGATATTAAAGCAAACGAACATCGGATAACGGTTGACCAAAGCGTTCCAATAGATTTAGTATTTTATGTTTACGGTGCTACTTTATATGGTTTTATGGAATGGATGCGTGAACATAGTAACAATATGTCACCTCAAGCCATTGATGCACTTTTTCATAAAATGATTAATATTCAAGTTAATGATGAATAAAAAATTAGCACATCAATAATTTTGACGAATTGCATCAACGTTAATTTAATTTTTAGTAAGTATTTAATACAATAGTATGAAAAGTGAGTATTACAAAGTAATTCTAAGCAAACTAAACTTGCTTACCGTGCAGTTCCTTAAATATGGTAAGTAGGCAATATGATATATAAAAAGCCCGTAAATGAATTTCAGAAAATTCATTTACGGGCTTTTTGATACTAGGATGATTTCCTAGTCATTTTTTATAATTAAAACATTTCTGAAACAACTTTTTGTTCTAAGAAGTGCAATAGATAGTCTGGGCTACCTGTTTTTGCATCTGTACCAGACATTTTAAAGCCACCGAAAGGATGGTAGCCAACGACTGCTGCAGTACAACCACGATTTAGATATAAGTTACCAACGTCATATTCTTTAACAGCTTCAATCCAGTTTTCACGGTTATTCGTAATAACTGCGCCTGTTAATCCATAATCTGTGTCATTAGCAATTTCTAATAACTCATTAAAATCTTTTCCTTTTACAAAACCAACAACAGGTCCAAATATTTCTTCTTGCATGATTTGATCGCTTGATTTAAGACCAGAGAAAATTGTAGGTTCAACAAAGTAACCTGTAGCACCATCAGTACCACCACCTTGTTCTAACTTACCTTCTTTTTTACCAATTTCGATATAATTTTTAATTTTATCAAATTGTTTTTGATTTATAACTGGTCCCATGTATGTGTTGTTTTCTGTATTTCCTAAAGTTAAATCTTGTGTAAGTTTAACAGCTTTTTCTAAAACTTCATCATATACATCTTTATGGACGATTGCGCGTGAACAAGCAGAACATTTTTGACCTGAGAAGCCAAACGCTGATGAAACAATCGATTCAGCTGCCAAGTCTGTATCTATATCTTTATCAACTACAATCGCATCTTTACCGCCCATCTCAGCGATAACACGTTTTAAAAATTGTTGTCCTTCTTGAACTTTTGCAGCTCTTTCAAAGATGCGTGTACCTGTCGCACGTGAACCTGTAAACGTCACAAAGTGCGTGTGCACACTATCAACAAGATAGTCGCCAATTTCTTTTGGATCACCAGGAACAAAGTTCACAACACCTTTTGGTAAACCTGCTTCTTCTAATACTTCCATTAATTTATACGCTGTTAACGGCGTATCTTCTGCAGGTTTTAAAAGAACTGTATTACCAGCAACAACTGGTGCTAAAGTAGTACCCGCCATAATTGCAAATGGGAAGTTCCATGGTGGGATTGTTACCCCAGTACCAATTGGTTTATAAAAATATTGATTGTGTTCTCCTTCTCTATCTAATACTGGTTTACCATCTGCGAGTTCCATCATTGATCTAGCATAATATTCGATGAAATCAATACCTTCAGCTGCGTCACCAACTGCTTCGTCCCATGGTTTACCAGCTTCATACACCATCACTGCCGATATTTCTTCTTTGCGTCGTCTAATAATTGCTGCAACTCTAATTAAAAATTCGGCACGATCTCTGTGTGTCCATCGTTTCCAAGATTTATAAGCTTCATTAGCCGCATCAAAAGCTTTATCTACTTCTTTTGTTGTAGCTTTTGATACTTCAGCAATAACTTCAGAAGTGTTTGCAGGATTGATAGATTGAAATGTATCCTTAGTAAAAATTTTCTCCCCATTAATCACTAACGGAAGTTTTTGATTTAATTCACCTTTAACTTTCTTTAATGCTTCTTTGAATGATTCGACATTGCTATTATCAGTAAAGTCAATGCCTGGTTCATTTGTATAGTTGACAACCATTTTTTCTACCCCCATGTAAGTTTGTAAATAGAAAACTAAAATGGAAAACTTCCATTCTTATTTTTATTGTATAGGTATCACACAACAAATGCAATCGCTTACAAAAACTTTTGTGAAAATAAATCGCATTTTATATCTATCTTTTTAACGATTTTACTTCTCTTTTTTCAATATTGCTCAAATTACTTTAAAAGAACACTTTCTTTAACTTCTTTATACATATAATTATGAACTTAAAGAAAGTGTATGATTCATATGATGACGATTTAAAATTGTTTCTAAGTTCATCTAATTCATTGTTAAATGACCATTTTTATCATGACAACGAACAATATTTAATTTTTATGTACTTTTTTTCTTTTATTATGTTTATGTGGTTTTTTAACTAACAGTATAATACCTGCAATTAACCATAACAAAGCCGTAATAATATTTAATGTAAACACACTGACAATAGCAAGTAATATAAATATCACACCTGCTGTTTTTGGTATTTTATTCATTAATAATACAAAAATTAATGCTAAGATTGTCGTTACAATAACTAAACCTAAAGCAACAATAAATAATTGGCTTATATGATCTAACAATTGTGAAGTTTCTGTTTGAGTTAAATTATTGCTAATAGCTTCTTGATTTTCAAAAGAGTCCATTAATGAACGCTTAAAACTTAGATCATTTAAAAATGGTGCAGCAATAGCCATTAAAAAAATTAGTACAAATTGTATGAAAATTCCTAGCCAAACTAGTACTTTTTCTAATGTACGTTTCATATGCAACCTCCTTAGCAATTTATAAATTTTCATATTTTCTATACCCATAAAAATATGAATCATGCAACTTAATCAATATAATAATTTTTATCAGAATTTTCAATGAATAGTGTCATTGCAATAGGGTAATTTCTTAATATAAATTAAAACAAAGGGATGATTTAATACTATTATGAATGACAAGAATGCACACGCCAGAAAGAAAAAACATAGAAATCTTGTTTATATGATATCTGTTGCAATTATTGTACTTATCACATTAATAGCAGGTATTTTCCCTAAAAATTTTGGGAGTCATGCACAACAAGTCTACGATTATATAGCAAATAGTTTTGGGTGGCTATTTTTAGTAATTATTTTTATTTTAGATATATTTTTAATTGCTTTAGCCATTTCACGTTACGGTCGTTTTAAATTGGGTGACGATAATGAAGAGCCTGAATTTTCTATGATGTCTTGGATTGGAATGCTCTTTTCTGCAGGTTTGGGTGTCGGCATTGTATTTTGGGGTGTAGCAGAACCATTAACCCATTATTTACATTCGCCATTTCCTGGTAAAACGCCTGACGCCTCTGCAGAATCCGCTCGTGTTGCTATGGGCTATACTTTTTTCCATTGGGGTATTTCTCAATGGTCTATCTTCGCAATTGCCGGTTTAACAGTGGCGTACTTCCAATTTAGAAAAAAACGTGATGGTCTTATTTCAACCGCAATGGAACCTGTATTTGGTGAATCTTATAAACGACCATATAGAAATATAATAGATGTATTAGCAATCATAGCTACAGTAATGGGGATAGCCACATCTATTGGCTTAGGTATTATGCAAATTAGTGGAGGTCTTCAACATGTCTTTAATGTCCCTAACAATAATGTCACTAAAATATCAATCACTATTTTAATGGTAGGTATCTTTTTAACGTCAGCAATTACTGGCTTAAATAGAGGGGTAAAATGGTTAAGTAATATCAATATTGGCTTAGGTGCAATATTACTTATCTTCATGTTTATTTTTGGTGATTTTAAATTTATTTTAGAATCTTATACATTAGCAATAGGTGATTATTTACGTCATTTTATTGAATATAGTTTACGTATCAGCCCTTATACTGGCGATAATAGCTGGATACAACAATGGACTGTTTTCTATTGGGCATGGGTTATTTCATGGTCGCCATTTATAGGAGGTTTCGTAGCTCGGGTATCTCGTGGAAGAACGATTAGAGAATTCGTCGTTGGTGTATTAATTATCCCACCTTTAATTTCGTTTACTTGGATAGCTGGATTTGGTGGTACAGCAGTGAAAATAGCATTAAATGGTAACGACAACATTGCAAACATTGTCGACAAGGATTATACTGTTGCACTTTTTGAATTATTATCCAAGTTTCCTATCGCTGACATCACAAGTGCATTAGCAATTGCACTCATCTTTATATTTATCATCACGAGCGCTGATTCTACCACACATATTGTTGCAGGTATGGCAACTGGTGGGATCGCCAACCCTAAAATCAAACATAAAATTATTTGGGGGATATTAATTGGTGCTATATCTGTTTCTATGACAATTGCAGGCGGTTTGACAAGTTTACAAACTGCATCTGTTGTTACAGGTCTACCATTCTCAATTATTTTATTACTCATGATTTTTTCTTTAATGCGCGCATTAAGAAGAGAACCAACTGAACACTTTAAAATGACTTACATCAATGATGATAAAGATTATTCTATACCGTTAGAAGAACGTGAAACAAATGATTTAGAAACTGATGCTGATGCTTCAGTAGAAGAAAATGAATCAAATCACAATGCTGCGAAAAATAAAAACCATGATGCAGATACCAAAGACAAAGATGATTAATTGACCATGTTGTTCGAAATTATCAAACTAGCTCAATCATTAATGTTTATACGTGTTTAAAAAATCTCAACTTGATAGCGGCGTAGTATTGAAATTAACGATATTTCGATTTCAATACTACGTCTGTTTTTATTTTTTCTAAATATTCCGAACAATTTGTACTACTTATATGTTGATTTTTGCTAAAATATATCTAAGAAGCTAATTTAAGGGGATGAACACATAATGAATTTACAAAACCAACACCCGAGTACTTTAAGAAAAATGATAAGTAAAGGTGAACTCACTGGTCATACAAGTGGAATGGCTAAAGGTTATGTCCAAGCCAATGTAGTCATATTACCCTCTGCCTATGCATATGATTTTTTAAAATTCTGTTTTAGAAATCCTAAGACATGTCCGCTTTTAGATGTATCAGAAATAGGATCAACTTCTTTTCCTACTTATGGTAAAGATGCTAACATCACAAATGAAGTAGCACAATATAAAGTATACCGTTATGGAGAATTAGTGGAGTCTCCTACTGACATAGCTCATTTATTTAATGATGACATGGTGAGTTTTTTGATTGGCTGCAGTTTTACTTTTGAGCATGCTTTGTTGGATGCTGGTTTACCAATTCGTCACATTGAAGAAGAGCACAATGTTCCAATGTATATAACAAATATTCCAGCCGCATCAAGTGGTCATTTCTCAGGAAATATCACTGTAAGTATGAGGCCGATGACCATGCAACAAGCTATAAAAGCAACAGAAATTACAACCCATTTTAAAAATGTTCACGGTACGCCAATTCATATAGGTAATCCATCAGAAATTGGCATCGAAAACATAACAAACCCTGATTTTGGCGAGCCTGTCACGATTAAAGAAAATGAAGTCCCTGTATTTTGGGGCTGTGGAGTTACTCCACAATCTGTTGCGTTAGATGCTAAGCCAGAATTGATGATTACACATGCACCTGGACATATGTTTATCACTGATGTCCCAGATAGTCAGCTAAGTAATTAATATAAACTTGAACTTGTTTAAACACATATTTTTAATGTTATAAAAATAAAAACACAGCAAAATGGCATCCATTTAATATTGATGGATGCCATTTTGCTACTTTTTCATTTATATAATTGACTTTATGTTAAGTGTAAAATACATACGATGGTTTTAAATTGATCTTTCATATCGTTTATCTATTACTCAGTATTATCGTGCTTCTATCTCTTCTTTCGAAACGACTGGATAATTTTTAAACCAAACAGAACAAACATAACCTACGATTAAACCTATAATACCTACAATAGCACCATATATAATGATTTTTATCGGGTTATTGAAACCGAACATAACAAGGAAACCTGCGAGCGGTGTAGCTGTACCTGTAGCATCATTAATCATACCAGATGTTGCTATAACCGCACCTGCTAAAGCTCCCCCAATAAAGTTGGCAGTATAAACGGGCACTGGATTTGCAGATACAACATCTGCTTGTGATAATGGTTCAATACAAACCGCAATTCTAGATTTGCGATCTCCAAGTTTTAGTTTATTAAACATCGTACCATTAATGAAAGATGACGCAAATGAAACCATTGCCGCAATTGCCATTGGCATTCCGGTTAAACCTAATAATGCAGTCAACGCCATGGAACTTAATGGTGCTGTCCCAACTACTGTAATGACGCCACCAAGTATAAGCCCCATAATAATCGGGTTAATTTCTGTGGAACTTTGGATAATGTCTCCAATTTTCAATAATGAATTATTTACTAATGGCGTGATTACAGTAGCTACTAACCTTGCTAGTGGCGCTATAATCAAAATGCCTACTATTAAATCTATGCCGTCTGGCACTTTATGTTCTGCAAACTTCATTAAATAACCAATTGCATAACCAGCAACAAACCCTGGTATTAAATCTAAACCACCACAAGCTGCTGCAATAACCAAAGCATAAACAGGTGAAACACCTATTGCTAAAGCAACTAAACCAGCAGCTGCCACGCCGCCTAGTCCACCAGCAGCATCACCAAGATCTCCTAAAAATTTAATGCCAAATAGATCTCCGCCAACATATTTATGAAAAGCTTCTACTAAAAATGTTGCTATCGCTGCATTGGCTAATGCTCCCATCGCACGCATGCCATTAGGAGCACGATATGTAAATAATGTAAATAACACTAAGACAACGATTAAAAACAAGGTTCCTATTAAAATGTCCATGAATAATTCTCCTCTTTCTTTGAACTACTCACTCTTTAAACTTGTGAAATAAATAGTTCAATCCTTTCTATATATGGATGCTAAAGCTACTTGCAACAAATAAATATTAAATTATTTGTAATTAACAAAATATAAACTTTTCAATTTCCATATTTATACATTCTAACACAAATTTTTATTATATTCCGAACAATTTTATTATTTTCTATTTAAGCTCCGCTGAACATTTTTTAAAACAAATTTAATTTGTTTTAAAATTTCACACAATAGTATTTTATTTATCTTGTAGCAAATAAAAAGGAGCAGTAACATCATCCGTTGCAAACGTTGATTCATGTTACTAACTCCTATTAAAAAAGTTCAATATATAATTTAAGCTCATAAAGTCGCTTAGTTGTTATCAATCGTTTTTATTGGTTTTGCCGGTGAACCTATTGCAACTACATTCTCTGGAATATCTTTAGATACAATACTTCCAGCGCCAATAACTGTGCCATTACCAATTGTAACTCCAGGTAAAACTATAACATTTGCGCCAATCCAAACATTATCTCCTATATGTATTGGTAGCGCTTGTTCCAATCCTTGGTTTCTAACTTGATAGTCTAAGGGATGTATCGCAGTGTAAAAACCACATTTCGGTCCAATAAATACATGATTGCCCACGAAGATTTTACCACCATCCATGAAATAACAGTCATGATTAATAAACACCTGCTCACCTAAAAAAAGGTTATAACCATAATCAACATAAAATGGACTTAATAATTCTAAGTGATGTGGTTCAGCATGTAACAATGCTTTCAAAATTGTTTGGCGTCTCTCTTTATTACTGGGTTTAGTTTGGTTTAATTCAAAGCATAAATCTTTTGCTATATTTCTTTCTTTGTCCAAATTTGCATCATAGTTTGCATCATACCATTGTCCAGCTAACATTTTTTCTTTTTCACTCAAATTTCATCCCTCACTCGTCTTCACTAATTTATCAGATTAACTATATCATCTCGTCGTGATATTTCTAAATAAATGCCTTTTCACTAAGCGATATAAGAAAGCCATTGGTACATTAACGTTCCAGCATAATTACCAATCACATAACCTAATGTGCCTACAATTAATATAGGTCCGACTAAATCAGTCCAACCTTTACCTATCGCTAATGCTGCTGCAGTAGTGGGCCCTCCAGCGGTTGCATTACTTGCTAATAATATCTCTTCTATATTGAATTTTAACAACTTGCCTAACAACAAGCTTAGCCCTAAGTTAAATATTAAAATAATCATTACAAAGATAAACAACAGCGGTGCCGTTTTAACAATCGTAACAAATGAAGCCGGTGTACCTATGACAACAAAGAAAATATAAATTAAAAATGTTCCAATTTCAGAAGCACCTGCTAACTTTTCAAAGAAATCTCCCCAAATGGCAACAATGACAAGTGTTAAAGTTGTAAGCAAAAGATAGAAATCTCCAAAAAATGACACAAGTATAGTTAAGACCAAATTACTTTGAGGTACGACTTGTTGTATGAATTCAGAAAGTTTAAAACTGATCGCAACGATTGCGATTGCTGCAGCGATTGAAAATGCAATATCTAATAATTGAATTTTTTTAGGTTGCCAAAATGATGCTTGCGATGCTGGTGAATGATCACTTTTATAATGTGTATTAAAGTGTTTTTAATAAACGGTATCGATGGAATCGCAATTAATAGCAGAAAATATAATGCCATTACACTATTGTCTGCGACAACTGTGGATGAAACCATTTCTCCAGGTGTTTTTAATTTGGAACTCAAAGCAGCAAAATTTACGCCGCCACCAATGTAGCTTCCGGTCATCATTGCACCTATTTTAGATAAATAAGGTACTGAATGATTTAATATGATAAAAGCTACAGTTGTTCCAATCATGGTCCCTACTGATGCAATTAAAAAAATAAACAACAATCGTCGACTTTCTTTCCAAATTTTTAATATATTCGAACTAAAAAGTAGTAATGGTATAGATAAAGGAACAATATAATCCCACACCGTATCATAAACTGGCGCACTCGTCGGTATAACTTTAAAGTTAGAAAGTATCATCGCGCCTACCAGTGCAATAATCGCCCCTGATATCGTACTTGCCCATTGATAGCGTTGTTCTAAAAAGATACTTACTGTGGCCCACACTATAATAATTGCCCATAATACCCATGTATCATCTTTACCTACCAGTGTCCCCAATATCATAAAATCACTCCCTTTATATCTTAAATGCACAAGTTTAAACTTATTCTAACAATAAACCACTCTTTTTTTACAATTTTCTGAAAAATAAATTGTCATTACTTTTCCAAATTGATATTCTAACTAATGCAAGGGTACAAACAAGGGGGATTTTTTATGAAACAAAAAATTGGTTTGATCCTAGGACCGTTGCTTTTCTTGATATTTTATTTTATTCCTGGACTTACTGGTCTAGATGACGCTCCTAGGGCTGTACTTGCTGTAACACTATTTGTTGCCACATGGTGGATTACAGAAGCGATTCCTATCCCAGCAACGTCACTCATTCCACTCATTCTATTACCTTTAAGTGGTGGAACAGATGAGCAAGTGGCTGCAAGCGCTTATGCTGATCCGATAGTCTTTATGTATATGGGTGGTTTCATCATTGCTTTGGCAATTGAAAAATGGAACTTACATAAACGTATTGCAATGACGATTATTGCTATGATGGGATCTAATAGCAATCGTATTATTTTAGGTACCATGATTGCAACAGCATTTATATCGATGTGGATTTCTAATGCTGCAACAGCTTTAATGATGCTACCTATTGCATTAGCTTTAATACATGAAATTCAAAGCGCACAATTTTTAAAACCAGAGTCAGCACATAAATTCAGTAAAGCATTATTGCTTACAGTCGCTTATTCCGCTTCTATTGGTGGTCTCGCAACTTTAATTGGTTCAGTACCAAATGCAGTGTTTGCAGCAATCGCTGCTTCAAGCTTAAATAGAACAGTTTCTTTTGCACAATGGATGATTTTCGCTTTACCTTTAACAATTATATTGCTTATCATATTATACTTGTTAATGACAAAATGGCTCTTTAAAATTGAAGATGCAGATAAAATTTCTTCTGACTTTGCCAAAAAATCATTACGTGATTTAGGACCCATGAGTTTAGAAGAAAAATTAACCGGTGTTGTATTTCTATTTGTCAGTGTCTTATGGATCAGTGGTAGTCTTCTTCCAGCTAGTCTCCACTTATCTGATACCATTATTTCAATGACAGGCGCAGTGCTCTTATTTTTAATTCCTGCTAAGTCTCACAAAGGTGGATTACTTATTTGGGATGATATGAGCAAACTCCCTTGGGGTATTTTACTATTGTTTGGTGGAGGCCTTTCATTAGCTGCTGCTTTTGAAGACTCTGGTCTAACAAAATGGTTTGGAGGTATGCTGGGTGTTGTAAAACCTTTACCACTCATTTTAATTGTTATCGTGCTTACAACTGGTATCTTATTCCTTACTGAAGTGATGTCTAATACGGCTGTATCAAATATGTTAATGCCAATCAGTATTGGTTTTGCTGCAGCTATCAGCCAAGACCCTTTCATAATTATGGGTATCGTAGCAGTATCTTCGACTTGTGCTTTCATGTTGCCCATTTCAACACCACCAAATGCAGCTGTATTCAGTTCTGATGAATTAGAAATGAAAGATATGGTAAAAGCTGGATTTATATTAAATTTATTCACTATTATTGTCATATCATTATTTGTTTATTTCTGGTTACCGATTGCTTTTGGTCTCTAATTACAGTTGATGACTATATATTTTCATAAGCACGTCGTATACAACTAAGGTACGATGATATATAAATACTATGGACGCATGTCACAGTCTGAATTTTCATATATAATATATGTATTATCATTAAAAGGAGTCATTACTTATGAAAACAATCATCAAAGGTGCAATAGCTGTCCTCTTGATCTTAGGTGTTGTAAAAACATTTCAAGATCACGATATCGTAGCAGAAACTACAAATTATTATCAACAATTCAAAGAAGGAGAAATACTACAAAATATTGAAAATGTTAACTTTGACTCTTTGAAAAATATAAATGTCGATGACTTCATTCCTTCAGATTTCTTTTAGCAGGCTAGAACGTATGCATCAAACTTGATACCTTAGTTATAAATAATAGGAATGCCTTTTAGATTTATCTGCTCATGTAGTCTATCATTTTTCAAAACATGGCTAGATCAAAACATTCTATGTTAAATATAATATGAACAATACACGCTCAACTAAAAGACTTTACACACATTGCAAAACTACTTTCATTTTTCATATAGTTTTACAATTACTATAAAATATAACGAAACACTTTCATTAAATTCATGTTATTAAATGAATTTATATGAAAGTGTTTTTTTAAAATAACTAGAAGGCACTATCAAGGTGTATATCTTTATGGAATATCAAATGATAATGCCTAATTACATATTTTCAAGATTGTTAAAAGAGAAAACGTCAGACATGCTTCACTAATTTAATAGTGTAAGCTTTGCAATCAATGTTATAGAAAAATATATTATTACGTTAAACCATCATAGCTAAGATGCCAACTATGCTTAAGAAGTAATATAATCACCACCATTTACATGAATGACTTGTCCTGTAATGTAAGAACTATCTGCATAAGATGCTAAAAATACATATGACGGTGCAAGTTCTGCAGGTTGTCCACGACGACCCATAGGTGTTTCTCCACCTTGATGTGCTACTTTTTCATCTGAAAATGTAGCAGGTATTAAAGGTGTATATATAGGGCCAGGTGCAACAGCATTTACGCGTACGCCTTGTTCTATCAGACTCGTCGCTAATGATCTCGTAAACGCAACGATTGCCCCTTTAGTTGCTGAATAATCTATGAGATGCGCTGATCCTCTATAAGCGGTAACACTAGTAGTATTGATAATGGCATCACCGTTTTTTAAATGAGGCGCTGCTGCTTGAGATAAAAACATCATGCCAAAAATATTAGTTTCAAACGTTTCTTTCACTTGCTCTGGCGTAATTTCTTGAAAACTATCTTGCGGAAATTGAACACCACCATTATTCACTAAAATATTTAAGCCATCAAAATCTTTAACCACTTGATCAATTAATTTTTGAGATTCTGATACTACCTTTAAATCATGTGCATAAGCTTTAGCTTTCACGCCTATCTTTCTCAAATCATCCACTACTTTTTGAGCATCCTCATGTTCATCATAGTAACCAATGGCAACGTTCGCCCCTTCTTTTGCAAATAACATCGCTACAGAACGTCCAATACCAGAATCACCACCAGTAATTAGAGCAACTTTACCTGTTAATTTGCCACCACTTTTATATCCTTCCATTTCCGTTATAGGTTGTGGATCCATATCTTTTTGGATACCTGGTTGTTTATTTTGTGTATATCCTTTAATTTGCTTATGAAATTCTAATAAATTCATCATTATACCCCCATGTGTAATAATTCTATCGTGTAATACATACCACAAATAGACAACAACAAACATATTTAAAAAATGCTGTGAATAACGTCATATGTTCATAACTTAATCCACAGCATTTTATTTAAAATGATTTATTAAATTTTATATTGTTTAAATTGAGTGTTTTACTATTCGACTTGAATGTATAAAAGACATAATTGCAAATATACAATACACAATTGAATATACAATCATGACAATATAAACAGGTGTCATACTCGTTGCATTATAGAGTCCCATAAAAGCTTTTGCTGCAAAATATGCATGCATCAGTGATACAACTAAAGGTAAGCCAAAGTTGAAAATAACTTTTAAGCCTAGTCCTTTCAACATATCTTGATGCGTATAACCAATTTTTCTTAAAATACGAAAACTCGGTATTTCATCTTCAGTTTCGTCCATTTGTTTAATATAGATGATACATCCTGCTGCCACTAAAAATGCTAAACCTAAAAATGAAGTTACAAATAATAAAATACCGACACTCTCGTTCATTTCTTGTTTTATCATACCTTGTGATTGGATGCTTGGTTCAATCGATTGTGCAATTTTCGTTGCTTTAGTCAAATCCGTATGATGTTTCAAATCATAACCATATTGCTTATTTGTCTCATTACTGCTCTGTTTAATTTCCTCATATTTGTCAGAGCTCACGAGTAATACGGGACCACCATAACTTATTTCACTCATAAATGTCGCTTTGCTACTATCACCAATTACCTTAAATGTTTCTTTATCGCTATTCTTCAACTGAATCTCTTTATTTAAGTCATATTTTACTATTCCATTACCGGCTGCTAAATTAATCAATTTCGCTTTATTTCCAGTCACTGCTTTATCGTTAAAGTATTGGTTACTCGTTACAAATAAGCTATCCATGCGCCCCATATTGGATTTTTGAAATACTTGATCTTTTAATATGTCACCACGCACTACTTCTTTATAATCTTTTGTCACATCTATATCTGCTTGTTTTAATTTACTTTCAAATTGTTTTGCTTGTTTACTATCTGTAAAATTTAAATCATGGGGTGCCATTAACTCTGTATTTTCATCCATCGTTGATTTACTAATCGCACCAAAGCATAATACTGTTACGGTTACTGCTGAAATAGTTGCAATAATAGTTAATGATAAGGCATTTTTCTTCATTCTATGCATGATAGATGATGTAAACACTACATCAGTGATTGACACGTTACCTCTTTTTGAACGTTTTAACGTTTTAAATATAAGTGAAACAGAACTGCGGAAAAATAAATATGCACCTAATACCGTTAACAATAAAATGATAAATGGCGAATAGACGATCATATTGATGAACTTCCCAAACATTTCTGTAGAGATATAATAGCCAACACCAATCATCACAATACCTAATACACCAAAAATAATTTCCATCACAGTAATTTGAGACTTGGTTGCTTCCGTGCGTGCATTGTCATTCATCATCATTAAAATACTGCGTTTACGTAAAAATATAAAACTTTGTATTAGTATGAGTATAAATGACACAACAATAAGCATCAATGTTTGCATTACAGCTGGCAATTGAAACGCTAATGATACGCTCATATTAATGTCTAATACTTTGAGCACAATCATCAACAGTAATTTCGAACCAAATATACCTATAAGCATGCCAATCACACTCGTTAATAACAGCATCATCGCTTGCTCAATGACTAACATTCTCATGATGTTATTTCTTGTTAAACCAATCAATTGATACAGTGCAAATTCACTTGTTCTACGTTTAATAAAAAGTTGATTCGCATACATTAAAAATATAACAATAATAAAGAATAAAAATACTGCCCCAATTTCTGAACCTTTTTGAATTGTCTTTAATGATTGTTCATTATTAATACTGTCAGTGTATTTTAAAGTTACAAAACTAAAGTATAAAACGATACTGACAATTAAGGAAAATAAATACATGGCATAATGTCTAATATTTTTCCTTAAATTCTTGATGACGATTTGATTAAAATTCATTTGTCACACCACCTAAGGCAGTTTGCATGTGAATGATATTTTTATAAAATGCTTGATTGCTATCCTCACCTTGGTATATTTCAGAATGTATATCCCCATCTTTCAGCATGATGACTCGATTTGAATAACTTGCTGCAACGGGATCGTGTGTGACCATAACGATAGTAGCATTTGTTTTTTGGTTTAACTCTTCCAAACGGTTCAATAGATCTTGTGCACTTTTTGAATCTAACGCACCTGTTGGTTCATCCGCAAAAATAATAGCTGGTTTATGTACTGAAGCTCTTGCTGCAGCAGTACGTTGTTGTTGTCCTCCAGATATTTCATTTGGATATTTATGACCCAATTCACTAATACCTAATGCTTGAGTAACTTCGTCATAATTTTGTTCTTTTTCTTGTTTAGATAATTTTTGAATAGATAGTGGTAACATAATATTTTCTTTAACAGTTAATGTATTAAGTACACTATAATTTTGGAAAATAAAACCTATTTCTTTTTTACGGAAGTCTGCTAATGCTTTATTACTCATTTTATTAATTTGATGACCATTAATTTCCACTGTACCACTCGTTATATAATCAATGGAACTGATCACATTAAGTAATGTCGTTTTACCAGAACCTGATGGTCCCATGATTGTTACAAATTCACCTTTTTCAATTGTAAAATCTATACCTTTTAGTACTTCTTGCTTTCTATGTTTATTGCCATAATTTTTCGTTAATCCTTCAACTTTTAGAATAGACATGTATTACACTCCTTCAATCACTTTACTTTTATTTATATTTTTATCATAGCGAATTTATTTAATTTCCTCGTTTGATTTTACTAACAAATACATAATTTCAAATAACAAAACTGTCACATTTTTATTTCGTAATAAATTATAATTTTTGAATTTTTTTGTCATAAAGTACTATAAACTTTTTTTATGCTATGTGCTATACTATTAAAATTGACTTTTAATAAAGGAGCACAAATTATGCTAAATAAATTAAAGAGAGAATGGCTCACCGCACCAGGAACAAATATATTAGCAGGCATTGTTGTGGCACTTGCATTAATTCCTGAAGCAATTTCATTCTCTATTATTGCAGGGGTAGATCCAATGGTCGGTTTATATGCATCATTTATCATCGCTGTCGTCATTTCATTTGTTGGAGGTAGACCCGCAATGATATCCGCCGCTACAGGTGCTGTCGCTTTAGTCATTGTGCCATTAGTACGCGATCATGGTATACAATATTTACTTGCTGCAACCATTTTAATGGGCATCATTCAAATCATCTTTGGTCTATTAAAAATAGGTAGACTGATGAAATTCATTCCAAACTCTGTGATGATTGGGTTTGTGAATGCACTAGCTATAATGATATTTATGACACAACTTAAACATATCTTTGGTATTTCATTACCTACATATTTATTTGTAATCATCACATTATTAATTATTTATTTATTACCTCGTGTGTTCAATCGTATACCTGCACCATTAATTGCTATCGTCGTATTAACGATCGTCTATTTAGTTACTGGTGTAGATGTTAAAACAGTTGGAGATTTAGGCGAAATCAAAAAAAGTTTACCGCATTTATTAATCCCCGATGTACCATTTAACATGGAAACTTTTAAAATTATATTCCCATATTCCATATCAATGGCAATTGTAGGTCTTGTAGAAAGTTTATTAACGTCACGCATCGTCGATCAAGCGACTGATAGTTATAGTAATAAAAACCAAGAAGCTCGTGGACAAGGTATCGCAAACTTTATCACAGGCTTTTTCGGTGCAATGGGTGGTTGTGCTATGATTGGGCAATCGGTTATTAATGTGCGTTCAGGTGCAACCACACGTCTTTCCACATTTACAGCGGGTGTGTTTTTAATCATCTTGATTATGGTCTTTGGTGACTGGGTTGTTGAAATTCCAATGCCAATTTTGGCCGGCATTATGGTGATGGTTTCTGTAGGTACATTTAATTGGCAATCGTTTAAATTTATACAAAAAGCCCCACGTTCTGATGCATTTGTGATGATGCTAACGGTAGTTATCGTATTGTTCACAAGTAACCTAGCGCTCGGCGTCATCGTTGGCGTTATTGTCAGTGCATTATGTTTTGCTACAAAGATATCCAATGTCTCTGTTCAATATGAGGAACGCGATCATCACATCTATTATAAAATTGAAGGTCAAATTTTCTTTGTATCTATCGATTCCTTAATGAACCAATTAGATTTAGAAATAAGCGATAAAACAATTTATCTCGATTTTAGCCAAGCACATTTATGGGATGATTCAGCTGTTAATGCAGTAGATACCTTGATAGAAAATTATAAAAAGAAAAACAATATGATTTATGTACAACATCTTAATAAAGACAGCCGTAAAATTGTTTCTGAACTCAGCAAAGTTAATCAGCAGCATCTAATATAACTTTGATTTAAATCATAAGCTAACATCACTTGTTACATACATACTGATGTTAGCTTATTTTATTCCAAACAAACACATTGACTTTTATACCTACAGGGGGTATATTAAATTTAACAGATGACATACAAATAACGATTCATTATAAATCTATGAAGCAAAAGGAGGCATTCACTGAGATGGATAACAACAAAAAAACGACATTAGGTATTACAGGCATGACTTGTGCTGCATGCGCGAACCGCATCGAAAAGAATTTAAATAAAATGGAAGATGTCAAAGCAAATGTCAATGTTACAACTGAGAAAGCAACGATTGAATATAATTCAGATAATACTTCACTAGATGCTTTAACTCAAAAAATTAAAGATACAGGTTATGATGTTGTCACTGAAAAAGCTGATTTAGATGTCATTGGTATGACTTGCGCCGCATGTTCAAATCGTATTGAAAAAGTACTTAACCGCACTGACGGTGTTGAACAAGCAAACGTCAACCTCACAACCGAAAATGCAACGATTAATTATAATCCAGAAGTGACATCTATAGATGAATTGATAAAAAAAATACAAAACATCGGCTATGATGCAAAAACCAAAGTAGCCCCTTCAGAAAAAAATTCACGAAAAGCACAAGAGTTAAAAGGAAAACGAAACAAATTAATTGTTTCAGCCATACTTTCTTTACCTTTACTATTGACGATGTTTATCCATTTATTCGGACTACCATTACCTAGTTTCTTAATGAATCCCTGGTTTCAATTCATATTAGCTACACCTGTTCAATTTATTATTGGTTGGCAGTTCTATGTAGGTGCTTATAAAAATCTGCGAAATGGTTCAGCCAATATGGATGTATTAGTCGCGTTAGGTACGAGTGCCGCATTCTTTTATAGTATTTATGAAATGATAAAATGGTTGAACCATACAAATGATACACCTCATCTGTATTTTGAAACGAGTGCTGTATTAATAACACTTATCTTATTCGGTAAATATTTGGAAAGCCGTGCCAAAACACAAACTACAAATGCTTTAAGCGAATTGTTAAGTTTACAAGCAAAAGAAGCACGTATAATCAGAAATGGCAAAGAACAAATGGTGCCACTAAGTGAAGTTGTTGTCGGAGATTATATACAAGTAAAACCAGGAGAAAAAATACCAGTAGACGGACAAGTAATCAAAGGTATGACTGCGATAGACGAATCTATGTTAACTGGTGAATCTATTCCTGTTGAAAAAACATTAAACGATAATGTGATAGGATCAACAATGAATAAAAATGGTACCATTACAATAGAAGCAACGAAAGTAGGAAAAGACACTGCTTTATCTTCTATTATTAAAGTAGTTGAAGATGCTCAAGGTTCAAAAGCACCTATACAGCGTTTAGCTGATACGATTTCTGGCTACTTTGTCCCTATTGTCGTAGGTATTGCTATACTCACATTTATCATTTGGATTGCTTTTGTCCAAACTGGTCAATTCGAACCTGCACTTGTAGCAGCAATCGCTGTATTAGTGATAGCTTGTCCATGTGCATTAGGTCTCGCAACACCTACTTCAATTATGGTGGGTACTGGCAAGGCTGCTGAAAATGGTATTTTATTTAAAGGTGGCGAGCACATAGAACGTACACACCAAATTGATACAGTCGTTCTTGATAAAACAGGAACTATCACAAACGGTAAACCAATTGTGACGGACTTTGATGGTAATGATGAAACACTACAACTTTTAGCTAGTGCAGAAAAAGATTCTGAACATCCACTAGCTGAAGCAATCGTCAGTTATGCAAATGATAAAGGCATCGATTTATTAGAAACAGCATCTTTCGAAGCAGTGCCAGGACATGGTATTCAAGCAATGATTCATAACCAAGACGTATTAGTCGGCACACGTAAATTCATGAAAGCTGCTCATATTGATGTTTCAAAGTATGAAGATAATTTAGTCAAATATGAATACGAAGGTAAAACGGCAATGCTCATTGCTATTAATCAAACACTACAAGGTGTGATTGCCGTCGCCGATACAGTCAAAGATTCTGCCAACGAAGCGATTCAACAATTGCACGAATTAGGTATTTCCGTAACAATGCTTACAGGAGATAACGCGCGAACAGCACAAGCAATTGCTAAACAAGTAGGTATAGACGCTGTAATTGCAGAAGTATTACCAGAAGAAAAAGCCTCAAAAATCAAAGAACTTCAAGATAATGATAAAATTGTTGCTATGGTTGGAGATGGCGTTAATGACGCACCAGCACTAGTTCGAGCAGATATCGGTATTGCTATTGGAACAGGTACAGAAGTAGCAATAGAGGCAGCTGATGTTACAATTTTAGGCGGAGAATTATTATTAATTCCTAAAGCAATCAAAGCCAGTAATTCAACGATAAGTAATATCAGACAAAACTTATTTTGGGCATTCGGCTATAACGTTGCTGGTATTCCTATCGCAGCTTTAGGTTTACTTGCACCTTGGGTAGCTGGCGCAGCAATGGCATTAAGCTCAGTAAGTGTGGTAACAAATTCACTCAGATTAAAACGAATGAAATTATAACGCAACTTTGTAATAATAATAATAATAAACATCCTTGATTTAAGGAGGTGATTCCTATGGCAACAGAAACAATTAAAGTTGATGGCATGAGCTGTGATCATTGTAAACAGGCAGTAGAATCTGCACTTACAAATCTAGATGGCGTATCAACGGCTGATGTGAACCTTGATGCTGGTAATGTTGAAGTTGATTTTGACGATAATAAAGTTACAATGATAAGCATGAAAGATGCTATCGAAGATCAAGGCTATGATGCTAAATAACCTGCACATTCAAAAAATGAGGGCTGAGACGAAATCAAACGTCTTAGCCCTATTTTTATATTACATATTTAATTAACACGAAGCTTACTATCACCAGTATATATTACCTCTAATGTTGCATCTAGCGCATCTACAATAAGATTTTTTACAGCTGCATCTGTATAAAAAGCAATATGTGGAGATAGAATGACATCTTGTCGTTCTATCAATTCAATTAATATTGCATCATCTAATTGTGTATTGCGTTGATCACTTGGGAATAGCCCTTTCTCACCTTCATAAGTATCTAATGCTGCACCTATTATTTTCCCACTATTTAATGCATCTATAAGGGCTTTTGTATCAACAATCGTACCGCGCGCACAATTAATAAACACGGCACCTGTTTTCATTTCTGTAAATACTGCCTCATTAAATAAATATGTATTTTCCTTTGTCGCTGGAATATGTACAGTTACAATATCTGCATCTTTAATCGCCTCACTCATACTTTCTTTATATGTTAAATACGCTTCACATGAGACTTGAGGTTCAATATCATATGCTACTACTTCTGAACCAAAACCTTCTGCAAAAATCTTACCTACAATAGAACCAATACGACCTGTACCAATAACTGCAACTTTTAAATCTTTTATAGAACGTGACAAAATACTCGGTTGCCATCTAAAATCATATGCTGCAGTTTTATTTTGTATATCATTAAAATTTCTAATTAAATTTAATGCTTGAGACACAGTATATTCAGCGATAGAATGCGGAGAATAAGAAGGTACATTGGTTATAACTAGTTCATATTGCTTAGCTAACTCAAGATTATAACTATCAAAGCCAGCACTTCTCTGAGCAATTTGCTTAATACCATAATCATGTAATTTCTGATACACTACTTCATCTAATTCAATTTGTTGTGACAACGATACCCCATCAAAACCTTTAACACGATCTACTGTTTCCAAAGATAATATGTCACTATCTAAATCTACTTTCACCTGATTTTTTTCTGACCATTCATTAATAAAAGGGATATCTTCTTCTCTGACACCAAAAAGTTTAATGCTTTTCATTGATCATTTCACTCCTATTCTGCTTCATATAAATGTTTTAATGATTGAATGCGTTCTGCCGCTTCCATTAAGCTATCATCATCCACTGCTAATGAAATACGTACATAGTTCTGCCCATGTTCACCAAATGGAATACCTGGCGCAACCAAAATGGACTTTTCTTTTAATAAATATGTTTCAAACGTTTCACCATCATAATGTTTAGGTGTTTTTAACCATAAAAATATGCCACCATTCATCGGCTCAAATGGGATACCTGCTTCATTCAATTTAGCTGTGAACTTATCTCTGCGGACTTTAAAAATTTCATTTTGTCTCACAAGAAAATCATCATAATGATTTAAAGCAAATGTAGCCGCGTCTTGCAGTGCACCAAACATACCAGCATGCGTATGTGTTTGATATTTTTTTAATGCTTGTATCATATCTTTATTCCCTACAGCAAAACCAACTCTAAAACCTGACATATTATATCCTTTTGATAAAGAAAACACTTCTATTGCTAGGTCTTTAGCACCCTTTGATTGTAAAATACTTGGATTTTTATAATCAAAGCCAAATGCACTGTAGGCAAAATCATGAACAATTTTAGTTTTTGTGCCTTGAAATTGTGCAATTGCTTTATCAAATACATCTTTTGTAGCAACTGAACCTGTAGGGTTATTTGGATAAGTTAGATAAACTAAGCGTGTATTCAATAAGACGTCTTTATCTATCATATGCCATTGTGGTAAATAATAAGGTGGCTTTAACACAAGTGGTTGTGGCTTAGCATCTGCCAACAATACACCTGCTAAATAATCTGTATAACCTGGATCGGGAAGCAGCACATTTTCACCCGGATTAACGATACATGTAGGCAAAGCGACTAAGCCGTTTTTCGTACCATATAGAATACAGACTTCTTCATCCTTATCTAATTCAACATCATATTGTCTTTTATAAAAATCGAAGATTGCTTGTTTGAATGTTTCTTTCCCATGAAAAGCGACGTATTTTTGATTTTCAGGTTTATAGATGGCTTCTGCGTAGCAATCAAGGATACCTTTAGGCGTTGCGCCATCAGGTATACCTACGGCCATATTAATCAACGGTAATGGCCCGGGCTCTATTTTACGTCCCATCGTTTTACCAAAGTAACTATCCGGAATTTGTGATAACCGATCTGATATTACCATTAAAAGTCCTCCTTAAAATAAAAAACTATATGCCTCATAAGTGACATATAGCTCTCACATGACACTTATCTATCAAGTATTCCACTTGTTGAATGTAGCACAGTACTTATGATTATAGATAAGTCTGTTGCTGAAGTTTCAACGGGTCAAGTCCCTCCACTTCTCTGGATAAGTCACTTTATAATTAAATTAATATTAATTTTATCAGAATATTCTAACATGTCAATATAAAAAAAGAGTGACTCAAGCGAGTCACTCTTATCTATATCACCAAACACAACACGTTCAGTGCTATAGATTTTACCACCAACCGTGGTTTTTACGGAATTCTAACGCTGCTGCTTCAGAACCGTAACGTTGTTTAGCGTAGTTTAACATACCTTTAGTTTGATCAGCTACTGAACCAGTACCCCATGATTCCTTAGTTTGACCTAAGCCTCTATATCCTGCTGGGTTAACCGCATTTGGATTACCACTTGATTCAGGCATTACAATTGAATTCCACATAGCTTCTGATCCACCAGCAGCTAAGAATTGTGCTTTAACTGATCCACCAGTTGAAGCCGCAGATGCTTGAGCTGTTTTATATGTTTGCGTAGCTGCACTTGTTTGTGCTGTTTTAACATTTGTAGTTGCTGAAGCTTTTGGTGCTTCTACTGCTGCTGGAGCAGTATATGATTGTTGTGAACGTACTTCACTTGCTGATTTTTCATTTGTGTTGACACTTACTTCTGAACTTACATCTTGTGTAGTATTAGGTGTTGAAGCTTGCGCACCAACTGCATGGTATTCCCATGACCATGTGTTACCGTCAGATGTAAAAGTAAACTCGTTACCACCTAGTACAAAATTGTAGTTATATGCACCAGCGTGTAATGGTTTTTGATCTAATTCAGCTGAACCATTTAATGCTAATTCTGCTAAATGTGCTTTGTCGATGTTTTGTTCTGAAGCGTGAGCTTGATTGTTGTCAGATGCTGCTGCATATCCTGTTACGCCTAATGCTACTGCTAATGATGAAGCTAAAATTGATTTTTTCATAATAAAATAAATCCTCCAAATTTAATTTTTAATAAAATATATTTTCGATAATTTTTTTGTCGTATTTGCTAAAATTCTTTAAATTTTATGTTTTGTTTTTTGACCATAGTTAATATACCATATATTTTTATCAATCATATTACACTTACATAACAAAACTTTACAAAAATTATTCTGATTTGTAACATTGCAATCTTTTGTAATTGCTTTATACAACATTCTCAAATAATCAATTTTGCTTTTATTATTTATAATTATTGATATAAAAGAATGTTATCTCTTGATTTGCTTCATTTTTTATATAGTCTGAAAAATTACAAACAACCTTATTGTTACATAACTGTAACAATATATTTCGATACATTTTTTATATATTGGGGTCATACTTGCAAATTATTTTGTGCAAAATTAAAAAGGCCTTTGATTTGAGGCCTTTTTAATCTTTTTACTTATATATTGATAATGCGCATTTTTAATATATTACAATAAGCAAATCTATATCTTCACTTATTTTATGCTAGGAACTTAAATACTTCTTTATCATATAATTTCAAAACTTTCATATAGAATATATGAATTAAGAAACCTATCATAAACGGAACGACAAAAAATGCGATAAATACATATAATAGATTAAGTAGTAATGGGGCTTCCATATGTTTAAATGCGCTGATGGGACCTACCAACCCAATAATACCAAAACCAGCAGATTCTTTGGTACCAGCAATACCTAACAACGCGCCAAAAAATCCAGTGATAATCGCATTGGTGAAGATGGGTAATAAAATAATAGGGTGTCGAACCATATTGGGAATCATCATTTTAACACCACCTAAAAATATTGTAATAGGTACGCCTGATCTGTTTATTTTCATCGTACCTGCGACGAGAACACCTTCACATGCTACAATGCCTAATGAGGCTGAACCTGCTGCTAAACCACTAATACCAATGGCTAGTGCTGTAGCCACTGTAGAAATTGGTGAAATGATTATAAAACTAAAGACAAGTGCAATAAGCATTGACATAATTATGGGTTGTAATTCTGTAAATGTATTAACTAAGTTACCAATACCAGTCGTAATTAATTGTATGTATGGCAATAACGTCAAACCAACCAAACCTGAAATAACACCAACGATTGTCGGTAAAATAATCAATGTTAGACTACCAAAACGTTCACCGATTACCAATATTAAAAATACCGCAACTGCTGCTGTTATCATTGTATTAATCAAATCTCCCACGCCGGCAAGTACCCACACACCATCTTTAAATTGTGCCACACCACTTCCGACAAAAGCCGAACTAGCAACTACAGCTGTCGCTAAAGGCGTTAAACTAAAGCGCATTGCAATCAAAGCTCCTACCAATAGTGGAACTGTAAATTGAATACCTAAAACAACCTGTAGTAAAGATTCAAAAACAGCATATTTCGGCGCTAAAAGTTTAAATACCTCACCTAAAATAGCATTAGGTATGAGCCCAGCAACAATTGCAATTGCTACGCCAGATAATACATTATTAATAAATTGTTTCGGACTTACTTTGATCATTGTGTGCCTCCTATGTTGTGATAAATAAAATATACCATATTATCGCAATTTTCAGAATATTTATTTTGTATACTTTATATAAAAAATACAGTTAATCATATCATTACAATTTCCAATTCATTCCTTATGTCCACTAAACACAAAAATTGCAAAAAAAAAACGGATAGACGTCCATTGCTTTTTAATGAACTTGTCTATCCGTAGACTTTCATTGCTTTTTAAAATAATATTTAGCGCTAATGTCGAAAGTAATTGTTATGTTCCAATACGCACGTCGTGTTTGTTAAATCATATTGTTAAAAACATTTTATTTTGCTTCCATCAATTCACGCGTCAATACGAGACCTTGCGTTGCATTCTCAAAAAATTCTAGTTTTTGAAGTGTGTTTTCTTCTGGCAAGTGTTGCTCAAATTGCTCCCATATCCAAAAGGCAATATTTTCGGCTGTTGTATTCATAGATGGTAATGTTTCATTAACGAGTTGACCATCCAAATAAGTTGCGATTTGTTTATTATATATTTTATCGACTTCATTAAAATCTAATGCCAATCCAGTATCGTTTATTTTAGATAAAATTTCAATATTGAACTTATAGTGTTGATTGGCTAAATCTTTGTGCGCTGTTTGACTAAAATATATTCGATTATCACAAGTAAATTCATAATAATTTTTAATAAGTACTGCATTACTGCGATATTTAAATTGTTCAGGTGGTTGAACTTGATCAAAATTTGTCATATTAAAATCTCCTTTTCAACATTATATTTATCTATACCCTTTCAGTTAAAATATATGAGTTCTAATGTTTTTAATATTACGTTTTAGGCTATAGAAA
The DNA here is from genome assembly GCF_017891615.1 of Staphylococcus sp. GDY8P198P. NCBI lineage: Bacteria > Bacillati > Bacillota > Bacilli > Caryophanales > Staphylococcaceae > Staphylococcus > Staphylococcus sp. GDY8P198P. Next base: position 428,908 of record NZ_JAESJQ010000005.1, read on the forward strand.
AATAATTGAATTATTAAGAGTAAAGGAGCTTTTTATGACTATTCAAATACAACGTATTTATGAAAAACCACTTAAAGAAGGCGTACGCATACTTGTAGACCGCGTTTGGCCACGAGGAATCTCAAAAGATCAAGCTAATTTAGATCATTGGCTAAAAAACATTGCACCAACATCCGAATTAAGAAAATGGTTTAATCACGATCCTCAACTTTACGCTGCATTTAAAGAAAAATACGAGAAAGAATTGCGTGAAAATAACGATCAAAAAGAAGCTTTTAATGAATTACAAGATATTGTTGCTAACAGTAAACAAGATGTCATTTTGCTTTATGGTGCAAAAGATGAAAAACATAATCAAGCGGTTGTGCTACAACAATTATTACAATAAGGTGTGAATATGATGGCTCAATGGCATATCGACATAAATGATTCACCTGTCCAGACACTCATGCGCCAAGACGAGACCCTTGCAAAACTTATAAGACAAATTGGCAATGTAGAAATAACACTGCGCCCTAATCCGCTAAAATCGTTAATTCGTTCTATCATTGGACAGCAAATTACCAATACTGCCGCTTCAGCAATTTTCCAAAGATTTTCGGAAGCAATCCACAATCAATGGGGTGTTGCATCGGTGTTAAATTTATCTGAAGCACAAATGAAACACATAGGTCTTTCTAAAACTAAAATAAACTACATTCAAAATTTGCTAGTGCATATAGAACAAAATAAACTCGATTTTACTAATTTACATGAATTAGATGATGAAACTGTAAAACAAGTTTTAACACAGGTCAAAGGTATTGGTCGTTGGACATCAGAAATATTTTTAATATTTACATTAAAGCGTGACAATATACTGCCTATTTTTGATGTGGGGTTACAGAGAGCTGCTCAATGGCTTTATCAAACTTCAAACGCTGAAAGAAAAAAACAACTCTCTCTATGTGCAAAACGATGGCATCCATATGCTTCATATGGGGCGTTTTATTTATGGGAAGCAATTCATCAAAATTTATTAAATTACGACTCTATTGACTCACTTTTAGACGAATCATCTTCGTAATACGTTGAGCTTAATATTTTAATTATAACTAAAATCATTCTATATTACGTTACGCTATCACTACGGTAACATCGCATTATTAGGATAAAGCGTGGATGGAATAATACATTTTCTCAACAATTATTTCTTATACAGACTCTCTTCACCATTAGGTAACGATTCTATAAATTTTCTAGGGTTTTCCGCATACTCATTTCCAACGCCACCTTCCATTCTTTGAAAATGTAGATGCGGCCCTGAAGTTTGAGAACCAGTATTACCAGAAAGTGCAATGATTTTTCCAGCTTTAACTTTTTCACCAGGTTCCACTTTAAATTCATTTAAATGCATATACCATTGATGATGTACACCATCTTCTTCCATAATCTGCACTACTTTGCCACCTAAATCATTTTCAAAAGTTCTGGTTACTTTACCATCTGTCGCTGCAGTTACTGGCGTGTTTTTAGCTATGCCATAATCAATGCCATAGTGTTTACCGTCGAAGTCATTATATTTATAATCACCAAAAGATTCAGTCTCTCTACTTATATTAAAAATGCTTCTATCTTTCTTTCCACTATCTTTATTTCCATCATTTTGTTGTACTAAATTTTCTCTTACATATCGTTGTACAGTATCTATATTTGTTAATAATAGTATTAACGGCACTAATACAATAACTAATAATAATATCGTTTTAAATGTATTTTTCACTATCCGATTCACCTTTTAAATTATGATATTAATATCATAATAAATGCTTTTATCTGTATTTTGCTAATTATTCAACTTAAAATCATCTCATACTTTCGTATTAAATAACTGTAATGAAAATATTAAAACAACTTTTGCAATATAGATTTACTCAAGTCAAACACGAAAATTTTATATCATTAACATAAAGAAAACGTCAATTTCTATATTGCTGTGCTAGAAATTGACGTTTATTTTTAGTGACAAATACTTATATTCCATACTTTTCTTTATCGTATTAACAGAATTCAAAAAAACTTATCTCTAAGCTCTTACAAATGTTACAAATCAATATTTTCAAAATTTAGAGAATAATGGCTATCCATAATTCAGCTTACACGTTATAACTTTTTAACATATGTTCCATCAAAGTCCAAACACGTTCAACATCTACAGCCGTAGCAAAATATGCATTTTTTTCTTTGTTTGTGACATTATTTAAGTCGACTGACATTGTACCGTATGTGAGCGAACTTTGATGTTCTATGTCGATGTGTGTCTGCTGCATAGTAAATAAGTCAGGTTGCAATAAGTATAAAATTGTACACGCATCATGAATAGGACCCCCATCCATATTAAAATGTGTTTTATAAGTAGATTTGAAAAATTCTAGTAGTTCAACAACAAATTTAGATATTTTATTATCAATGCTACTAAATCTTTGAATTACTTCATCTGTTGCTAAGACCTGATGAGTCACATCTAACCCAAAAACATTTATGTTAACACCACTTTCAAATACTCGTTTAGCAGCTTCTGCATCCACCCAAATATTAAATTCAGCGGTAGGCGTCCAATTTCCGAAAGTGCCACCTCCCATAATTGTAATAGAATCAATTGATTGAGCAATACTAGGGTCTTTGATTAATGCAGTCGCAACATTTGTAAGTGGACCTGTTGCAACAATTGTTACAGGACCAGCGCTATGTTTTAATGTCTTAATAATTACATCTGCAGCGTGATATTGAGTTGGTTTCAACGATGGCACTTCAGGTAATTTAGGTCCATCTAATCCCGAATCGCCGTGAATTTCCGAAGCGAAGGAAGCAGGTTTTATGAGTGGACGCGAAGCACCTACAGATACTTCAATATCTCGTCTTCCCATAACTTCTAATACATTAAGTGCATTTTTGGTGTTTTTTTCAACTGCTTGGTTTCCTGCTACAGTGGTCACGGCCAATATATCAAGTGTACTATATTTCGCACCTGCTAGAATTAAAGCTATCGCATCATCATGACCTGGATCACAATCCATGATTATCTTTTTAGTCATTTAACACACTCCAATCGTCTTATGTATATTAAATATGAATAAAATCAATTTTATCTAAGTATTATTTTGTAGTAAATATTTTATCATTTAACATCACTACTCTAATTACAACGGCATTGTTTCATTTATTAAGCTTTATTTTTTTACTACTGTTAAACTTATCATACTACTTTTCTAATGGTTTTGCTTTTTATTTTCCGAAAATTCACATAATTTTATAGAAATATCACATTTTTTGTATGAATTATGTTTGCTGCATTTAAAAAAACTGGTAAGTTAGTATCATTACACAACTTGAGGTGGTCTTTAATGCAAGCAATTTTAATTGGTATATTAGCTGCTTTCTTTTTTTCTATTACATTCATACTAAATCATGCAATGTCTAGTGAAGGTGGCAGTTGGCTTTTTAGTGCGTCACTACGCTTTATTTTTATGTTCCCTTTTTTGTTAATGATGGTTATTTGGAACCGTAAAGGGCGTCACCATATTATTTTATTGCATATTAAGCAAAATTTTTTCAGGTGGTTATTGTGGAGTTCACTTGGTTTTGTCTTTTTTTATGTACCCATAACTTTTGTATCAAATTATAGCCCAGGTTGGCTTATTTCTGCGACATGGCAATTAACCATTATTTGCGGTCTTTTTACAGCTCCATTTTTCTACACATATATACAACAAGGACAATCCACAATCAAAATGAGAGAACGTATCCCGTGGCGTTCACTTGCTACATCTAGCATTATGATATTAGGTGTTATCATTGTACAAATTCCGCACATTTCGAATATAGAATTACATATTTTCCTATTATCTGTCATACCGTTGATGATTGCAGCATTTTGTTACCCTTTAGGCAATCGTAAAATGATGGTGGTTGTTGGCAACGATTTAAATACGATCGAACGGATATATGGCATGACCTTAGTCACCTTACCATTATGGTTGATTATTTTTCTGATTGGAGTAGCTACTCAAGGGCTACCCTCTTCAAATCAAATCACGCAAACTTTTTTAGTTGCGATTTTCTCTGGTATCATAGCAACAACATTATTCTTCTATGCAACGAATATAGTGAAACATAACCAAACTAAGTTAGCTGCTGTTGAAGCGACACAAGCGATGGAAATCGTTTTTACATTAATTGGCGAAATGTTACTTTTAGGCTTAGCGTTACCAAATATGTTAAGTATTGTTGGTATTATGATCATCATATTAGGTATCATCATTTATTGTTTTGTAAATAGTAAAATAAATGATCGTAAAATAGAATTGAAATAAAATCAAAGCCAGTTATGTTAATTGACAACTTGTTCGTAAAGCAAGATAATTTGTCTAATGATAATAACAAATATAGAGGTGTAATTAATTGACTCATACTCATATAGATCCCCGTATTATAAGAACTAAAAAATTATTAATGGACGCTTTTCGTGAAATTGCAAAAGAAAAAAAGTTAGTATCAATTACGGTTAAAGATATTACCGAACGTGCCACTGTCAATCGCGCTACCTTTTATGCTCATTTTTACGATAAATATGACATCATGGAATATACACTGTCTGAAACAATCTTAAAAAATTTAAATCAATCGCTCAATATGGTTGCAGAATTAAATGAAAAAGCACTGTGCCAATGTTTTATTACAATTACTAGTTATATCCAAGATACTCATGAAGAGTGCCGTCTAAATAGTGAAGCATATGGGGAAATTGTCGAGAAAAGAATTAAAGAAGAATTAGAAGATATTTTTTTAAAATTAATGTCTGATGAACACAAAGATATAGATAGAGAGACACTTGCTACAAGTGCACGTTTTCTATCATGGGGATTATACGGCATCGCTAAACATTGGTTCCATTCGAGTAATTTACCTGCTGAATCATACATCAACAAGTCATTACCCTTCATTACATCCCAACTTTCAAATCAAAAATAATTCGCACAATGCGTTTGGACAATGAAAATAGTTATGCTTTAATCATTCATATGCCCCTCGTTAAATAAGTTATCGTAACTTATTTAACGAGGGGCTTAATTTATTTAAGTAAAATAAATGTTTAAACATTGTGATCATTGATAAATTCCAATACTTCACCTGTAATCGCTACTGCATTATTGCTTTCTCCTTCTATACCACCGTAATGTAGACCAATTAATTCATTATTTGCATTAAAGACAGGCGAGCCTGAGTTTCCCCCAAATGTGCTGGCACTATATGTTAATATACTGTCATTATTACTTATGACTTTACCCGAACTTTCCCACATCGTTGCTAAAGGTTTGTCACCTGGATAACCTGTAACTGTTATTGGATCATTACTAGACACAGTACTAGTTTCACCAATTGTGGCAGGTGTCACAACATCTCCAACTGACTGCCCTTCACCATTTTTATTAAAATGAACTAGTACTAAGTCAGCATCTCCAGGATAGGCTACCACTTCTTTTTCTGTAAATGTACCATACGGAAAACTATTTTCATTTTCAGCAGCAGGTGCAAATGATAGCTTTCCATTACCGTTATTTACTACATGCTTATTCGTCAATACTGTATTTTTACCAACAACCACACCAGTAGCGATTGTTTCTCCTTTTTCTATGTAGCCAATGGATTGGTAATGACCAGATTGAGTATTTTCAATTTGATGTCTATTTTCACCTGGTAGCATGACTCTTGGTGTGGCAGTACCTATTTGATTCCTCTCATTAGTCTGTTGCGAACTTTTCATAGTATCATTTTGATTTTGTGCTTGTGCCTCAGCATTGATAGTGCTTGATAAAAATAATAATGTACCTATAATGATGCCGACTAATATGTTTTTCAACAAAACCTACCTCCTATTAAAAAATATTACTTTTTAAATTTACAGAATTTTAAGATTTTAATCAATTATTACTTAGTACATTAATTATGTGATTTAAACAACATATTGCTCACTTTGTCGCTTATACAATGAATTTATAAACATGTTGTTTGCATTATAATAAATCATGCCATATAATTTATCTAAACAACAAGTGTTACTTAGTTTACAGTCGTTGTTTAATTTAATTGAAGAGGAGGGATAGACGTGACAACAATTCAAACACACAATGGTTTTCAAAGAACTTTTCAACAGGAACATTTAACCTTAGGATTAATGTTACCCTTTGATGATCCTGAAAATATCGCATTGCCAATTGATCAACAAATAGCATTAGTTCAATATGCTGAAAAACTTGGATTCACAAGCTTATTTGTGCGAGATAATCCTTTATATAGTCCGCACCTTGGTAATGTAACGACAAACTACGATCCGTTTGTGTTTTTAACTTTCATCGCTGCCAACACATCCAAAATCGCTCTCGGAACATCTAGTATTGTTGCAACATTACGTCATCCTGTGCATATTGCTAAAGCATCTGCCTCTCTTGATTTAATATCAAACGAGCGATTGTTATTAGGGATTGCTACTGGAGATCGTCAATTTGAATTTCCAACTTTTAAAATCAATCCAAACGATCTAAGTCAACATTTTCAATCAGCTGTGTCATCTTTAAAAGAATTATGGCAATCATCATCACCACAAACGTCAAATACTTTATTTGAACTGTACGAAGATTCTGGCTTACAAGTATTACCAAAGCATAAGCATATTCCTATGTTCGCAACAGGATACGCCAAACAACATATTGATTGGTTAAAAACACATGTGGATGGTTGGTTATTTTATCCTCAACCTTTCCAACAACAAAAAGCTTTATTACAGCAATGGCATCAAAACAATACATTCAAACCCTTTATGCATCCTTTGGTAATTGATTTATCAGTTAATCCGAATGAACTTGTAAAGCCGATTAAAGGTGGTTATCGCCTAGGAAGAAACACTTTGTTAAACATCCTAAAAGCGTATGAACGTATCGGAACCAATCATATAATGTTGCAGTTTATAGCCAACGACAGAACTTATAAAGAAATATTAACAGAGGTCGGTAATGAAATTATTCCACACTTTCCACCTCGACATTTACAGGAGGACAAAATTTATGAAACTACTAGATAGAATTAACCAATTAGCAAACAAAGAAAAAGTGCAAACTTTGAGTGTAGAAGAAAAACAAGAGCAACACGTGTTAAGACAAGAATATCTTCAAATGATTCGCGGCCAAGTCGTTAACACATTTTCTACTTTAAAAGTTGTAGATCCTTTAGGTGAAGATGTTACACCTGATAAAGTTTATAAATTGCGTGAAGAAATGGGCACACTAAATTTAGATTAATAAAAAACCCGTCAAGCAAATGATACTTGACGGGTTTTCTATATAACCATTAAATTGAAACGTATTAATGAGTTTGTTCATCATATTTTATACTTATCTTTTCATTTTAAAGGGTTGATGCTTTCTAACACTTTTTAAGCTGAAATATTTGTAATGAAAGCAATGTGTAACAAAACTATATAACAACAAAGAAGCATCTTTTCTACGTTTAACTATTTAATATGGTTTCCATGGATCGATCTACACTGCCCGCATACATACTTCCAAATTTCAGTAAATGCACCATTAATAAATACAAACGATAAAATTCTAGTCGTTCATTGGCACCTTTACTTAAAGGATAATGCTTATTATAGGAATCATAAAAAGCTTGAGTAAAGCCACCAAACACAGTAGTTATACCTAAATCAAATTCTCTATCACCATATAGTGGTGCCGGATCAAACAATGCAGGTTGACCATTTTCTAAAAACATATAATTACCACCCCACAAATCACCGTGCAATAATGAGGGTTTACTTGTATGGTCACTCAACGCACTTACAATTACTTCCCGCACTCTATGATAAGTTTGTACATCTTCCTCTATCCATAAACCTTGATCTACTAATCTATCTTTTAAATGATCTAAACGACGTTCAACAAATATGGTCGTCCAACTATCAGACCAATCATTGTCGAATGATACATCACCGCCTTCATAAGGTAAATCAAAACCAAACTTGCCATCTGGCTGCTGTTGTTGATGCAATTTAGCTACCAATTCTCCAAGTTCAGCTTGGCTACCTTGGTTTCCTTCATTTAAAAAACTTAGCAAAAGATAGGCATCTCCATCGATTTCACCACTATCAATGACTATTGGCGCAGTAATTCCAGCTTTTTCAAACAAATTGAGGCCAGCAACTTCTGCATCAAAAAAGGCTTTACTTCTCTGACGTTGTACTAATAAAAAATATGGCTTTTGAGATGTTTCTACGCGATAGGCTTCGTTAACGTCTCCACCGCTTACTGGTACAATAGACTCTATATTGTCTAATGGTAATTGTGATTGCCATTGTTTTTTCATAAAAATATCCCTCCATTATTCCATCACATCATTGTACTATTACCGTTTTATTTAAAATTTAATCAAAATCAGTGTCTTCTCTAATAATTTGAAGGTTATATTAATATTTCTTATTTATACTAGGCATATGAATACTAAAATGCTAGTCTATTAAAGACATATATTTTCATCTACTACTAATTTAAACAAATGGAGCGATTACAACATGTATAAGTTAATTAAACCTATTTTATTTCAATTAGACCCTGAAAAAGCACACGGTATGACGATTAATGCCCTTAAAATCCCTCAAAAGTACACTAAATTGCTGCCAATACTCGAAAAATTATTTCATTATAGGAACCCTATATTATCTCAAAGCATCAAAGGTATACATTTTGAAAATCCAATCGGATTAGCTGCGGGATTTGATAAATCTTGTGAAGTTCCAAAAGCACTAGATAAAGTAGGATTTGGATCGTTAGAATTAGGCGGCGTAACACCTAAACCACAGCCTGGCAATCCTAAACCACGCATGTATCGATTAGTAGAAGACCACGCGCTAATCAATCGTATGGGATTTAATAATTTAGGTATGAACAAAGCGTTGAGTAATCTAAGAAAATATAGTTACCATACGCCTATTGGCTTAAATGTTGGGGTAAATAAAGCAACGCCGTATGAAGCACGTTACCAAGATTATATAAAAGTCATAGACACATTTAAAAATGACGTCACATTTTTCACCGTTAATATCAGTTCTCCTAACACGGAAAACCTACAAAGTTTTCATGATAAAAATGAATTTTCTCAATTATGTGCTGCTATACAAAATTATAAAACACAACATGATCTTAACGTACCTATTTTTATAAAATTAACATCTGACCTTAGTACAGAAAGTTTGTCTCGAATGCTCAAACCTATAACACAAACGTTTGATGGCATCATTTTAGCGAATACTACGCAAAAACGTGAACAATTACATTCCGTTAATCAAAAAGAAACTGGCGGGTTAAGTGGAAAACCTTTATTTAAGCGAAATTTAAAACTGATTGCACATGCCTATAAAGAAACGCAAGGTCAGTTTTTAATCATTGGTACTGGTGGCATTTCCGAAGTGAATGACGTCATCAAAATGTTACGTCATGGTGCATCGCTGGTTCAAATTTATAGTTCACTCGTATTTGAAGGGCCTGGATTAACTAAAACTATGAACAAACAGCTTGCACAATATTTACTAAGAAATGGATACAAACATATCGATGATATCATAGGATTAGATGCGTAAAATATTTTAGTTTTTCTTATCGAATTATTTATTGTAAAATATTAATTGTGAAATTATGATGATTTTTTATTATATAGGGTAAACAATTACCGAAGGGGGCGCTACAATGTATAAAAATATATTATTAGCATATGATTTTGATAATTCTTTTAATAACGTTCCTAAAGAATTACAAAATTTAACTACCGGCGTTGACAATGCAAAAATCACTATTTTCAACGTTATACCTGAAGGTGATTTACAAACTTCGGTTCGCTATGGTGGCAAACATTTTGAAGAATTAGCTGAAGAAAAAGGCAATGAAATATCACCTTTTGTTGAAAAATTAGAATCACTCGGCTTAAAAATTCAAGTGAAGTTTCGTTCTGGCTACATTAAACAAGAAATATTAAGTGAAATCGAAGAAAATAGCTATGATATCATCGTTATGAGTAATAAACGGGCCAAACCAGACATAAAAAATGTACTGGGAAATGTTACTCATAAAATCGCTAATAGCGCAAATATTCCTGTACTTATTATAAAATAATTTAACATCATTAATAAAACTCATTATTCTATTAAGGAATAATGAGTTTTTGTCGTTATTTTAGTTTGTAATATCGTTATCTTGTTTTAAATATCGCTCGATGACTTGTAACACACCTGATTCATCATTGGAAGGCGCTTTGTAATTTGCGACATCAGCCACTTCAGGACTACATTCAGCCATTGCATAACTATTTGGAGTCAAAGCTAACATTTCTATATCATTATTTGCATCTCCAAAAGCTAGCAATTCTTGTGGTTGTATATCCCATTTATCTAAAAGTGTTTTAATCGCTACACCTTTATTCACTTTAGGTAATATTAAATCCAAACTATCATTTCCACTTGTAACTGGCTTTATTTCTTCACCATATTGTGCTTTCAAACCTTTCATTACTTCATCTAAAAGTAATGGATCTTTAATTCTAAGCGCAATCTTAACAAATTCATCTTGCTCAATAGTTTTAAAGTCAGAAACTTTCGTTATATTAAAATAATATTTATATAAAAATGATAAAAAGTCATTACCCACATCTTCTAATACATAAGCACTTTTAACTCCGCTTAACACAATATCTTCAATATGATAATGATTAATAATCAAATTTAAAACGTCAAATACCAATTGTTGATCAAAATATTCAGCTGCTTCTAACTTGTTATTTTGATACGTAACTGCGCCATTTTCAGCTATATACGTTATCTGATGATCCTTACCTGAAAAAAATGAACGTAATTGTGCATATTGGTTACCACTTGCAATGATAAATTTTATATCTCTTTCCATCATGCTTTCAAAAATTTTATTGAAATAAGCTTCATCATAGGTATTATCCGATTTAAAAAAGGTACCGTCTTTATCTACTGCTATTGCTTTTATCAAATGTTACACCTTCCATTCCTGTACAAATCATTAAAAGATGGGATTATATAATAAGTCATTACATCACAATGACATTGAACAAATGGCCATCTATATCACTAAATAAGGCCCCGTAATACCCCTCATGTTCCGTGCCTGTTTCTAGTACTTTTCCGCCTGCTTGTTCAACCAACGAAACTAACGTATCAACTTCTGGTTTTGTTGAAACTGAAAGTGACACTAATGCTTCATTGTTACCTATAGATGAAAGTCTAGAAACTTTTTCAAATTGCTTTTTTTCTATCAGCATAATGATTTGGCCATCTTTCGTCTGAATACCTCGCATTTTATTCATCATGTCTTTATGTTTTTTGATTGTAAATCCTATCGTATCATAAAATTTTTCACTTGCTTCCAAATCTTGTACTGGTAAATTGAGCCATGCAGCATTAATTTCCATTAGCCATCCTCTCCCTTTTCAAATTTTTCAACGTATTACACACTTATAGTAAAACATAAATCACTTTTAAAAACATGACTTTATCATTTTCTATTTCAATAGCACAAAGCTTGAAAATATTTATTTTAGCTTTCAATTACGGTAGACTCTAACCATTCTCATCCATGTTTGTCAAAGCGCTGATACTCTTTAAATTAACTTGTTTTAATAATTGATCGTAAGTATTTAGTGCTGTCTGAGTTACTTTTTCTCCATAACCAGTTAGGTAAATGTACATGGCGCGTTGGTCTTCTACACATTCTTGTCTATATACAAGTGGCGTCTCTGTATTTTCCATTCTTACAATAAGTCTAGACATCGCACTTTGACTTAAGTCAACCACTTTAATCAAATCATTGATTTTGTATTTTTTATTCTCTGACTTATAAATTTCATATAATACATAAAATTCTTTAATACTTAGATGATATTGATCTTTCAATTTTCTTTCAATCATCGCTTCAATATAATGTATATATTTAGTCATTTTAATCCAATTATCCACTTTTTGTTCTTTTTTCATTGTATATCTCCCCACTAATCATACGTTTGAAAGTTTCTTAGGTCATTTATTAATTAATGCTGAAATGATGTTGTACAAAAAACATTATTTCCAAGTGTTGCACTTTTTTCATATGACTACCTATATAAATACGTTGCTTTTATAAACTATATTATTCAATATTCTATAAGTTTCGGTATCTACTTTTTAGTTTAAAGGATAAAAATGTCGAACTAAAGACGTGATACTCCCAATTTCCACTTTTTTTATACATCAACAACATATAATTATAATATTGTTTATCTTGAGCATAATACAAAAAACCATTTTAGAGTACTAACAATTAATACTAATAAAATAAGTTCAATTCTATTAGTGTTTCAACTGTTAATAGTGACTAAAATGGTTTTAATTTGTTAAATTAACACGATTTATGCTTATTGCTTTTTCAATATTTGCTCTTTCAAATCTTTACGTTCATATTCTAAAGAGTAAGGATCATTTAACCAATAAATGCCCTCATCCACTTTAATTGTATGTCCATTTTTGACAGCCTCAGTACTTTTCCATAAATCTTTATTTTCAAAAGATAATTGAGTTCCTTTAGCGACTGGTGTAACGACATAATCACCTGCCATATCTGGAATTTCTTCTTCAGATATATCAGCTAAATCATTTTTCTCAGTAGCTTTTTCAACATTTTCTGGCATTTTCAAGCCAAATGCATCATACAATACTTCACTACCATGACCGTATGTCTTACCGAGTGCATATACTTTTTTATCAAAATCTTTGATAATTGAAACAGTTGTGTCTTCACCAATAGCCTCTTTTATTGTTTCACCGTCATTTTTTGTCTTTTTCTCCCATTCATCAATCCAGGCATTTGCTTGTTTTTCTTTACCTATTATTTTTCCTAGCTCTTGATGTTGCTCTTTGTAATCATGTTTCAAATAATCAAAAGCAATTGTGGGAGCAATTTTATTTAATTTTTTTAAATTTTTATCAGTATTATAAGTAATAATTAAATCTGGTTTTAACTTTGCGACACTTTCCACATTCTCTGCGTCTACTTTTTTAACGTCTTTAAATTTATCCTTTAATACTTTGCTATCATCCACGATGTTAGCTACACCTACTATATTCCCATCAAGTTGTTTTAAACCACCTGCATAAGTTGCACCAAGTACGACAATACGTTTTGGCTTTTTAGGTATTTTTACTTTATCTCCTGAATCTTGAACATACGTCTTTGTTTCTTTCTTGCTTTTTGATGACTCATTATCAGATTGATTACCACATGCTGCTAATACCAAAATAAGTGCAAGTAATGGTAATAATAATTTTTTCATTCCTAAATATCCCCTTTTCATATGTTTACAATTTAAACTGAGCTTAATTATATATTATACTTCATTTATATTGAACGAACCACAAATAATTGTTGATTGTGCATGAATGATGACTCAACTTAATATATAGAAAGTAGCGCTTTGGTATAATGGTGGCGTTCTTCAGAAAATAAATACGCAATCGGAAAATCATCGACAATTTCTCCATCTTTCATAACAACAATTCGCTCAACAAATTGATTTAAAAAAGCAATATCATGAGAAATCATAATGATTCCTTTGTTTGTTTGATCATGGTAGTCTTTCAAAACTTTTATCATTCTTTGTTCAGCTATCACATCTAAACTAGCAGTTATTTCATCGCAGATTAACATATCCGGTGCTAGCATTAATGTACGTATTGTGTTAAATCGTTGTAACTGTCCACCACTTAACTCGTCTGGAAACTTTTGTAATAATGATTCTTCTAAATGCATATATGACATTAAATATTTAAGACTTGCGCGAATATCTGCTGTTGATTGTGAACCTTTATAATATCGTATTGGTTCTTCTAGTGCGGTTTGTATTTTGAATTTGGGATTAAAACTATCGTATGCATGTTGAAATATCGGAAGCATACTTAGTCCTTGTGTTGAATATTGACCTTGATAATTGGTTAATAATCCTAACATTACATGAGCCAACGTCGTTTTACCAGAACCACTTTCACCAACAATGCCAACTTTTTCATTTGAAACTATCGTTAAATTAATATTTTTTAAAATAGGAGCATTTTTATAAGCAAAGTTTATATTTTGCAACTTAATCATTTATGTCATCCTTCCTTAACTGACTACGCGCATCAAACAATTTAAGACTGTATGGTTTTACATTTCCATCCTTAAATGCTTGAACATGATTAAAGTCTATGATTTTGCCATGTTGAATGACGCTAATCCAATCACTAAAATCAAGCACGTGAGATAAATTATGCGTAATCATCAATAAGGTCACTTTATGAACTTCTGCTAAGTGCTTGATTAAATGCATCACATTATAACCTGTGATTGCATCTAATGACGCTGTAGGTTCATCGGCAATAATAACGCTTGGATTTAACATTAAAACACTGGCGATTTGAACCCTTGCAAGCTGACCACCTGATAAATTAAATCTATAACGTGTCATCACTGCTTCTGAATCTAAATCTACCCATTTAAGTGCTTGCTTTACAAATTTATTAGCTGTAGTTTTATCTACCTTATAATGCATTTTATAAATACCAAGCAATTGCTTACCTAATTTTGTGTGATCATTAAAACTATGTGTATAATCCTGAGATATAAAACCAATTTCTTTTCCTAGTAAATTGCTTACACCATTGATTGATTGTCCTTTGTAAACTAATGAATCAAAATGTGTCGTCAACATACTAGGAACTTGTTGTACGAGTGCTTTTGCAGTTAAACTTTTGCCAGAACCACTTTCACCTACCAAAACATTCACTTTACTTTTTCGTAATGTTAAATCAAGATGGTCTACGAGTCTTTGACCATTGATATCTGTGATGGTTAAGTTTGTAATTTCTAAAAGGTTATTATTAGCCATCAGCATCACGCTTTCTTTTTAAAAGTCTATCTCTCAATGCATCACCAGTTAAATTAAATAATAAAATAGTTAATGTGATTAAAAATGCGGGTACAATTAATAACAATGGGTATGAACTGATATAATCTCTACCTGCATTTAACATTGCTCCCCACTCTGGAGAAGGTGGCTGTGCACCTAAACCTAAGAATGATAACGAAGAAATATAAAGTATAATTTTCCCAAAATCTACGGTCATTAAAACAATCACAGAAGGCATCACTTGTGGGAAAAAATGTTTTAAAATAATGCGATGTTTTGGTACATTAAATAGCTTAGCCATTTGAATATATGGTTTACTTATTTCACCACTTACAATTGAACGTGTGAGTCGTGTGTAAGTCATCCATTTGATAATAGTAATTGCTATCACTAAATTCCATATACTCGGTTTAAAGAAGCTTGCCATAGCAATCATTAACACAAATTCTGGAATACTCAATCCTATGTCGATAACACGCATAATAATCGTATCAACAAGACCTTTTTTATAACCTGCTAAAAGTCCCAGTGGCACACCAATTATTACGGTAATCAACAAAGTGATTAAACTGATGATTAATGTATATCTTGCACCGACAATCACTCTTGCTAGTAAATCTCGGCCATAATCATCCGTACCTAGCCAATGTGTGCTATTAGGAAGCTCTAGTGTATGATTCAAATGTACCTCTAATGCACTATCTGTTGAAATAAAAAATTGGGCTACGATGAGTAACAATACATAAATACCAAACACATAAAAAATAAAATCCCCTTTATTCTTATGTCTCATTCAATATCACCATCCTGGCCTTGACGTTTTAATGTATCATTTATTTTGTTAAAACGACGTTTAGGATCGATCCATAAAAGTAACAAATCACTAATCGTATTGGCCAACACCACAAAGAATCCAATCATGATAACAGCACCTTGTACTACTAGATAGTCCCTTGCTCTAATACTATCTACAAGAAAGTGACCAAGACCTGGTATCCCAAATAAATTTTCAATCACTACCGTACCACCAATCAAACTACCAACAGACATACCTAATACAGTAATCACGGGGACAATAGCTGGCTTAAATAAGTCTTTCCATAAGATGTAGTGCTCTGACATTCCTCTCAGTCTAGCCGCTTCTACTTCTTTAGATTGATATAGTTCAACTAAAGTCGAACGCATTAACCTTACATAATATGCACTCATGCCAATACTTAATGCGATTACAGGCAATATATAACCGGCGATAGAGTCTAAACCTGATGAAGGCAGTATATTTAGTTGTTGTGCAAATATATAAATTAATATCGTTCCTAAAAAGAAGGAAGGCACACTCACCGTAAATGAAGTCAATATTCTTATCCAAGTGTCTATCCATGTATGATATCGTTTTGCTGCTAATATCCCCAAAGGAATAGCAACTAGAAATACGATAACAATCGTTAATACTGCAATGATTAACGTTGGAGGTGTGTAAAAAATCAATTCTTTAATCACAGGCTCTCCAGTTTGATAACTTGTACCGAAGTTTAACTGTATTATCTGACCTAACCATTGAAAATATTGCACTACCGGGGATTGATTGATTCCTAATCGTTCTTTCGTAGCTTCAATTTGTTCACTTGAAACATTCGCTACATCTAAGTGCAAAACTTTATCAACAGGGTCTCCAGGCGTGAGTTTCATTAATATAAAAGTGATAGTAGAAAGGACAAACAATTCAATGATCATTTGTCCAATTCTAGAAAGTATATGTTTTAATATCATTCTTTTTTATCAACCTTATAGTCAATAAGATAAATACCTTCTGGTGTTGAAGTTAAATTCTCTACATCATTATTCATTCCAACGATATTATCGTTATAAGAAATATAACTGTTTGCAATGTCATCACTTGTAATATCAATGATTTGATTAGTAATGTTATTACGTTCTTCTTTGTTTACTGTTTTATTTAACTCATCTATTAATGCTGTGACCTTATGATTATCATAGCCACCTGCATTAATTGCGCCTTTTGGTTTGTAAGCTTGGTTAAAGAAATAACCCGTATCCCCTCTAGGAATTGTACCAAAACTGTAAAGTGAGGCATCCCACTGATCTTTATCTTTTAAATAACCCTGTATGTCATCCACATTACGTAATTGGATATCAATATTAGCTTTTTTAGCATCTGACTGAATTACTTGTGCAATTTTAGGTAATTCTGGACGTCCATTATACGTAGATATCGTCAGTTTTAATGGATGTGCTTCACTGTAACCTGCATCTTCCATTATTTTTTTAGCTTGAGCAATATCTTGTTTTTGCACATCTTTATTTTTTATAAAGTCCAGTTTTTTATTAAATGGTCCAGTTGCAGGTGTTGCATAGCCTTTTGAAACGTTATCTGCTATACGCTTACGATCAATGACTTTATCTAATGCTTCACGAACCTGCTTTGTCATTTTATCACTTGTATGATTGTATAATAATAATCCAGTTCTGAAACCAGAGACAGATGAAATTTTCGTCTTATCACTCTCTTTTAATGATTTAACTTTTTCAACAGGTACATCCGTAATAACATCTGCTTTTCCAGAATCTAAATCACTCGTGCGGGCATTGCCGTCTTCTTGATATGTAACATTGATGTGGTCTAGTTTTGGTTTCCCTTGCCAATAATCTTTATTTCGGTCCAATTGAATTTTCTGTGATTGCTTATAATCTTTAATTTGATATGGACCAGTGCCTACAGGGGTTTTATTTATATCTCCTTTAGCTTCAGTATCATAAATAGCTGAGAATGGACTAGCTAATTCTGAAATGAGTTCAGGATATGCAGTTTTAGTTGTGATTTGCAATTTTTGTCCATCCACTTTGATATCTTTGATTGGCAGTGAACCTTTGACTAAATCACTTTTTTGAATGCTTTTCTCCAAGCTGGCTTTAACTGCTTCACCTGTCACTTTTTTTCCGTTTTGGAATTTAATATTATCTTTTAATATTAAATCTAATTGAGTCGGTGATGTTTGTTCGTAAGATTTAACTAGCAACTTTTGAACTTTACCATCTGCTGTCGCTTTAAATAATGATTCTGCAGCACCTACCTTCACAGGTACATCTGTTTCATATGGTGCGATAGATGTCGTTTTCAAAGGTAATTCTATATCTAAAGTTTTTCCTTTAGACTGGCTGCTAGAGCCACTACAACCAGCCAAAATTACTGCTGTAGAAGCTAATACTGTGATGATTTTTTTCATAAACATACCTCTTTCCAACAATTTTTATTGAATAATAATCTATCCACAAAGCACACCCTCTTTTATTATACTTAGTTTGTACATTTAATTAAACTTCATGCTTCAGAGGTTACTTATTTTTGTACACGCATACTATTTCCTGCGAATAACATAATCCATGTAGCAATAATAAACGGTAAGGTAAAGACAGGTAAGCCAAATGGTGTTAGCAATGTAATCATGCCTGCGTGTATAACTACCGTGAGTAAGACACCAAGCACAATACTCATATATCGCGGAATTCTAGTTTTAAATGCCACTCCTAACGCTAAAACTGTAAGAATGACATTATAACCAAATAAACCATCATTAATCTGATCATGATTTGCACCGAGCACTGTAACAGCTGCAAAGCCAATGACGTTAGCAATCATTGCGTAGAGTCCTGCTTTTCTTGAAGCAATAAATATCCCAGTCAAAATGAAAATACCTGCTAAAACACTTTTTAATAAAAATACTTCACTAAAACCTGATAAAAAGGCACTAATAAAATCGATATGATGTCCGGAATATGTAATTTCTTTGACTGTATTAGGCAATATTTTTACATCTGCATTTACAAACTTGAATTGAAAAGACATTAATAAAACAACCCAGCTTACAAATACATATGGCATCGTTAACATAGGTACACCAAAAGGTTTGAAAAACTCTCTAAATGCAGATCCTAACGGCATCGTTATAATTATTGCAACGATGACTATCAATAAGCTATACCATTCAGGTACTAAAAATAACGTTAATGCAATTGCTGTCAATACTGGATTAAAACCTGCTAAACCACTATTAATCTCTTCGTCCGAGTAATTTGTATATTTAGCTAATAATAGTGATGTTAAACTAGCGATGAGGGCCATTAAACCGACTTTCCAACTACCTATAAATAGACCTATTAAGATAAATAAACCTGTCCATGCATTGTTCAACAATAAAACCTGTGCGATATTTTTTAATAATATTTGAATCGCATTCACAATGTCACCTGATTTCTATAAAATTTACGTTATTCATCTTATATCATACAACCTATAATTAAAAGCCTTTCAAATTTTACTAAATTCGCTATTTCCACACCTTTCCTTAATGTGTAATTCTTGTAGTTAGCCTAGCAACCCTTTATTATTAAAATGTAGACACATACACATTGGTATTGGTTTTAACAGTTTTGGAAAAGGAGTGAACAACGTGCATTTTACACAACGTGAGCAAGATAAGTTAATGTTAGTCATTGCATCCGATTTAGCACGTAGACGTCAACAAAGAGGATTAAAATTAAACTATCCTGAAGCAGCCGCTATCATCAGTTTTGAATTGTTAGAAGGGGCGCGCGATGGGAAATCAGTAGCAGAACTTATGAGTTATGGAAAACAAATATTAAGCGCAGATGATGTCATGGAAGGTGTTGCAGATATGTTAACTGATTTAGAAATTGAAGCAACATTCCCTGATGGTACAAAATTAATTACTGTCCATCATCCGATAGTCTAAAGGAGGATACATGATGAAACCAGGTGAAATTATTGTTAAACGTACAGAAATCGATGTTAACAAAGGGCTTCATGCCACAGTCATCACTGTAAAAAACACAGGCGATCGGCCTATACAAGTTGGTTCTCACTTTCACTTTTTCGAAGTGAATCCTGCATTAGATTTTAATCGTGAACACGCCTATGGCAAACGTTTAGATATACCCGCAGGTGCTGCAGTTCGTTTTGAACCAGGTGATGAAAAAGAAATTCAATTAGTAGAATATAAAGGAAATCGTAATATTTTTGGTTTCCACGGAAAAATAAATGGTCCTATAGACGACACACGTGTATTTAAACCAGATGATTACACTAAAGAATCAGAAATTATCGATGAGTCCAATTTATCAGAAGATAATGCTAATAAAGAAAGTGGGTATAAAAGATGAGTTTCAAAATGACGCAATCTCAATACACGAGTCTTTATGGACCAACAATTGGTGATTCAGTAAGACTCGGTGATACAAACCTATTCGCTAAAGTCGAAAAAGATTTCGCTACATATGGTGACGAAGCTACTTTCGGTGGCGGTAAATCCATCCGAGACGGTATGGCTCAAAACCCTAACGTAACAAGAGACGACAAAAAAGTTGCAGATTTAGTTATTACTAATGCGCTAATCCTTGATTATGACAAAGTAATCAAAGCAGATATTGGTGTGAAAAATGGCTATATTATGAAAATTGGTAAAGCGGGTAACCCAGACATTATGGATAATGTTGATATCGTTATTGGCGCAACGACTGATGTCATTGCTGCAGAAGGTAAAATTATAACTGCTGGTGCCATTGATACACATGTCCACTTTATCAACCCAGAGCAATCACTCGTTGCATTAGAAAGTGGCACAACTACATTAATCGGTGGTGGTACTGGAGCTTCTGAAGGCTCAAAAGCAACAACTGTTACGCCTGGACCTTGGTATATTCATCGCATGTTGGAAGCAGCAGAACAAATTCCATTAAACATTGGTTTTACTGGGAAAGGACAAGCTGTTAACCACACTGCCCTCGTCGAACAAATTCATGCAGGTGTCATTGGTCTTAAAGTCCATGAAGACTGGGGGGCAACACCATCTGCTTTAGATCACGCTTTACAAGTCGCAGATGACTACGATATTCAAGTTGCCTTACACGCAGATACTTTAAACGAAGCTGGATTTATGGAAGAAACAATGGCAGCAGTTAAAGACCGTGTATTACACATGTACCATACTGAAGGTGCTGGTGGCGGGCACGCACCCGACTTAATTAAGTCAGCCTCTTACTCAAACATTTTGCCATCATCCACTAACCCTACTTTACCATACACACACAATACAATAGATGAACATTTAGATATGGTTATGATCACACATCACCTTAACGCTTCTATCCCTGAAGATGTTGCTTTTGCTGACTCTCGTATTCGTAAAGAAACAATTGCTGCAGAAGACGTATTACAAGATTTAGGGGTATTTAGTATGGTAAGTTCCGACTCCCAAGCTATGGGTCGTGTTGGTGAGGTAATCACACGTACATGGCAAGTGGCCCATCGTATGAAGGAACAACGTGGTGCACTTGAAGGAGACGGTGAATATAACGATAATAACCGTATCAAACGTTATATTGCGAAGTACACAATCAATCCTGCAATCACACATGGTATTTCAGAATATGTTGGATCTATTGATGAAGGTAAACTTGCAGACATTGTAATGTGGGACCCAGCGTTCTTTGGCGTTAAGCCTGAGATAGTGCTTAAAGGTGGCATGATCAGTACAGCAATCAACGGCGATGCTAACGGCTCTATTCCAATTTCTGAACCACTCAAGTATCGTAATATGTATGGACAATTAGGTGGTAATATGCAAAGTACTGCTATCACTTTTGTTTCATCCACTGCTTATGAAAATGATATTGGCAGAAGTTTAGGCTTAAAACGTAAATTAAGACCAGTTAAAAATATTCGTAATTTAACTAAAGCAGATATGAAAAATAATAGCGCTACACCTAAACTAGATGTAGACCCGCAAACTTATGAAGTATTTGTCGATGGTGAGAAAATAACAAGTGAACCAGCTACTGAGTTACCACTAACGCAACGTTATTTCTTATTCTAGGAGGATAAAGTATGATCATCGAAGAAATTAAAGGTAATATTGCAAATCTTGCGCAAAATGAAAAAAACAAACATGTTGAAAAAGTTTACCTTGAAAATTCTGACTTAGTGAAACGTATTCAACGTGTTACAACAGATCATGGTAATGAAATTGGCATTCGTTTAAAACAGCCAATCGATTTACAATATGGTGATATTCTATATCAAGACGATACAAATATGATTATTGTAGACGTCAATTCAGAAGATTTATTAGTTATCAAGCCACGTACATTACAAGAAATGGGTGACATTGCTCATCAGTTGGGCAATCGACACTTGCCAGCACAATTCACAGAAACAGAGATGCTTGTACAATATGACTATCTCGTAGAAGATTTATTGAAAGACTTAGGCATACCCTACAGCCACGAAGATAGAAAAGTAAACCAAGCATTTAGACATATAGGTCATTCACATGATTGATCACGCACATTTACGCTTATTCCAATTCTGTGATTCTCAATTTCCGACTGGCGCTTTCAGTCACTCATTCGGTCTTGAAACATATATCCAAAGAGATATTGTCCATGATGAAGCATCTTTTAAACAATGGCTTGAATTATTCTTAAATGAACAACTTTCATTTGCTGACGGCTTAACGATGCGCTTAGTCTACGATGCACTAAATCATCATAACACTGAAAAAATATTGTATTTAGATCGCATACTTTTTGTACAAAACCTGCCTAAAGAAACCAGACAAGGTTCAAAACAAATGGGTAATCGCATGGTCAAACTAGCAGCAGAACTTTACGATAGTGAATGGATAAAGTGGTATCAAACGCAAAACAAAAATAAAAAAGCAAAATTGCATCCGGCGATTTGTTTTACAATGCTTGGTCATTATTTAGGTGTCGATATTGAAATGATTATCGATTACTATTTATATCAAAATGTATCGAGTTTAACACAAAACGCAGTTCGTGCGATTCCTTTAGGACAAACTGCTGGTCAAAGAATCGTCCATGAAATGATTCCCTTTATGAAAGAAACAAGAAATCATATTATGACATTAGAGGAGTCACAATTAGGTATCACTGCACCCGGATTAGAAATCAACCAGATGGAACATGAGAACGTAAATGTAAGAATATTCATATCTTAGGAGGGCATTTTCAATGACAGAGACAGTTAAAATAGGTGTTGGTGGCCCTGTAGGTGCAGGGAAAACACAACTTATTGAAAAATTAGTGAAACAATTATCTAAAGAATTTAGCATAGGTGTCATCACCAACGATATTTATACAAAAGAAGATGAAAAGATTTTAGTTAATTCAGGCGTGTTACCTGCAGATCGCATTATAGGTGTTGAAACAGGTGGCTGCCCACATACAGCAATTCGTGAAGATGCTTCAATGAACTTTGCTGCTATCGATGAATTAAAAGAACGCAATGAAGATATCGATTTAATCTTTATCGAATCTGGTGGCGACAACCTTGCTGCGACTTTCAGTCCAGAGTTAGTCGATTTTTCTATATATATTATCGACGTTGCTCAAGGGGAAAAAATCCCTCGCAAAGGCGGACAAGGCATGATTAAATCTGATTTCTTTGTAATTAACAAGACTGATTTGGCTCCGTATGTCGGCGCTTCATTAGAACGTATGGCTGAAGATACTGAAACATTCCGAGGCAAAAGACCATTTGCATTTACTAATCTTAAAACAGATGAAGGCTTAGATAAGGTTATCGAATGGATAGATCAGGATGTCTTTCTTAAAGGTTTAGCTTAATGGCAAATGCACAGCAAAAATGGACTGGCGTATTAGATTTAACTGTTTTTAATAATGGTAGAAAATCTGTTGCGCGTGATATCTTTTTTGAGAAGGCATTAAAAGTCATACGCCCAGTCTACTTAAACGGCTCAGATATACCTACATTTTATATTGTAAATGTAGGTGGTGGTTATTTAGATGGTGACCGTTACAAAATGGATTTCACAGCAGAAGAAAATGCAAATGTGACTTTAACTTCACAAGGTGCGACAAAAATCTATAAAACATTAAATGATCATGTCGAACAATATCAAAGTTTTAAAATTAAAGACAATGCTTATATTGAATATGTCGGCGATCCTATTATTGCCTTTGAAAACGCTAAGTTTTTCCAACATAATACGTTTAATTTGAGTGCTAGCGGTTCACTATTCTATACAGATATACTGACACCCGGTTATTCAAAAGAAGATAAAGCCTTCACATATACGTATATGCATCTACTTAATGAAATTTATGTTGAAAATGAACTCGTAACATTTGATAATTTGTTACTTGATCCAACTAAAAATAAAGTTGATGGCCTAGGATATATGGAAGACTATACACATTTAGGTTCATGCTATTTCATACATCCTGAAGTCAATCAAACTTTTATAGATGACGTTTATGATTACATCAAGCATTATCATAAACTATATAATTGTCGTTTTGGTATTACGCAATTACCAACGCATGGTTTCAGCATTCGAATCTTATCAAATAAAACACAAATTATCGAGCGCATTTTAAATGCTGTTCAAACGTACGTTGCACAGCATATCTTTGACAGAGAAGTCAATTTCTTAAGAAAATATTAACCTTAATCATGTCGTATATTATGAAATAGTAATTCCAACCTCAAAGAGCATGAAACATACAATTTATACTCAATAAAAAGAACTTAGACATACCCTGTGCAAATTAATGCGTAGGGTTTGTTTATTTTTATTTATATAGTTGTTTTTCAAATAGCAGTGGTCTTTCAGACCATTACCAACACTATTTAATTTATATATATATAATGTTCTTCGTATAATATTGGCAATTATTTAGGCCGAGTCCTGCGGTAAGCGCACTAGCCGAAGACTACAGGCTAAGGCAGTGCCCGTGGAAAGCGTGCACAAAAAAACTGCCAACAAAGTCGGAGACTTTGTCGACAGTCTGAAAAAACTTATAATGTTATAACAACTTTCATACCATTTACTTTAAATAATATTTAGCAACCATACGATACTAATGACTAACAATAAAATTGTCGCGATATAAATCGCTAACTTTTGCCCTTTTTTTAATGATTTTTCTTCATGCGTAAATAAGCTAAATAATGATCCATCTTTTCCCATTAGTAATGCAATAGAATAAATCAGTAATATAATCGCTATAATTAATACGATTAATGCAACATAAACCATGCGATTGGCTCCTTTCGGATTTCAATAGTTATTATTTCTTATCCGTACATTTTATCTTAATATTTACGCTACAAAAAATATATAGTTATTTCTAAATGATGTTTTACAAATCTTGTAATGATTTACCTTGTTTTTTTATTCTTCTCACCTTAAATGGTGCATAATTTAATACGATTATAATAATGATACCCATATAACCTATTACCGGATAGAAAAATGTCATTAAATCTGTAAAACCTGCAAAACTAATTGCAAAACCGATTAAAGTAAATATCGTATAAAATATTTTGAATTGTTTCGTCTCTATTTCAGTGAAACGTGTAGCTAATGAATAAAACATACCTAAACATGTATTAAAAATCATTAAATAAATAACAATTGACATAAACACGCCTAAAATAGGTGAAATATCATTGACTAGTCCTAACATTGGTAACGGTAAGTGGCCAACTGTTTCAATCTTAGAAAAAATTGCCAAATGGCTAATCATAATCATTAACCCTAAGACAATACCACCGGCTAAACCACCCCATGCAGCAACTTTACTATTTTTCTCATTACCTCCCATAACAATTGACATTGATGCACCTAATCCTACATTAAGCGAAACATAATTTACACCTGCGATAAACCAATGCGGAACAGCAGATGTATGACTTTTAGCCAATGCATCTAATTCGCTAAACGAACCTGACATCGTAAACAAACAATATATAGCAACAATAACAATACAGATAATCAATAAAGGTGTAATATTACCGATTACTTTAACAACGTTATCCACACGTAACATACCAAATACGAGTACTAATATAACCATAAGTGCAGTACCGTACACAGCAGGTATGCCAAATTGTTGTTCAAAATTTGAACCTCCACCTGCAAGCATAACGACACCAAATCCAAATAATGCAATAATGAGCACAATGTCTACTAACCAAGCAATGACTTTGCCAAACATTGTACCACCAGTCAATTTATGTATCACGTCGTTATGCCCTTCAGCTTTAAATATACTGCCTAACCATACTAGCATCATACCTACATAAGCAAATAACACGGTAGAAACAATACCCGCGAGTATGCCCACCGTTCCAAAGCTAGTAAAATACTGTAGTATTTCTTGCCCTGAAGCAAAACCTGCACCCACGATAATACCGATGAATGCACTACCTATTAAAAATATCCTTTTCATATAAATCCCCTTCGCTAAAGTTACATTGAATTTCATTTATAAGCATTCGCAAACGCCTATAATATCACTTCACTCGCATGCATCTTTGATATTGGCAAAGGATGCGCAAGTTTCAAATATGTTTGTGAATTTAACATACTATTTTCACAGGACCCTAATCCTGTACCCTTTTATCCTTACCATCCAAACCTTAGTACGATACTGAAATTTGTTTGAATTCAAAATTTCTGTACCTTTTATTTTAAATTTATAAATAAAGATATAAACTCAAAACATTCGAAATGCAAGCGTTTACATTTTTATGATAACTTACTTGAATTTGTTTATCAATTCCACATTTTCAATAAGTAATATTGAATTATGTACAGATTCAATCAAATTACTAACTTAAAATGTTTAATGTTGTTACAATAATATAGGCTACTATTAAATTTATACTTTAGGAGTGATTTTGTGGCAGAGGAATACATTTATAAAAACACCGTGCAACCATCTTGGATAGATAACAATAACCATATGCATGATGCACAATATTATTCCATTTTCAGTGATGTCGTCGTTGGATTTTTCGAATCAGTCGACTTATATGTTTCTTATCGACAAACACATGAAATTACTATTTTTAGTTTGGAAGCGCATATTTCCTTTTTAAAAGAACTCGTATTAGAAGATGACTTTTATGTTAAAGTACATATTTATGATTATGATGCGAAAAGAGTACATTTATTCCTGACAATGTACAACAATAATGATGAGCGTATTGCTACATATGAAGTGATCATGATAGGCGTTAGTAAAGTTACACGTCGTAGCATGGCATTCCCACAGCCTATTCTAGAGAAAATACAAGCAGCTTTTAATATGCAAAAGCCATTTAACGCGCCATCACAACTAGGTCATGTTATTGGCATACCTAGAAAATAGAAAAAAAATAAAAGTAGAACGGAAATCCAACTTTCATTTCTGTTCTACTTTCATTATTTTAACTAACCCTTTTTGTTATTTTGCTGTAAACATGTAGTAAAGACTTTCCTTTGTAAATAATAAATGGTTTTCATACACATCGTCATGTTTATAATTCAAATCAATTAAATAACCAATATTTAAATTGATCGTTTGAGCAATTAAACTACGTACAAAAAACTCCGATTCAACATGCCGCATTTCATTGCAACTTATCATCTTATTGATCATTGGTTTCAAATGAGAGACTAAACGCTTATTAAATACTTCTAATAACACCGACTGAAATGTTTTACTTGTCATCGCTTCATTAAAGAATACTTTTAACAGCATTCTATTTTCATAAATAAATTTAGAACGATTGTCTACAAATGTATTTATAAATGATTCCAAGTTGCTTGCGCGATTCAATTCACTTAAGAACTCCTCTGCTACAGTAGGCGCTATGTTATCTTTTATAATTGGCACCAGGCCTGCATAGAGTAATGATTCTTTATTTTTAAACTGTTTATATACTGTACCTTCAGCAACACCTGCCCGCTTAGCAATATCACTTGTACTTGTTTGTTTATAACCTTTTTCACTAAAAAGTATAAGGGCACTTTCAATCACTAAACGTTGCTTTTCAGTTAAATGCTCTAATTTAGGTACAATTTCTTCCACGATATCTTTAATATTCCGATTCATGTATGATACCACCTATATTTAAACTTTTCTATAACGCTTCATTCCTAAAATATTCAATATTAGTAATACTACAAAAATACCAAATAATACACCCAAGTTGATATAAATATCCTGCACACCAAATCCTTTTATCATTACATCTTGCATAGCTTGTCCGGTATAAAATAATGGCATCAAATGTGCAAAGTATTGTAAGCCTATATTCATCGATGATATTGGTATTAAACCTGCAAATAATACTTGCGGTACGATTACAAGTGGTATAAATTGAATCATTTGAAATTCTGAAGATGCAAAAGTAGACAACAGTATGCCAAACGTTAAAGCTACGAGTGCTGTTAATACTGTTGTAGCTAGAACTAACCAAATCGACCCCTCAACAGCTATATTTAATACATATATGGCATAAATAACTACTACAAACGTTTGAATAACACTAAAAATACCATATCCCATAATATAGCCATAAATAATATGGCTTCGCTTAATAGGAGAAGATAATAATCGTTCTAGCGTTCCTGAGGTTCTCTCTTTTAATAAACCGATGCCAGAAATTAAAAATGTGAAGAAGAAGACGAAAAATCCTATTAAAATTGGATTAATCGTATCAAAATATGTAGCATCTTTATCCCCATATAAATAATGTGTATTAATTTTTATCGGTTCACGATTCTCGGTCATACTTTGACCTGTATTAGCATTGTCAGGTATTTGCGATTGAACTTGCTCTAATGCTTTTTTTAATGATTTCGTATTTTCTTTCATTTGACTCATATTATGATTGGTTAACCACTTTTGGTTTGTAGAAGCCATGACTCCCTTATCTGTAGGATTATCATTAGCAAAAGTGACTTCTAACTCATGATTTTGCATGTGTATAAACCCAGTCAAATTATCTTCTTTTATCTTGTCATCTATATTGTTATGATTTTTAAAATTTTCAATCGTGATGTCTTGTGATTGTAATTCTTGTTTCAGTGATTCAGGAATATCATGAACACCTACCTTCACACCATTTGAGTTGTCTGAAACTGTAAATATATAATACAGTAGCGTTAATATTAACAACGGTGCTACTAGCAATAACATCAACGTACGTATGTCTCTGATTGTTTGTTTGAAAATTCGTTTAGTAATATAAAATGCATTCATATTTAGTCCTCCATTTTCAAAAACACTTCTTCAATTGATTCAGATTGATACTGGGTTTTAATATCTTGCGGTGAGCCCATTGCAATAATTTCACCATGGTTCATAAGTAATAGTCTGTCACAGCGTGTAGCTTCATCTAACACATGTGTTGTGACAAGAATACTTTTTCCTTCTGATTTTGCCGCATCCAAATCTTTCCATACCGCTTGTCTAAGTTTAGGATCAATACCAACGGTAGGTTCATCTAGTATTAATATTTTAGGATCTTGTAAAAAACTAATAGCCAATGACAACCTACGTTTCATGCCTCCAGAATATGTCGATACCTTTTTATCTAATGCCTCTTGAAGTTTCACCATATTACTACATATTTCCACACGTTTCTTGATGTCTTTTCTTTTTTTTATGTATATACTGCCAAAAAATTCTAAGTTTTCTCTCCCCGTCAAGTCAGTATAAAGTGCATCACTTTGAGCCATATATCCAATATCACCTAAAATTTTTCTATTGGGCATTTCAACGTCATCTATCGTTACCCAACCTACATCAATACGCTCCATACCTAACATACATTGAATTAATGTTGTTTTACCAGTTCCAGATGGACCAATTAAACCGACGATTTCACCTTTTTCAAAAGCAACATTTATATCTTTTAATACTTGTTTATCACCAAAAGATTTACTTAAATTATTCACTTCAATCATCTTTACACCTCACCTCACTAATAGTGAGTGAATACTCACTTTATTGTTATATTACACTTTGATATACTAAATGTAAAATCATATTATTTTTATAGCTTTTTGACATTTTGCTATTTAACTGTTAATTCCAAGTAGAACGGTCATTCTATTTAGAAAGTGTGAGACGATTGTCACAAAAGCGACAAGATATATTATCAACTGCTGAACGATTATTTTATGAATATGGGTTTCGTGGTATATCTGGTGCAATTATTGACAAACGGGGGCTTCGTTATGCATTTAATTTAGGTGTTATTGCACTTGCCCTCGCAACAATTGCCCTTGCTTTCACGCCAAAAATTTGGATCATACCATTTATATCAGCTTCATTATTTGGCTTAAGCTATATATTCTTAACTGGTGTGCTTTTAGTTTGGGGAATTAAAATATTTGTTAAAAATGCCTCTTTAGGCATCGGCATTCCCTTTTTAATGTTAGCTATTGGACAAGTTATTGGGTCTTCATTAGCAGGTTTATTCATTGATATGTTCAATTTTATGTATACATTCATTATTTACGGTTTAATTGGTTTCATCCCCCTATTCATTTATCCTAAAGTCGAAGTTCTAGAAAGCAAACTACCGGATGGAGATTACAGTCAACTTCAACAACAAAACGCTGAAATTTTAACTCATGAAAGTATGAATGACACACACGATCAATATACACATCATCAACATTACTAATATATGGATGAAATTGCCTAGGAAATAATGATTGTAAACAAGAAAAAAAGACTTTGTTTATAAACTTCCCCACTAATTTTGTTATTTGTTAACACTAGTGGGCATACATTATTGCTATAACTGTAAACTTAATTCTTACTTTTTTAGTAAGAATACTTGAAAATAAAAAATTGCTCTTGTATAGTGTTAATTATCAGAAAATTCAAATATATATAGGAGGGACAATGTATGTCTCAAAATAATTGGCATTTAGATACTTTATCAATCCATGCCGGTCAAGTAGTAGATGAATTCTCAAAATCACGAGCAGTACCAATTTATCAGACCTCAAGTTACGTATTCGATGATACTGAACATGCAAGAAAACTTTTTTCTTTAGAGGAACCTGGAAACATATATACCAGAATTATGAATCCTACACAAAATGTTTTTGAAGAACGCCTTGCTGCGCTTGAAGGTGGTGTGGGTGCCTTAGCCACATCTTCTGGACAAGCTGCGATTCACTTAGCTTTGTTAAATATTGTTGAAAGTGGCGATGAGATAGTAGCATCTTCAAACCTTTATGGTGGTACCTATAACTTATTTAATGTCACTTTCAAAAAACTAGGTATTAAAGTACACTTTGTTGATCCAAGTGATCCCGAAAATTTCAAAGCAGCCTTAACAGATAAAACCAAAGCAGTTTATGCCGAAACGATTGGTAACCCAAAAATAGATGTCTTGGATATTGAAAAGGTTGCTCATATTGCGCATGAACATGAGATACCTTTAATTGTTGATAATACTTTCCCAACTCCTTATTTATTGCGTCCATTTGAATATGGTGCTGATATTGTAATACACTCAGCTACAAAATTTATAGGCGGACATGGTACTTCCATCGGTGGTATCATTGTCGATAGTGGTAAATTTAATTGGAATAATGGAAAGTTCCCTGGTTTAGTCGAACCAGATCCAAGTTATCATGGCGTTTCATACGCAAATGATGTAGGTGAAGCTGCTTATATTACAAAAGCACGCGTGCAATTATTACGCGATCTTGGTTCTGCTGTGTCACCATTTAATGTACATGAATTTTTAATTGGTTTAGAAACATTACATCTTCGTTTAGAACGTCATTCAGAAAATGCACTTAAAGTTGCCCAATATCTAGAGAAACATCCTAAAATTTCCTGGGTGAATTATCCCGGCTTAGAAAGTAATGCATATCATGATCTAGCCGAAAAATATTTACCTAATGGCCAAGGTGCAATTTTAACTTTTGGTGTAGATGGTTCAGTTGAAGATATTGCAAAATTTGTTGAATCTTTAAATTTATTCTCACATTTAGCAAACGTAGGCGATTCAAAATCGTTAGTTATTCATCCTGCTAGTACGACTCATTTACAACTGTCACCTGAAGAACAAAAAGCATCTGGAGTTTTACCAGAATTAGTAAGATTATCGATTGGTACTGAAAACATTGAAGATATCATTACAGATCTTGATCAGGGATTACAAGTATTATAAAAATAAATACATTGCTTTTAGTGCAGAAAACAGAAATCTAAATCATTTAAAACGATTATGTCGACTCCGTTAATAAGGTAGATTAGTGAATATTCATTTGAACTAAAGCTTATGCAAAGTCCCATTAACTCAAATAACATGAGCAGTGGGGCTTTAATTGCCAATTAAATGTTTAAAGAAGTTGAGACAGTTGGTTTTCTTCAACAGCATAATGTCTATTTGTATGAGCATACAAATTCAATATGTTTTTATGTACTTACTTCACTTACTTCACTTACTTAACTCCTATAAATCTTTGTACTTCAATTTGCTAAACATCCATCTTTCAGACACCTCGCAAGGGTAACCTCAGACAACCCGAAGACTAACTTTAGCTATACACATTGTTTTAACTTCTGTAAATTTAATAAATTCTCTTTGAAATTACATATTAATATTGGGATAATAATGATAATTATTTATCAAGTCGGAGGTACGCTTTTGGATAACTACAAAGATAAAGTAACGATGAATGTGATACTGCTTGCTGGTAAAATTTTATTATCATCTGGCGCAGAAGTTTCTCGTGTTGAAGATACAATGAGACGAATAGCCATTTGTATGGGCTATTATAATAGTCAGGGGTATGTCATTAATGTATTTATCAATTTTTCATTAAGTGAAGAGCATGATACTCGAATTTTGCGCATTGATAAAAACAGTACAAATTTACTTAAAATATTTCAAGTAAACAACATTTCACGTAAACTCACAGGAAATCAGCTTTCTATAGAAGAAGCTTTTGAAGCGTTGAAAAATATTGATAGATCCAATTTAAGTATTCCATTATGGAAAAAAGTAATTGCTGCAGGTATTATTTCGTTAAGTTTTTTATACTTACAAGGCGGCACTTGGTCTGATGCAATTACTACGATTATTGCTGGTGCCATAGGGTTTTTAATCGTTGAGTATATGCAAAGTAAATCACTAACTATGTTTATACCTGAGTTTGTAGGTTCATTTATTTTAGGTGCTATCGTTATATTTGGATCAGAATTGTTTCAAGTCAATAAATCTTTTGGGCCAGCTATGATTGCATCCGTTATGCCAATTGTACCTGGTGTACTGATAACGACTGCGATACAAGACTTGTTTAGTAGGCATATGTTAATGTTCACAGCAAAATTTTTAGAAGCACTCGTTATTGCCTTTGCAATTGGTTCAGGTATTGCGATTGCTTACTTAATTTTTTAGGAGGTCACATGATGACAATTTTATTTACTTTTTTATGTAGCTTTAGCGCATCATACTTTTTTAATGTGATATACGATGCCCCTAAAAAATTATTTTTTCCAGCTGGATTTGCAGGTTCAATGGGCTATTTTGTCAGCTACATTTTAGAACAATCCTTTGAAATGGATAGTATATATTCCAGTTTGCTTGGCAGCTTAACTTTAGGTTTACTTGCACATATCATGAGTCGTATTTTCAAAGCGCCCGTTGTACTTTTTATGATTCCTGGCATCATTCCACTTGTCCCAGGGAGTATCGCTTTTAGAGCGACACAGCAATTGGTTACTTTAAATTTCACAGATGCTACCAATACCTTTATACGAGCGATTTTAATTGCTGGTTCTATTGCTTTAGGGCTATTGCTTTCTGATCAATTATCTAAAACATTAAACATACGAAAATATATTTTAATTAAACGCAACAGACTATAAATCCACTTCATCATTTTAGTCATCAAAAAATAGCGAGCATCTGAAACTTCCATTAAATCACTTCAGGTACTCGCTATTTTTATAAATCAGCAAACTTTTTTATTGTTCATTTACATAATAAAGACCAGTTAGCACATTTGATGCCAAATCACTTACTTTAATATGAAATGGTTTATTTTGGATTAAATGATGCCTTTGTGCATATGCTTCAATGTTTTCTTTATACGGTAATGCACTTTGTGTAACACCACCACCAAGAATAATATGATATACATTAAATATATTAAATAAATTCGTACACAGTTGTTGTGTTAGTAACACTACTTCATCCATCATATTATTGATATTTTCATTTTCTTTACTCATATAGATGTCGATTGCTTCTCTAGTACTTACTGTTCTTTGTAAAATATCGCTCGCTTTACGACTGATTGCTAAGCCTGACAGTTCATTTTCAACACATCCAAACTGATGGCACACTGGACATTGATAATCGCTATTATTTTTAATAATAGTATGACCAATTTCTCCAAAATTACCATCGACGCCTGTAACGAGTTGACCATTTCTTATATATGCCATGCCTATACCTGTGCTAATTGTTAAGTATATGACATCTTCTGCATCTGTTTTTAAATATTGATATTCCGCTAATATTGCTGCATCAGTATCATTTACGAAACGTGGTTGAAATGCACTATGCTGCTTTATGTAATCACCAGCGTTAAAACCAATATATTTTTGTAGATTAGGCGGATTCAAAAACAATCCTTCTGTATAATCACAAGGTCCTGGCATCGCAATGTTTAACGTGCTTTGTGCTATATCATTATATTTTTTGCTAAATTCATTCGCTATATTAATAATTCTTGTAAATTCTACCTCTGGATGATTGACATCTGTCTCGAATTTTTGACTATCTATCACTGATAAATCTTGGTCTATAAGCCCTACAATGGTTTTCGTACCACCTATATCTGCACATATTTTCAACATATCCATACACTCCATCACTCATATTATTGCTTCGATTATAGATAAAAGAGGTGTAGATTAAATTAATTTGCTTTGGCACAAATCAATTCATCTCACCTCTTAAACATTATACATAACTTATGATTATTGTCATATTACCATTAAATGCTATGTCATGATCTTCTGTCGTTAATATAAAATGTGTTCCTTTTTGTAGTTTATACACTTCATCATTCGTTTCTACATTACCATTACCTTCAACAATGGATACAAGACAATACGTGCTTGATTTTTCATAATTTAACACACCATCGATCATCCAACGTTCAACCGTGAAGAAATCATTTGAAACAAATTGCGTATATGTTTGCCCTTGTACTATTTCTTGTTTGGGTGTTGTATTAGGTGAAGTAGCAGCAAGGTTGATCACTGCTTTACTTTGTTCTAAGTGTAACTCACGTTGGTTCCCATTGTTGTCTGTACGCTCATAATCATAAATTCTGTATGTTGTATCAGAAGATTGTTGTGTTTCTAGTATTAAAATACCTTCACCGATAGCATGTACTGTACCTGCAGGCACATAGAAAAAATCTCCGGCTTTCACTTTAACTTTATGAAATAACTCATCAAATTGTTGTTGGTCTATCATATCATTTAGTTCAGTTTGATTTTTAGCGTTAACACCGTAAATAATTTCAGCATCTTCTTGTGCGTCTAATATATACCAACACTCTGTTTTACCGTATTCACCTTCATATTTTTGGGCATAGGTATTATCTGGATGAACTTGTACTGATAATTTATCATTTGCATCTAAAATTTTAGTTAACAATGGAAATTTAGCATTCCCTGTGACACCAAAAAGTGCTTTATCCTCATTCCACACTTCTTCTAATGTCTTACCTTGATGCCTTCCATTTTCTATTATATTTGTACCATTTGGATGCGCCGAAATTGCCCAACATTCTCCTGTATACGCACTTGGAATATGATAATTAAATCTTTTTAGAGCTGTCCCACCCCATATACGTTCTTGAAACACAGGTTTTAAAAATAATGGCATTGTATGATACCTCCACTTAAATATCTTTTAATATATTATAAATCTGTTTACTATTTGTTGCATTTATTAAATTTTGTCTGGTCTCATCATCCATCAAAGTTCTTGATAATCTTTGTAATAATTTAAGATGTGTGTCACTGCTATCACTTGGTACAGTAATTAAAAATATCAATTGAGGTAATGTTCCATCTAAACTATCCCATTTCACGCCTTGCTTATTATTCATAACTGCAACAATTGGTGTTTTAACCGCATCTGATTTTGCATGAGGGATGGCTACGTTCATTCCAATAGCTGTTGTTGATTCCATCTCCCTCTTTAAGACATCAGATTTTAATTGTGATTGGTCTGTAATATAACCTTGTTCATTTAAATTTTCTATTAATTGATCTATCGCTTCATCCCTGGATAAAGTTTGTTCTGAAATATGAATGACTTTTTCACTAAATACACTTTGTTCTTCTAATGCTTGATTATCCGTCTTAGATGCACTATTTTTTGCTGTTTCATCTTTATTTTCTGATTGATCCATGCCAATTTCAATATTGTTCGTATCAACTGCAAGTGATGGTGTTTGTCTTCTTAAGATTAAAACAACACTCATTGTAACGATACTACCAATGATTACTGCTATAAAGAACCACAATATTTGATCAATACCGCCCAGCACTGCAACAATTGGACCACCGTGCGCAACTCTGTCACCTACACCGCCAATTGCAGCAATTACAGCAGCTACCATCGCACCAATCATATTAGATGGTATAATTCTTAACGGATCTTGTGCGGCAAATGGTATAGCACCTTCCGTAATACCGAACAATCCCATGGTAAATGATGCTTTACCCATTTCAATTTCACCTTTATTAAACTTACGCTTATTAATAAATGTAGCCAATCCTAAACCAATAGGGGGTGTACATACCGCAACTGCAACCATCCCCATAACAGCATAGTTACCTTCTGCGATTAATGCTGAACCAAATAAAAATGCTACTTTATTTACTGGGCCACCCATATCAAAAGCAATCATTGCACCAACAATTAATGCTAAAATAACAATATTTGTCCCTTGCATACTCTTTAACCAAGTTGTTAAACCTTCGAAAATGCTCGCAATTGGTGCGCCAATCAAGAATATAAAAATTAATCCTACAATCAATGAAGAGATGATTGGAATAATAATAATTGGCATAATAGGTGCCATCGCTTTAGGTACCTTAACATTCTTTATCCATTTTGCAATATAGCCTGCAATAAATCCTGCAACAATACCACCTAAAAAGCCAGCGCCTGCATCACTGCCATAAAAGCTACCGTCTGCTGCAATTGCACCACCGATCATACCAGGTACTAAACCAGGTTTGTCTGCAATGCTAACTGCGATATAGCCAGCTAATATTGGAACCATAAAACTAAATGCTAGAGAACCAATATTTTCAATAGATTTCCAAAAAGAATCATCTGGTATAACTAAACCTTTTGATGAAGCTTCACCACCTAAAGTTAAGGCAATGGCCATCAATAAACCACCAACTACAATGAAAGGTACCATAAATGATACACCATTCATTAAATGTTGATAGACCATTTGCATCCCGCTTTTTTGCTCTTGTTCATCATCTTTTTGATTCGTATCCCCGTTACGATCATGATGAATATGTCCATCTTTATCAATAATACGTTGAATTAATTCTTTCGGTTTATGAATACCTTCACGAACGCTTTCATTTATGATTAATTTCCCATCAAAACGTGACAAATCTACTTGTCTATCTGCTGCAATGATAATGCCATCCGCTTCCCTAATTTCTTTTGATGTTAAAACATTTTCTGCTCCAACGCCACCTTGAGTTTCTACTTTTATATCTACGCCCATTTCTTGAGCTGCTTGTTCTAACTTTTCTTGTGCCATATAAGTATGCGCTATACCATTTGGGCACGATGTAATCGCTAATATTTTCATCATTTCATCCTCCTCATATTCAATTGTAAACGCTTTCTAAAATAGATAAAAAGAATAATTGCCGTTGCTAGTGGCAATTATTCTTTGATTAAATTTATAATGTATTGTTTTAGATGCTGCGTTTCCATAGTCATAAGATAATCGACATCATACTCATTTAAATCAGCGATCACATGTATTATTTTCTTCATTGCTGAAATTTCAGAATTAGCAATTGCTAAAAAGAATACTAATTTAACTTTATTTTGTTTCCATAGTAACCCATGAGGGCATTTAAATATAATGACCTGTGAACGCAACACCTTTTCAGGGTCACCATGTGGCATACTAATGCCATTCCCTATATATGTTGAAGCATATTTTTCACGTTCCAATGCACTCTTCATATAACTTTCCGTAATGGCATGTTGTTTCATTAAAAGCGATTGTGCTTTTTCAAAAATATGGGTTACAGTGACGTCATCTGTCATCTTTTGAACATCAAATTGAATTGCAGATATTTCATCCTGTTTTAGCACAGGATTTCTTTTACTATTAATAAATGATTTAATTTGTTTTATGTCATTATCTGAAAGCAAAGGGGATACCTCTATCACGTGTAATGTATCTGGTAAATCCTTGGTATTAATGGGATGCGTAGTAATCAGCATATCAATATTTGAAAAGTTGTAATGAGACATCCGCTCTAATTTTAAAGTATCAACAATATTTATATGATCATCTAAATTCGCAATTTTAACTTCCAACAAATTAGATATTCCTAAACCATAATAACAAGTTATCACAATATTAATTTCATCTTTTTTATTACGGTCAATGGACGATTGAAAATGTAATGCTAAAAAGGCAATCTCATCTTCTACTAGGTTTAGATTTGAATCTTTCTCCAGGTATTTTACAGTTTCATACAATGCATTAAAAACAAAAGGATAATATTTTTTAATCTCATCAGTTAATGGATTATTGATATATACATTTTTAGCAATACGCAAATACGCTCTACTAAAGTGTGCTTGAATATTTTCGCGTAAAATATTGTCTTGGGTAAAATTGATACCAACTATTTTTTCCATGTGCTTTATCATGCGTGCTACATAGCTTTCGACAAAGAGTGTTTCTATTCCCAAATCGTATTTATTAAAATAATAGCTAATAAAAAAAGAAAATAACTTAGCAGTATCTTTAAATAAACCATAAGCTAATTTATGATTGATATCCTCTATACATTGCATTGCTATTTCTTCTGCCTCTTTATTTACCACCCATGAATCTTCGCTTGTTTTTTTCCTTTTTATAATAATAATCAAATGAATAAGTAATTGTTGAATACGCATATCAGAAGTAAACAGATGATGTTGTTCTAATCTGTTTTTAATAATATAACAGATAGATTTAATGTGCGCTTGAGGTATTTCATTAAGTATAAAAGCTTCTACTGTCTTTTCCTTATTAGATAATTGATTTAAATGTAATATCGCATTTCTGATATTCATTTCATTACCTATTATGGTAATACCTTTTTTCTTAATGACATCAACATCAATATCAAAAGACGCACACCAAGCTTTTATTCTATTTATATAATCATAAGCTTCCGTTTTTGTTATCACATATTCTGATTCTATTTGATCAATTGTATTTGGTTTTTGATACATTAATAATTCGTAACCGAGTTTCATTAATTTTTCATTTTCTTTCGTTAAAAACGAATGTACCAATGTCTCTAATTCAGCCTCATCATAATGGTCACCATTGAGTTTATACCCTTTACCTTTAACACTTGTAATCAAATGATTTATAATTTCGTTATTAATGTATTTAATATCATTTCTCACTGTTCTATTTGAAACATTTAAATAACTTGCTATTTCATCTGCGCTTAGATAATGATTACTGTTATTTAGCAATAACCTAATGAGTTTAGCATGTCTTACCAACATGATTGCACCGCGCTTTCTAATCGTTTGAATTTTTATTAAATTCAATATTAATATTTAAATACATTGTAGCCATACCCTCACATTAAAGCAAGAAGTCACACTAAGATACCTTTGATAAAATGATGTATAAATCATTTCGATTACATTTAATTATCATGTTTCACAAAAAGCAATATTTAATATGTTTTGTATATGAACACCTAAAATCTGTGTTTGATATATTTAAAGCTTGTTTGCACAATTACTAATTATTGGTTTTGAACGCTCATAAGTTTGAAAATTGGATAGCGTCTGAATGTTATTAAATATTAAAATAATACTAACCCAATAAAACAAAAATATGAATACCAAATAAAAAATGGCAATTTCTAGATAAAATCTAGAAATTGCCTTTTTTTATTTGCTACGAGATACTTATGTTTCTATCTCTATACTAAAGGAAATTATTTTTGTGCTATATTAATTGTTTGTCTGATATATTGATATGCTTCAATTAGCTGTTGTTCTTCCTGCTCATCCAATGCTATAGGATACCTTTGGACAATGCCATATTGGTCAACTAATGTCGGTAAACTATACGCCCCATCATCTAGCCCATATTCCTGACTGATTGATGTTAATGGCATAATTGTACGCTGATTTAAAGCAATCGCTTGTATCAAAGCAGTCGTCACCTTGGAAATAGCTGCATTGGTCCACCCTTTTTGATAAAAAACATCCATTGAAACTTCATTTATAATAGACGTTATATGTGCCTTATCAATCGCTGGCGCTTGACTTAAAGCTTCATACTCTGATAATTCCATACCGTGAATACGTACTTTGCTCCATACAGGCACTGCATACTGACCATGTTCACCAATAACAAAAGCTTCAACATTTTTAGGATCAATTTGGTAATGCTGAGCGACAATAGTTTTGAATCTTGAACTTTCTAATGCTGTACCCGTCCCAATTATTTTATGCGATGGATAATTGACTTGATTGGCAAAATATACCATCGAATCTACTGGATTAGAAATTAAAATAATAATTGCTTCTTGCGTAACTTCAGCAATTTGCTTCATCACATTTTTTATAATGTCATGGTTATCTTGTGCCAATAATGTTCGGTCGCCATCGTTTTTATCTGTTTGTATACTTGCGGCAATAACTATAAAATCTGCGTCAGCTAAATCTTGGTACGCGCCTGCTTTAATTCTCACATGACTGGTATTAAACAGTCCTTGTGAATGATTATGATCAAGCGCTTCACCACTAGCAATTTCTTCTTTGCTATCAATCAATACAATTTCTGAAAATAAATTCAAATACTGAACGTCTGTCAATACTTGACTGCCTACTCTACCAAGTCCAACAATTCCTAACTTAGACATGTCTAACCATACCTCCTCTGTTTGTTAAAACTTATATTCATAAATCAATATTTTTATTTTTCATAAGGTATAACATCTTCATTATATTCTTTTTTAATAAACTTTTTCATATCTTCAGATTGTAAAACTTTTAGTAATGTTTGATATTTTTTGTCATCTTTATGACCTTTTTGAACTGCAACAATATTGGCAAATGGTGATGATTTATCTTCTATTGCAATAGCGTCTTTGTGTGGCGTTAAACCATTATCAATCGCGTAATTAGAATTCATGATTACAGCTGCGCCTTCTTTACTTTTATAAGTTTTAGGTAAAAATTCTGCCCCTTGTTTATTGTTAAACTTGAGATTCTTTTTGTTTTCTACAATATCTTCAAATTTGGCATCTTCAATTTTGACACCTTTTTTAATTTTTATTAACCCT
The DNA here is from genome assembly GCF_017891615.1 of Staphylococcus sp. GDY8P198P. Classification (NCBI taxonomy): domain Bacteria; kingdom Bacillati; phylum Bacillota; class Bacilli; order Caryophanales; family Staphylococcaceae; genus Staphylococcus; species Staphylococcus sp. GDY8P198P. The sequence goes on from NZ_JAESJQ010000005.1 coordinate 470,437, forward strand.
TTATCTACGAAAAATGATAAGAAACGTCCTTCTTCAGCTGGATTATTAGAAACATAAATTGTAGAACCATTCGGGATGTCTTTGATATCTTTATATTTTTTACTGTATACACCCATTGGTGTCGTAAATACTTTCCCTACTTCTTCAATATTATAATTATGGTCTTCTCTTTCAGCCTTTAAATAAGGCACATGTTGAAAGAAGTTTGCGTCCACGTCACCTTTATCTAAGAGTTTATTGGGTACTTTATAATCATTAACAACTTTAATTTCTAAATCATAACCTTTTTTCTTCATTTCCTCTTTCGCATGTTTCAGAACTTCACCATGAGGTGCTGGTGATGTAGCAATTGTGATCTTTTTATTCTCTTTATCTTTGGACGAACCACAAGCTGCAAGTATTAAAGCAAAACATACTAAAACAGTTAAACTAATGACCTTTTTCATAACATCTCTCCTTAACTTTATCTAAAAATAAAATTCACTCATTATGTAAAAAAATACTTTCTCTTAATAAAATAAAGAGAAAGTATGCACCTTCTCTTATCTTCGAAAGTAATCATTGTTACTTTCTGTGAATTAGCACCATTTCGTTAAACGATGGTTGCTGGGCTTCATCGGGCACGTCCCTCCGCCTCTCTAAATAAGAGTCAATCATATGTATTTGAGTTGTATTAATCCTAGCATTCCACTCATGTTTAGTCAATGAAATTTTAGAAAATTCTAATTTATTAATGATTAATCTAATATTAATAAAATTGTTCCATGTGAAACGAATACATTTACACTAAAAGTAGTGAACATTTAGTAACTCAGCTACTTAAACTAAGTAGACTTTTAAAATTACTAAACATAATAAAAAAACGTCAATTCCATTAGAAATTGACGTTTTTTGCATACATTTTTTATAATCTTTTCTAATCATCATCAAATATGATTTTCAAAAAATATTATATTTTTATACAGAAAAACTTAATCTTGGAACAAATGTTTCAAAATGAATACGTTCTTCTGGAATTTCAAGTGCTTGTAAATTTAACATCATTGAATTTAAGAATGAACTTCCACCACAAATATAAATTTCTGTTTCATCATCAAGATATGCCTCTAAATCTTTTTTTTCTATATAACCATCCTCATCACGTAAATGAGCATGAAATATACTTTTCTCTGATTTTGCGTTAATTGATTTAATTGTATCTTCAAAAGCAATATTATCGCTATCTGAAGTTACCTGAATAAATGTAGCAGATAAATTAGCTTCAACAGCTTCTCTATACATTGAAACAAGTGGTGTTACACCTACGCCAGAACCTAAGAATAATTGTTTTTTATCTTTATTTACTAAACCAAAACCACCTACTGGTGCAGATAACTCTAATGTATCTCCAATTTTAACTTCGTCATGTAAAATCGTTGAAACTTCACCTTCATGTTCTTCTGTAAAATCTTTTCTTACACCAAATGTTAAATAATCACGATTTCCATCTACAATGGAATAATGTCTTTTAGCCTGATAAGGTAATTTCTTATTTGAAATATTTACAGTAATATACTGACCTGGTGTGAATTGACTTAAATCAATATCCTCTGATTGAATCGTAAATGATTTAATGATTTCTGTTTCTTTTTGAATATCAGTGACTTCAAACGGTTTAAATCCTTCCCAAGCCATTTGGCTATAAACTTCTTTTTCTAAGCCAATAAATGCGTCTGCGATTGCTTGATAAGCTTTAATCCATGTTTGAATAATTTCACTATCATCAGTCAATCCAGTTACTTCTTGAATCGCCCAAATTAAATTTTCACCTACAATCGGATAATGCTCAGGTTGAACTTGTAACGCACAATGTTTGTAGACCACTGGCATGATAACCGGAACAATTGGAGATAAATCATCAATATTATCAGCTGCAGCTAAGACAGCCATAGCTAGTGCTGAAGATTGTAAACCTTTTTTCTGGTTCGTTTGGTTAAATACATTTTTCAATTCTGGATGCTCTTCAAATAACCTTTTATAAAAAATAGAAGTAATATTTTGTCCCTCGTCTTTTAGAAGTGGCACTGTTTCTTTAATTATTTTGATTTCTTCATTCGTTAACATAAAATCTCTCCTTAATAGTAATTTAAGATAGTTTAAGACAAAATAATTATATTAAATCACCTTATTCAAATAAATTACTAACATATTTATTATCATTTTAAGATATTAATGAAAGCTATCTTTAGCATACTATTCATATCATTTTTGTAAAATCAAGTGTTTGGAAAAGAATGTTATGACTATAAAATTAGAGCGTATTTGTGGTTCTAGTATTTGTATATTAACAGATAGCATTGGGCCTAATGGTATTTCTAAAGAAGAAACTAATTTAGATTGTTGGATATATGATATTGCCCTTCAAAAAAATAATGATAAAAAAGCTCTAAAAAAACACTTTAAAAATAAAAAATAGCACAAAATAACAGTACTATGACCTAGTTATTTTGTGCTAAAAATGAATAACATATGCAAGCAGTTGTTTTAAAAGGATGGCTTAAAACAGTCATTTTTCAAACACCTTGTAATAAAAAATCTATGCCACTTAAGTGTGACCAAGCTAAGTGATAGATATTTTTAATTTTAACTTGTTTTCTATTCTTTTTAATTGGCATATCTTCTTTTATATTTTTTCTAGGAGCCTTGTTTTTTATAGGTTTTATTGGGCCACCAGATGCTTTCGAGCTAAACATTACACATTTACCCTTTAAATCTCTTATCCATCCATTTTCAAACCAACCTAAATGACTCCCATTAAAACCATATACTTTATTACATTGAAAATAAACGACTGCTCTACCATTAAAAAGATAAATATGGATATTATCTTCGGTATAGGCTGTAGCATCACCATTTTTGTCGTAAAAGTTCATTTTAAACCTTCTTTAATGCTTATTTTTATAGTTAAAAATATATTTTACAATTAAAAAATTCATTACAGTTAAAGCTATAATAATACTGTGAGTATTTGAAAGTTAAATTTAAAAACATTTTTTATTTTAAGTGTAATCCACCACTTACGGGGAAGTAATGTCCTGTGTAAAAACCATCATCGTCATTCACAAAAAAGTTAACTGCACGAACAACATCTTCTGGTTTAGCTATTCTTTTAGCGGGTGTTATTTCGGCAATACTTTTAATAATCTTAGTTTGTGATTTAGTTCGGTCTGTTTCTATCATACCTGGACCAACAACATTCGAAGTGATACCATATTCACTCATTTCAAGTGCTACATATTTTGAAAAAGTACTTATTGCAGCTCTAGAACTACCATGATGAGCTACATTATTTGACGGTTTTTCACTAGATAATGATCCTATATAAATAATACGACCATAATGATTTTGTTTCATAGTGCCTAAAACAGCTTTTGTCATATTAAAGGCTGCGCCCATATCTTCATTTAAATTTTTAGACATGTCTTCCCAAGTCATGTCTTCAATTGACATTGGTCTAAATAATGGACCAGCATTGTTTACCAAAATATCAACAGTACCGAATGATTTTAATGCTTCATTAACTACTCTCTGCGAGCCATCAATGGTTGTGACGTCAGCTTGCACAATAATGGCGTTGGAACCTAAATCTTTAATTTTTTCTTGGACACCTTCAATACTTTTTTCATCATTTAAGTAATTCAATACAATATTGACACCTTTTTCTGCTAAATTTATAGCAATAGCAGCCCTAGACCTCTACCGGATCCTGTAACAATCGCAACTTGATTATTTATAGACATATTTTGTACTCCTTTGATTTAAATATTGTATTCATTTCCCATAGATATAGATATTCTATTCCATGTATTAATTTGTGCAATTGTAAATATTAAATCGGCATATTCCTCTTCGTTATAATTTTCACGAACGCGATTATAGAGCGCATCCGGAACTTTATGATTAGAAATTAACGTAACATGTTCAGCTAATTCTAGTGCCAATTTTTCAGCGTCGCTGTATATATTAGTATCTTCCCAAGCATTTAATAAATAAATTTTCTTTTCGTCTATACCTCGTTTTCTAGCATCTGTAGTGTGCATGTTTAAACAAAATGCACAACCATTCAATTGAGAAACTCTTATTTTTATTAATTCTTGCAATTTGTTGTCGATTGTATTTTTTTTCAATAATTTTTCCATTTCATACATTAATTCAATATTATCTGAGGCAATTTCTTCATAATTCATTCGTAAACTCATCTTATACACTCCTTATTTTTTAATGTAATTGATAGATACGTCTGTCATGATACTTAAATCTATTTCTGTTAATTTTTGCTCTATAAGCTCTACTATATTTTGTAAATTTGCTTCATCATTTTTATTAAAACGATGAATCGTTGGTGTATCTATATCTAACACGCCAATTATCATATTATCTACAAATATAGGTAATACAATTTCTGATTTACTGTTTGAATCACAAAATATATGATTTGGATATTCGTAAACGTCTTCTACATTTATTAAATTACGCTGTGTTACAGCATCTCCGCATACACCAGATTCCAATTTTAAATGTGAACAAGCTGGTTGTCCTTGAAAAGGACCTAATAATAATTCTTCATTTTTTATAAAATAAAAGCCTAGCCAATTTACATTTGGTAAATTTGAATAAAGTAAAGATGAGATATTAGAAAAAATGGTAATAGGTTCTACTTCATCTTCTATTAAAGCTACTAATTGCTTAGCTAAACTGCCATAGTTTGTGGAATTATTAGTCATTATGACTACTCCTAATTTTATTCTTTATTTTTTATAAGATAATCTTGTACTTCTTTTTTATTCTTATAATCATTAGTGAAAAACACAGCCTGTGGTTTATCTAATTGATCATAATATGTGATTGAAAATGTTGGTATTTAAGACAATTTCTATATGATTATCAGCAAAAAATTCTCTTTTTCTAATAAAGGTATAGAAGTATTTTCATTATCTTGCATCCACACTTTCGTCAAAGGGGGATTATCATATGGCAATCGTTCCTCACTTTGAACAATTTTAATGCCACCTTGATACCCTTTTTACTTAATTTCTTTACTGCAAATATACTTACTATAGACCCACCTACAATTACAACATTATCATCCATATTAAAGTACTTCTTTATAAATTATATTTGTTGATAACATCATGATTACCTGTCACAGAGATTGTTGCACCAGTTATATAACTTGATTTTTCTTCACAAAGAAAATTAATGACACGAGAAATATCTTCACCATATTCTTTTCTTTGAATCTCAAAATGAGATAATTCATTTCTTTTATACTCAGCTATATTTTTTTCCTTATCATCACCTAAAATATCACCTGGACAAACTGTATTAAATGTTATTCCAAAACGCGCTTCTTCTTTTGATAAAGTTTGTGTTAATGATATGACACCTGTTTTTGCAGCGGCATATGCGCCTCGATATATCCAACCTGGTATATTTTGGCTTTGATCAAAACCAAATGTTATAACTCTCCCCCATTTATTCTTCCTCATAATAGGAATAACTTCTTTAACTAAAATGAAAAAACTTTTTAAATTACCGTCAACCATAGCATTCCATTCTTCATAAGTAGTATCGACAATGGTTTTCTTCCCCTTAATAAATGGTCCTGCATTATGAATTAAAATGTCTAAGCGCCCCATAGTAGACATAATTGTTTGAATCATATTTTTTACATCATTTATTTTTGATACGTCTGCTTGGATTGCTATAACATTCACACCAAATTTATGCTTGATTTCATCAACTAATTTTTGTGCTTCTTCCTTACTTTTTCGATAATTAATAACTATATCAATTTCATTAGCAGCTAAATCAAGTGCTGTTTTCTTACCCAAACCTTTTGCACTACCAGTAATTAAGGCTACTCTTCTACACATAATTACACACCTTATTCTAATTATTTATTGATTAAAGTTAAAAATTCATTTCTTGTATTATAATTTTTATGAAATAACCCATGTACAGCTGAAGTGATTGTAGAAGATTGTTCTTTCTTGATACCTCGGCTACACATACACATATGTTTAGCTTCAATCACTACCATGACACCTCTAGGTTCTAACACCTCATTGATTGCTTGTGCAATTTGAGTTGTTAATCTTTCTTGTACTTGAAATCTTCTCGCATATCCTTCGACTACTCTAGCAATTTTTGATAATCCAGTTACCTTTTCATTAGGTATATAACCAACATGAACAACACCATAAAATGGAGCAAAGTGATGTTCACACATTGAATAGAATTCTATATCCTTGACCAAAACCATGTCGTCTTGTTTAACATCAAACGTTTTTGCTAAATGCGTTTTAGGATCTTCATTATACCCTTCTGTATATTCTAAAAAAGCTTTAATAAAACGATAAGGGGTATCGATGAGACCATCTCTATCAGGATCATCTCCACATAATTCTATGATGTTTCTCACACTTTCCATTGCAAGATTCATCTGTCTTTTTTTCTCTTCAACATTATTGACAAAATTACTTGAGATAAGATCATTTACTTTTTCTTCCAAATCTATATCTTCCATATCTACACCACTTTTTAATTATTATTTATGATCACAAATTGCTTGCTTAAGCTTGCCTTTATTATTTATCTAAATAATAGCAAAAACAAACGTTCTGCTTAATAAAATATAGATTTTCAAATAATTGATTAACATTGAAATTAAATTATTCGGGTAATAATTTAATAACTGATTAATATATAACATCGTTTAAATTTATTTTTTGACGGTTATTGGAGGAATTAAGGTGAAAAATGTAGGCATTATTGGGGGCCTCGGACCTGAATCAACAGTGGACTATTACCAATCTTTCATTCATAAGTACCAAGACAGAAAAAACAGTAAAAAAACACTTCCTGAGTTATTTATTAATAGCATTAATATGTATAATATTTTTGAATATATTAATAACAATCAATTTGAAGAATTAGCAAACTATGTAGGAAATGCAGCAAAAAAATTAGAAGATATTGGTGCAGATTTTATAATTATAGCTGCAAACACGCCACATATAGTATTTAATGAAATTGAAAAAATGGTAAATGTACCAATGATCAGTATCGTAGATGCAACATATGAATGCGCAGATGAAGAAAACTTACAATCATTAGGTCTTTTAGGAACTAAATTTACAATGGAACATGATTTTTTCAAAAAACAATTCACCAAAAATAATAAGCATGTTGTCGTACCTAATGAGAATGAACAACAACTAATACACCAAAAAATTGTTGATGAATTGGAAAATGGTATTGTAAATCAAGAAACTAAAGAAGACTTTCTAAAAATCATCAGTCGAATGACAAAAGAAGACAATATTGATGGTTTAATTTTAGGATGTACAGAATTACAAATGCTTTTTGATAAAAATGATTTTAATATTCCAATTTTAGAAACAATGGATATTCATGTAAATAAAATGGTTGAGGAGGTTTTTAAATGAGAGAATTAATTGGTCAATGTGAAAATTGCCATAAAGATGTTTTTTGTTTAAATGGTTTTTTAAATGGCGTGCATAAAAATAATCATTTGTATTGTTTTGAATGTATTGATACTGTCAAATAATTATTTAATTAAACACTTTTTCAAATACTTGTGATGTCAATAAAACATGATTAAATATGATTAATAACAAAGTATATTCATCGCATCAATTTGATAAATTAAAACGAAAAATGGCTAATTTCTCCAGAATTCTTAAAAGTATTATTCCTAATGATTCTTAGCGTTAATATTTCAGTCTTATTATCAATAATAAGTTGAAATCTCAATAATTAAGAAATAGCATTAAATCTTTACAATTAGCATAATATTAGACTTTAAAATTATTAAGCGACTTCTGAATAATAAGAAGTCGCTTTTAACATGTCACATGATAACTTTATGAATTTGTATAGAACCATAATTTCTATTGTGATAATAATGTTTACTTTACTGTTATGCATTTTTTAGTTAGTTGAGTTACTGATTTTATATTCATTGCTGTTAAGACAAAATCAACTTCCTGTTCAACTTAATTTATTACTCAAACATTACTTCTAGGTGATGCTCAAATAATTTTATAAATTCCAAAAATTAAATCTATATCATTTTTCTTGGCTTTAGTTTTTAAGTTATATCATAAATAAATTGTTCTGTTAGCTCCCATTTTTTATCTGCCACATGTTCAACAAATCTTGTATCATGTGAGGTAAATAAGATAATTCCTGGGTATTTATTCATAAACACTTCTAATGCTTCTAAAGTTTTAATGTCTAAAAAATTAGTTGGTTCATCTAAAATTAACATATTCGCTTTCGTTGAAAATAATACTGCTAACGATAATTTTGTTCTTTCCCCACCACTCAAAACAATACAAGAACGCTCAAGTGCTTCATTTAAACCCAAGTTATTTAAAATAGCTCTACTGAATGATTCTGATGAATCCGTTTCATCCATTAAATATTGCAACAATGAAACGTCACGCATGTCTTCATAAGCAAGTTGACGATAGTATGCCATTTGCACTTTAGGAGAACAATCGATCCCCTCTTTTTGGTGGTAAATAGCTTCAAGCAAAGTTGTCTTACCTACACCATTTGCACCTACGAGTGCTATATTTTTGCCATATGGTATTTGGAAACGTACTTGTGTTAGCAGTTTTTGACTTCCTTTAATCAATGTTAGATTTTGTGCAATGATTGGATAATTATTATAGATATCATAAATTTTTTTTGTGGAAAATTGAATTCATGATAACTTTGTGGTTTTTCAACTTCTTCCAAATGTTCCATTCTTTTTTCAATATGCTTAGCTTGTTTTTGAGTAGCCTTCTCAACCGTGCCTTTTTGTTTTGATGCACTTAAACGATCTGGTGCTATACTTTTATTTTTTTGTTTTGATGATGCTTGTCCCATTTGTTGCGCTTGATTTCGTTTAGCTTTACTGGCTTGGGACAATCTTTGTTTTTCACTTATATACTGTTCATATTGACGTTGGTGTTCTAACTGTTCTTGTTCATATTGATTTTGATACTGTGTGTAATTACCTTTAAACACTCTTATTGTGCCATCTTCTTGTATATCCCAAATTGTGTCAGCAAATTGGTCTATAAGTGCTCTATCATGACTTACTATAATTAAAGTACCATAATAATATTTTAAAATATTATTCAGATAATCTTTACCAATTTTATCCAAGTGATTTGTAGGTTCATCTAAAAGTAATATCGGACTATAATTTGATATGACATTAGCCAATTTATATTTTGCTTTTTCACCACCACTCATACTGTCGGTTGTATGCATAGGGATATGGAGTTCACTCATTAAACTACCGTCTAATGTGTTAAAATCATTTTCCACATCCATGTTAAGCTGTTCAAAATATTGAATTTCGCCATCCGTTTCAACCGTTCCAGATTCTGGTTTTGTTTTTTGAGCAATCATATTTAGTAATGTGGTTTTGCCAGTACCATTACCTCCAATAAGTGCTATTTTTTCAAATTGATAAGCATAAAGATTTTCAATATTAAGGGATCGAAAATCTGTCAGCTTATGTTTAATTTGGTTAAATTTAATTGTGTATTTTTCCATTTTTATACACTCCTTGTATATTTAAAGGACGTGTACGCAAAAAAATGAGACAGGCTACTCCCGTCTCATTCACATCACACTTTCAAATATCTAAAGTTTATTACTGAAGTTTTAGTATTTAAAAGTGCTTATTATTCCTATCAAAGGATAAAAAATGACATACGTCACCCTATGAGTGTGTATTGCGGACAAGCCTTTTTGAATTAATTTAATTTTGTATTCAAAAAGGGTTATCTCAGTCTCATAGAAGCAGTCATTTTAATCCTCCTCGCTTAATAAAGTACTATCAAGATAACATTTCATTACTCTTTTTACAATATCTAACTAAGAATAAGGCTCATGAACAATCATCAATACGATTAAACATACTGTCCAGTCGATTACAGAAACTGGCATGCTATTAAGGTGATAAATATTATATATTATAAGGACATTGCTGTGATGCCGTTTTCTCTTTTCTTATTCATTATGATTTTTTTCTTTTCTAGGCGGCCACACAAAATATGAAATACTAATAATTAAGTCTATAATAATGACAATTGTCCAAATATGAATAACACCATCCATGGCTTCTGTACGACTTTTATCATTAATTAAATAAACAAGTAAATGTAAAATTCCTGTACCTATAATATAAGAAAGTAAATGTTTCAACCAACTTTTAAAATATTTTTTAGAATATGCTAAACCATCGAGTTTATAAGGTTTGGGACCTTGTTTCATTACATAATATCTAAATCTATCATCAGCCCAATTTATCATACTCTTCCCAAATACAAGAGATACTGAAATATAAACTGCAGCTATAGCATGCGGCATTTCAGCTGTTGCACCATTCATGAGATCTACTACTGTTGTTATAAGCAATATTAAATCTATAACAGGTGTAAGTGCTAGGAAGAAAAAACCTAGTTTTTGTTGTTTTAAGATATATCTTGTTACCAAACCAAGTAATATTACAACCCAAAAGGCAATTTCACAAAAAATTATAAGCCACACGATAAAATTCATGGGCTGTCCTCCTTCATTGCGTTAATCTAACTATTTCTTCATCTACAATTGTTTGAATATCATCGTTTGAAATTCCGTTTGGGTTAAGTAATTTATGCAACGCCAAACCGTCAATTAATGCGTGTAATTTCATAGAGTTAAGATGAATATTCAAATTATCCTTCAACAAATGTTCGTTTTTTAATAATGTCAGAACACTATTACATAATTGATCTATCCCATCATCAAGTGTACTTTGGCCATATTCATGTATGTCATATCGAAATGCCATCCATACTTCCATATCAGCTAATCTCTCTTGATCTAATGGTAATACCGATAATAAACTTGCTTTTGCTTTGTCTATTGTATTAAGGTTTTCGGACGTAAATATTATTTCAATTCTCCTCCTCACTTTTAATTCCACTGTAGACATTACAGCATTTAATAACTCTGAATGATTTGGAAAATAATATCTAATCTGTCCAGGTGTCATTTCAGCTAATTTCGCAATTTGTCTTACAGTAGATCCCTTAACCCCATTTTCTACAATTGAGTCGAAAGCGTATTGAATAATTTGTACTTTCTTCTTTTCGTGATTTATTATTTTTGGCATGTTCTCAGTCTAACATATTTTAATACAAGTGTGTTAAATAAAATCAACACCATCAAAACAGATAAATAATAGTCTAAAAAAGCTTATAAAAAGACGGCAATTCTAATAGAAATTGCCGTCTTTTACAAGTTAAAAAAACTGATATCATATTGTTTTTTGATGATTACTTGTAACAATCATCAAAATGTGAAGATTTTCAATATTAGAGTGAGAACACGTTTAGATTTTATATAAGCCTTTGTTTAAGTTATAAGTGCTATTTATCAACGATCAAAGAAAGCACTTTTATAAGATCATGCTTCGAAACTTCTCCGGTTTGATCTTTAATGATTTGCGTTAATTCTTTTGTAGATATAGCTTTTTTAGAATTCAACCAATGTAATAAGATATTTAATACGCCTGCAATGTGATATACAGATATTAATTTATCTTTTTCATCAGTGATGTATTTTGTTTTTAAAATACGTTGTTGTAATTGATTTAAAAATTCGAACATAATGTAGTCTAAATTATAATTCGCCAGTTCAATAACGTATTTACAATTTATAAATATATAGCTATAAATGTAAGTTGCACTATGATTATCATTGAGCAACTTTACTTTTTTTTTAAAATCATAATCTAATTGTTTTGCAATGACATCCTCCTTACTAACAAAATTTCTATAAAAACTGGATCGATTAACGCCTGCTTTTTCACAAATCTCAGTAATAGTTATAACTTCTAAATTTTTTTCTCTCAGTAAAATGAGTAAAGCTTGAAATATCCATTCTTTTGTACCATTTTTTTCTAAATTAGCGCGATTATGTTGCAACAAATCCCTCCTTAATGTTGCTTTATAGCTATTTACATCGTTCGTTAGTTGAATTTATAAGTTTTCGTTCCTTATACTCTCAATTATCAACACAAGTTATTTAAGTTTAATCATATGTTAAACAGCAAAGGAGTGAAAATTTAATAAATGGATTTTTAAAATAAGTGAAATTATGAGAATAAGTATATCAAGCAAAATTTTCATTTTACAACATAAAGTTCAATAACATTTAAAAAATAAGGATGATAAAAATTATGAAAATAAGTAACAGCATTACTAAATTCGTTGAAAAACTACAAATAGAAACAAATTTAAATCTTACTAGTGACGCTATATCAGATGATGATATTAAACTAATTATGAATTACTTAAAACAACAAGCACCTCACATTGCATATGTAGAAGATCGTATTGTTAATACAGAAGATGTAAAAATTCCGATAAGAATTTACGAACCCGAAAATATAAAATCAAAAAAAGCCATTTTGTTCATTCACGGTGGTGGTTGGTGTAGTGGCACATTAGATATGGCCGAAATATCATTAAGAAAAATTGCTAATAAAGTGGGATGTAAGGTTTTTTCTATTGATTATAGATTAGCACCAAACAGCAAATTCCCGAAAGGATTAGAGGATTGTTTAGCTGTAACGCAATGGTTACAAGAAAACGCTGAAAATTTAGATATTGATAAAAATAAATTGGTGATTATGGGTGAAAGCGCAGGTGCAAACTTAGCTACGGCACTGAATTTAAAATTAAAAAATGAGTATGGTATTCAATTCTGGAAGCAAATTTTATTTTATCCAGCAGTTGATGCACGTGTGTTAACGAACGATGAAAATAACAATTATGAAAGTATGCTTCAATTTCAAGACGGACCATTACTTACAAAGTCTACAATGCAACAATGTTACCAACTATATTTAAATAATACTTCTGAAATATTGAACCCATATGTATCACCGATTCAAGCAAAATATCTAAATGATATATCAGATACAATGATTTATACAGCTGAATACGATCCGCTACGTGATGAAGGAGAAGCATACGGACAATTGCTCATTGAGAATGGTAATACTGTGACTATGCGAAGAATGCTCGGATTAATACATGGTTTCTTTATTATGCCTATTGATGAAATGGATTTAGCAGTAGAAGATATTGCGTCACTCATTCATTAAAAAGTTTTTTATTTACAAATTCAAAATTCAGGAAGAAGGATACAATGTTACGACAAAATTTTAATAATACATGGTACTTTAGTAAAGTACAAAGCTTACTTAATGAAATGACAAATGATAATGAACGTACTATAAGTGAGGTGACATTACCTCATGATGCAATGATTTTAGAGGAAAGAGACCCAAATACTAAAAACCAAAATAACACAGGCTACTTTCCAGGAGGGAAATATGAATATAGTAAATCATTTTTCGTTCCAAGTTCATATCGAGATAAGGTTGTTTCATTAGAATTTGAAGGCGCTTATATGAATGCAAAAGTTTACGTAAATGGTGATTATGCTGGTAAACATCCATATGGGTATACCAATTTTTATATTGATATTAAACCATATTTAAATTTTAACACTGAAAATGAAGTTCAAGTTATTGTAGATACAAGTGCTGAACCTAATGGAAGATGGTATACAGGTAGCGGTATTTATAGAAATGTAAAAATAATAGTTGGCAACCCTTTGCATATCCAATTAGACGGAATGAAAATCAATACAATTGACATTGAAGATGATCAAGCAGTTATTGAAGTAAACACAGTAATCAAAAATGAAAGTTTGGTTACACAGTATGGAGACTTTCTTACGAAAATCAAGGACAAAAAAGGAGGTATTGTGACTTCAAATAAAGTAGCTTTTTCAATTTTTGCTGGTGATAGCATCTCAATTAGACAGCGCTTATATATACCTGAACCCAAACTTTGGTCAATAGATTCCCCAAATTTATACCATTGTAAAGGAGAAATACTTGTCGAAGACGAATTAATCGATGAAGCAACTTCACAATTTGGCATTCGAAAAATTCAATTAGACAGAAAGTCCGGTTTAAGATTGAATGGCAAAATGATTAATTTACGTGGTGCTTGTATTCACCATGATAATGGTGTACTAGGTGCAGCGACATTTGATAAAGCAGAACAACGCCGTATCAAAATTTTAAAAAATGCAAGATTTAATGCGATAAGAAGTACACACAATCCTATATCTAAAGCAATGTTAGATGCTTGTGATCGAATCGGCATGCTTGTCATAGACGAAGCATTTGAAGTATGGAACAATGCAAAAGTTGACTATGATTACGCATTATATTTCCATGAATGGTGGGAATCTGAAATCAAATCAATGGTTGATAAAGATTATAATCATCCTTCCGTAATTATATATAGCATCGGAAACGAAATCCAAGAGGTCGGTACGGATATAGGCGCCTATTGGAATCAAAAAATAGCTAATAAAACACGTTCCTTGGATGACAGTAGGTTTATTATAAATTCGGTTAACGGTTTGCTCACAGTTATGGATGACTTAGAAGAAATTATAAAAAGTACCAACAATGAGCAAGAAATTATGTTTAGTGATAAAGCAGACATTAATAATGTGATGGGAAGTCTTATGGGTATGATGAATCAAATTGTTGCTCATGAAAAAGTAGGTCAAGCAACTGAAGCAACTTTCGATAGTGTAGACATTGCTGGGTATAATTATATGAATGGTAGATACGAGTTGGATGGAGATCTCTATCCCAATCGTTTAATTGTTGGTTCCGAAACAATGCCTAAAGATATTGCCACAAATTGGAAATCGGTCAAAAAACATAATTATCTTTTAGGCGATTTTACTTGGACTGGTTGGGATTACATTGGAGAAGCTGGTATTGGTAAAATAGATTACACTTCAAATAGCAACTCTAATATGTATGGTTCATATCCATGGTACATTGCATATTGTGGGGATATAGATATCATTGGAAATCGTCGTCCACAATCTTTTTATAGAGAGATTGTATGGGGGTTAAGAAATAATCCATACATCGCTGTTCAAAAACCTAATTATTATGGCAAAAAAGCAAATACAACACCTTGGTCATGGAGCGATAGCATATCAAGTTGGTCCTGGCCAGGTTATGAAGCACAACCAATAAAAATTGAAATTTATTCTGATGCTGATGAAGTAGAAGTATTTATAAATAATCAATGTCTTGGCAAAAAACAAGTTGGCGAATCAAATAACTATACTGCTATATTTGACACTCACTTTCATCCAGGTGAAATTACAGCTATTGCATATACAAGTGGGAAAGAAACCGGCCGCACTACCTTACAATCGGCAGATGATAACCTAATGTTAAATTTAGATATTGATTGTGAAACGTTACAACCAACTGCTCAAGACTTAGCATATATCATGATATCAATTACTGATGAAAATGGAATATGCCATCCTTTAAAAGATAGAAGAGTCACTATAGATGTTGAAGGAGAGGGCGTACTTCAAGGATTTGGTAGTGCTAATCCTACAAGTACTGAAAACTTTTTTGATTACGAAACCACTACATTTGAAGGCAAAGCGCTGGCAGTTATTCGTTCAAAAAATAAGGAAGGTGAAATCAAAATTTCCGTATCAGCCAAAGATTGTGCGAAAAAAACGATATCTATTCCAGTTAAGTAATAAAAACAATATTTTATTTTTATGATGTCATTTAAATACATGAAAACCATTAACTTTCCTTAATATTCGTTATTATTTTCTAAATATACTTTATTAACGCTAAAAATCTCTATAAATAAAAAAAGTTATAAGTAATTTCCAAGCTATAGTTCCAAATGAATATAAGCTAGAAATAATTATTTCTTTTTCAAAACATGTTTTCCTAGTTTTTATTATAGGCGTTTTCGTTTTATTAATCAGATTTATAGATAATAAATAACATTATTATTTTGATTTTAATGAAACCTTTTAGCTCCCCCCTAATTGACACCTTAATCCTTTGTTTTATTCAATGTTGTGTAATTAATTAAGAAATAGAAAAAGCCTTAACCATATCAGTGTTAAGGCTTTTTACAATAAAAATATACATTAATAGTATCTCATACCAATGTTTAGTTTATGCCATTTTCTAAAAATATCTAAATCTAGGTTATTGGATTCATTCCATCTTTCCATGTTTTATATATTAATTTCCCACCTTGCATTTTAAACTTTTCATTGCTTACACCGCGTTCAAAAGGTGCTGCAGGTTCTATATTAATATTAGGTGTTACGTTTAATAAGTTAGCATACCAGTCAGCCCAAACATTACCTTTTACAGGATCATCATCTGCTACATTATAAATACCCGAATCAAAGTTTAAGGCCTGTATCGCGGTTTCAATCGCATCATCTATATGAATAAATGATTGAATCCCTTCTGTGATTGAAACTTCATTATTCATAAATTGCTTATAAATCATGCCATCTTTGCCATACCAAGTACCTGGACCATATAATAATCCATAACGTAAAATGACGTAATTTTTTATTCGAGCGGTTTCTTTTTCTAGTCCATCAACACCGTCTACTGTGATTTTACGATCACCTTTAGACTCGTAATCTAAAGGTGTATCCTCAGTTGCTAACCCATGACCACTTTCATATGCGAAGGCAATGCTTTGTGATTGGATATGTTCAACACCATGCAGAATTGCTGCATCAACAAGATTTTTTGTACCTTCTATTCTAACTTTTGTGTTGGCTGACATATCAACTTGTTTTAAATCAGTAATTTCATTCATAATAATGTCTGGTTTGAAATCACCAATACTACTTTCTATCGTTTCATATTCTAAAACATTACCAATATATGCTTTAATACCTGCATGAACTAGTTTTTCTTCACCTTTTTTAGACGTTGTTAATCCAGCTACTTCATAGCCTTCTTCTAATAAACGTTTGGTTAATTTTGTACCGATAAGACCTGTAGCACCAGTTACAAATACTTTTGTCATCATAATCCACCTTTGTTAATCACATTTTATAGTTATTTTTATGTTACTTGACTGAATGATTTATATCTTTCAAAGATGACGATACACGTGACCTTGAAAAGATTATGAAACATCTAAAAGTCATGTTCATTATAAATATCAAATTGATGATATGTGCATTGTTCTATATTTCAAAAATTTGGTATATAACAATCATCACTTTCACTCAATGATTCATTTATTAAATATACCCACAGAGTGCGTAACAATAAACAATGGACTAAGATAAATTCCTCTTATTTTTGCAATTTTCCAGACAATCCATTACATGATCATCAAAAATTTAATGTTCTTACAATTTGATATAGATTGTTACCCCTCTTTTCAAATATGAATGGATGTTCTTAGGTATTATAAATTTATTGTATATTACATTATACGATTAACCTGCCCTTAATTTTTCCATTCATTTCCGATGCGTAACTTTGAACTTTTAGTGGTATATAAATAACAATATGAATCATTACATAGATTAAGGAGTGTTTAAGATGCGTATTTTAGTCTTAGGAGCAGGTGGAATTGGTGGCTACTTTGGTGGTCGTTTAGCAGAGAACCATAAAAATGTTACTTTTTTAGTAAGGCCGAAAAGAAAATCTTATTTGGAAAGGAATGGCTTAGTCATCCATAGCCACAATGGTGATTATAGTTTCACCCCACAATTGATTACTAGAGAAGATCATGCTGAACCATTTGATGTGATTTTACTATCTTCAAAATCATATCATCTTGAGCAAGCAATCGATGACTTAAAACCATTTGTTGGGGATCATACAGTGATTATTCCGCTGTTAAACGGCGTTGCACATATTCCAAAATTACAAGCTGTTTTTGGTAAAAATAAAATTATGGGTGGTTATTGCATCATTGAAACTTCATTAAATGCCACTGGTGAAGTCATACAAACAAGTGATTTCGATAAACTTTTCTTTGGAGAATTAGATGGCACAAATAGTGAAAGAGCTAAATTAATAGAGGATACTTTCGCTAATACAAAATCTGAATTTATTTTAACTTCAGATATTGAGCGTGGTATGTGGCAAAAATATCTAATGATTACAGTATTATCAAGTGTAACTACAATGATGCATGCACCAATCGGACCAATACGTGACAGTGAAGGTGGCACTGATTTTATCAAATCACTATATGAAGAAGTCTCGTCCATTATGAGAAGTCACCAAGTCCCGATTGATAAAATAATTGTTGATAAATATATGAAAGGACTCTCTAAGCTATCTTACCATTTCAAAACATCTATGCAGCGTGATATGGAAAAAGGATTAAATATTGAAGCCGATCACTTACAAGGTTATTTGCTGAATTTAGCCGAAGAACATCAATTAGATGCACCACTGCTTTATGCTTCATATCAAAATCATAAAGTTTATAAAGAAATGCTTCAATAAAATCTTAAATGTAAGCTAAAAATTATATGGAGGCATACAAATGACATTAAATACGTACGCACACCCTTTTGATATCGCAACAAACTTAAAGTCACAAGAAACTGGCGTTTATCATGGACATACTTCTTCTGATTATGCCAATATGGTTGGCCCTTTTGGTGGTGTGATTGCATCAATATTATTACGAGCAATTATAGAACATTCCGATTGTCTTGGTAACCCAGTTTCATTTACTGTTAATTACGCAGCACCTGTCAAAGATGGATCATTTACCATAAATGCAAATCCAGTAAGAAGCAATCGCTCTACACAACATTGGTATGTCGAACTGCGCCAACATCATAATATAGTCATTACAGCGACTGCAGTTACCGCAAAGAAAAGAGATACATGGTCTTCAACCGAATTAAACATGCCAGAAGTACCAAACGCAGAGAATGTGGACAGTTTATCATTAACAGAAGTTCCACCCTGGGTAAATCAATATGATATTAAAATAATAAAAGGTGCACCTAGAGCTTACACTAAATCAAATCATGCAGATTCAGTTACATTACAATGGATGAAAGACAAACCAAATAGACCGTTAGATTATTTATCTCTTGCCTCAATGTGTGATGCTTTTTTCCCAAGAATATATGTCCGTCGTGAAAAAGTTGTCCCAATAGGTACCGTTTCTCTTACTGTGTACTTTCATTCAGACACGGCAACATTAGCACAGCACAGCAAGAATCACGTATTAGGACATACGCGCGCACTTAATTTTAATGATGGTTTCTATGACCAAACTGGCGAAATTTGGAGTTCTGATGGAGAATTATTAGCTACGACAACTCAACTTGTTTATTATAAAGAATAAGACAATACAAAAAACCTAGGTCTATGATTTTGCATAGCCTAGGTTTTTTTATGATTACTGTTCTTTCATCGCTTTTTGATTCGCACGTTTTTGTAGTAAAATTGACACCACACCGACAACAACAATTAAACCAACAATGCCAATGATGCCCATATATTTCGCTACATTACCAAGCACGACACCCACTACTAAGAAATCTGTGTCTGAGAACGTAGTAGCAGCACCGCCTAATTCACC
The DNA here is from genome assembly GCF_017891615.1 of Staphylococcus sp. GDY8P198P. Classification (NCBI taxonomy): domain Bacteria; kingdom Bacillati; phylum Bacillota; class Bacilli; order Caryophanales; family Staphylococcaceae; genus Staphylococcus; species Staphylococcus sp. GDY8P198P. The sequence goes on from NZ_JAESJQ010000005.1 coordinate 490,020, forward strand.
TAAGAATGGCAAGAATAATAATGGTAAGAACGTGATTAATAATCCATTTAATGCAGATCCAGCAATCGCACCTCTAATACCTCCGCGTGCGTTACCAAAGACGCCTGCTGTAGCACCTAAGAAGAAGTGTGCCACCACACCTGGAAGTATCACGACACCACCAAATAAGAATAAGATGAACATCCCAATCACACCTACAATAAAGCTGACAAAGAAGCCAATTAACACAGCGTTTTGTGCATAAGGGAAGACTATCGGACAGTCTAACGCAGGTTTCGTATTTGGAACTAACTTTTCAGATATACCTTTAAATGCAGGTACGATTTCTGCAAGAATTAAGCGAACACCCGTTAAGATAATGAACACACCAGCTGCAAACGTAACACCTTGAATAAGTGAAAACACAATGAAGTTTTGTCCATCGCTGATTTCTGAGTGCACGAAAGTAGGTGTAGCAAACAATGATGCTACAAAGTAAAGCAATGTCATTGTTAAAGAAATACTAATCGTACTTTCTCTTAAAAAGCTTAACCCCTTAGGAAAATTGATATCTTCAGTCGATTTTGATTTACTTTTAAATAATTTACCTATTTCTCCAGCAGCCCAATAACTCAATGTACCAAAATGACCCAAAGCAACTTGGTCATTTCCAGTTATTTTTTTCATTGTAGGCTGTGCTAGTGCAGGTAGTATTGCCATAATTAAACCTAAAATAACCGCTCCAATAATCACCGTTAATGTACCTGTCACATGACCAACTGACAATAATATTGCTAAAAATGCGGCCATATAAAATGTATGATGACCAGTTAAGAAAATATATTTCAAGTTAGTAATGCGCGCAATAATGATATTCACAATCATCCCAAACACCATGATTAATGCTGCAGTCGTACCATATTGTTCCAAAGCGATTGATATAATCGCTTCATTATTAGGCACAACACCCTGCACACCAAATGCATGTTGGAAAATCTTGCCAAATGGTTCTAATGATTGTGTTACTACATTAGCACCCGCACTTAAAACTAAAAATCCTAGAATCGTCTTTATCGTACCTGATGTGATATCAGTTGCCGACTTTTTCTGGACAATTAATCCAATAAATGCAATTAAAGCAACTAATATCGCAGGTTGACTTAAAATATCGACGATAAAATCAAGAATTGGCTTCATAATCTTACCTCCTTATTAATGATTAAAGTATATTTAAATCTTTTAATTTTTCATCTAGTTTTTGCTGTAATTCTTCTTTATCTAATATATTATCTAATACAATGACATCACCTAATTTTTTTGTGTTTTCTTCTAAATCTCTCCCACAAATAAATAAGTCTGCCATATCAGGACTCGCACTCATAACATCACTATGTTCAACTTTTATATCTGATGGTGCATTTAAATTTTTCAGTGCTTCTTGTGCATTCATTTCAACCATAAAACTGCTTCCTAATCCGTGCCCACATACTACTAAAATTTTCATTGTCATCATTCTCCTTTAAATATATTTATAATTTCACTTGATGTTTGTGCATTCAATAAATTATTCACTGTCTGTTGATTGCCTAATGTCCTAGCTAAATTTCTCAATACTTCTAAGTGTCCTTCATTGTCAATAGCACTTAATACAAAAACCAATGAAGCATAGTGCCCCTCTTCTGAAAAGTTAATATGTTGATTTAGCTTTAACAAACTCAAACCTATCTTTTTCACATTATTATTCGGTCGAGCATGTGCAATTGCTATTTCTGGAGCAATAACTATATATGGTCCTAATTTTTCTACACTATGAATCATGTCATCAATATACGCTTGTTGAAAATAACCTTGTTCTTGTAAAGGACTTGCAGCTATATTAATTGCCTCACGCCAACTTTCAACTTGTTCAAGTACTTGCACTTTATCTGATGATAAAATTTCTAAAGTCATTTTTTCCCTCCTTATCGTTGACTCACTTCATTTATACAGTGCATAATTGCTTCAATATTTCCTGAAAGTAATATCTTTCTAGTTTTGTCATCCATAATCAGCTCACTAAGTTGTCTCAGGGCATTTAAATGAATTTGTGGTTGAGCGGTTGCTAATGTAACAATGATATAAACAGGATCATATTGTTCATGCCCAAAATAAATACCTTTTTGATAGTGTGTAATACTAAAACCTACTGTCCCTTTAACGTGCGTTGGTTGCGCATGAATTAAAGCAATATGTGGACTTATAACCATATAAGGTCCAAATGCATCTAATTGTTCAATAATTTCATCGGCATAAATACAATCAACAATTTGAGCATCAACCAAAGTTTCAATACTTTGCTTAATGGCATCATTTCTATAAAGTGAAGGTTGTTGTGTTAAAATTCTATTTTCTGGTAAGACTTCTTTCAAAGTAGGCCCTAAACCTTTGATATCATGCACATATTGTTCTCTTGAATTATTGATGATTGTGTTAATTTGTTGTCGATCATTTTTATCTAAAAATGGCGAAACATTAAGTATAGGTATCGACGCATGTTCAAATGGTACTGTTGATATGATATAGTCAACGCCTTCATGTTTTAATAATGTTTCGTCAATTTCGTAGATTGAATAAGCATCTACAATTTCAAGTTCAGGATAAATATGGCGCATTCTACTTCTCAATAATTGTGAAGTACCAATACCAGAACCGCAAAGTAGCACTACTTTTATAGCATTTGTAGTAATTGCAGAAATACGTTCAATCGCTGAAGCAAAGTGTAACGTAATGTATGCAAGCTCATCTTTGTTAAAGCAAATATGATAATTCTCTTCAACGCCCCAAATATGATTGCGTAATCTTTCTACGATGTGATGATATTGTTGTAAGATTTCTTCTGCTAGAGGATTGTTATGTGTCATATCAAATTTTAATCGGTGAATAGCTGGTCTCAGATGAACAATTAAACCATTTAATAATTTAGTATCGTTAATTAAATCTATACCTAAGTCACCACTCATACGTTCTATCAATTGTTCGGTTAGAATTTCTAAGTCATCGATTGTTTCGTGCTTTTGATTCATCTCTGAAGTTTTAGCACCTAACAAATGTAAGGTAATAAAACCTGCTTCACTTTTAGGGAATTGTATATCTAGCTTTTCTTCCAAAGATGCTTTTATGAGTAATGCCACACGAAAATGGTCCGTTTCTGCCAATTTGTTATATTCCATTTCAGGTATTTCAAAAACAAATTTTTCTTTAGTTCGATGTATTGCAATTAAAATATGATAAATTAATCCATCAATCGCACTTTGTACTAACTGATAATCCGCTTCAAATAATACCGACACTACCGTCAATCGAATCGTTTCTAAAGCTTTGTTCGAAAATAGCTTGTGCCCTATTTGATGTGTATGATTTTGAAAATATTCATGGACACGTGTCGCATATGCTTTGCGGTAATTTGTTTCCTCACCTTGTATGATAAATCCTTTATTTTTAATATATTCTAACTTTAAATCATAAGAAGATAACCAAGTTTGTACATTTTTTAGATCTTCAACGATTGTTCTACGTGTAACGGATACCATATCGGCCAACGTTTTAGAAGATGTTGGCGTATTAGATTCAAACAACTTTAATATGATATAACGTATTCTTTCTTCTTTAGAATAATGTATTGAAGTCGCCATATATTTTGGAACAATATCATTCAAGGGCATTTTAGATTTAATCATTATACCTGCATTTTTATTTCTAGAAATAGTTAAATCCAAGCGTTGTGCCATACTTTCTATATATTCTAAATCGTACTGTATCGTCCTTTCTGAAACATTGAATTGGATAGCTAAATGATGAATGGTTATGAACGTTTCACGTTCAAGTAAGAATGTTAATATATGATGCTGTCTCTTGCTTAACACATGAGCAACCTCCTTACATATTTATTGTAACCGCTTACTCGTACTTTTAGATGTGTAATCTCTTTCGTCTCATAATCCGAAAAGTTGCACATCTAATATAAACGATCACTTTTTCAAATTATAATTTATTGAATAAACATTTTATATAAAAAATATCGATTAAATATAAAAAAAGAGAATCCAACGTTAATGTGTTGCATTCTCTCCTCTATATCTTCATTTTTTGATGTCCAATAACTTATAAGTAGTTACTTCAAATGAGTTATTACTGTTTAACCGTTCTAACCACAAATAAAATACTTTTGGGTATATTTAACAATCTAAAATAAACCAATTAATATTTGAAAACTAGAATTTATATATTGTAATTTTATTAGCGATTAATAGAACGCGCAATCATTGACAACGTGTGTCTTTCTCCACGCAATGCTTTACTTAATTCAAATATATTTTCCACAGGTGCTAAACCACAGAAACTACCATCACCAATATGTTGAATATCCACACCACATATTTTATTTCGAATGGCAAAATCTCTAATAGTACTTGGATCAGCGCTTTCTTGACTCGTACCAATTGCTGACATGACAAGTCCCCCTTCACGATGAACTTCTTTGACAATGTCTTTAAGTTGCGCTTCATCGAAACCTGGCACTGTACCCACTGCAGGTACTAGTATAATATCAGCACCCGCTTCAAGAAATTCCCTTACATATTCTCTTGTAATCACAGGTTCATCTACACCTGAACTATGCATTTTTCCAGCGATAATCAAACCAGAAAAATGATTTCTTGTATTTTGTATTGCTTCAACTATTTTCTTATTAGATACGCCAGTTGCAGGGTTTCCTGTCATACATATAAAGTTCACCCCTAATGCTTCAAGTACTTGAACCGTTTCAGGACTTGCTTGACGTCCTTCTGCAATTTCTAAGTGTTGATCATACATATTTGTTCCGTCATCAACAGGTTCTAAGTTCACGCCAATGGGTCTACCAACGAATTGTTTTAATGTTTCTATAACCTGTTCATGTTCTTCTATATTTTTCACTTTTGGATGAAACGCATCAAAGCCATTTAGTAAAATCAAATCGGCACCAAACGCACGCGCTATTTCAGCATTGGTAATATCTGGCACGACAGGCGTTTCTGTTACTATATTTTCAGATAAAACCACCCGTCCAGCACTAGCTTTAATACTCTGTTTCAATTCTTCACCTGTCATTGCTAGTAGTTCTGAAGCATTGTTACTTAATAATCGCTTAACCATTTGGATTCCACTCCTTAATATATACTTTAGTTGCCATTTTATTTATTATAACTACATTATATAATAATGATGTTCTTTTCCTTCGTAATAACTACACAGGATTACTCTACATTTCATTATACACACCCTCTACTTATTATTATTCTTTTTTAAATAAAAAACTACTTCTATATACATTTACAATCTTTTGAATTTTAATTTAGTTAATTTTCAAAACAGTAGTGAGTAGTAAATATAAATGTGATATTATATTTTAATATACATATTACAAGGGGGAAGCTTTATGCAGTGTCCAAAATGTGGAAATCCTATTGAAGCATCAGATTTATTTTGTGGAGAGTGTGGTACAAAATTATCTCATCAAACGAATACAACGAACGAAACTAAAAACAAACCGAACTACACATCTGAACTAGATTCAACGCAATCTAATGCAACACAAACATCAACACAATATTCAACACAGTCTAATCCTAAAACCGAGCAGTTTTCAAAGCATTCTTCAGACATTTTCAATGAAGCTAAAACGTTCTTTTCAACTGCTTTTAGACATCCGGATAAAGAACTTGTGAGTCCCCACTTTTTTTCTTACAAAACACTTTTCAGTATAATTGTAGCGGGATTACTTTTATCCATCATATTACTAACAATACTGATACCTGCAGAAGTAGCATATTTCATGTCAAGTAAAACAAGTGTTGTGTTTAACATTTCACTTTTCTTATTAATTGCAATTGCAGTACTATTTGGAATCACTTATGCACTAATCAAAATATTAAATATTAATTCGACGTTACATAAAGTATTTTCAGATTTCGTTTTAGTTAACACCCTATCTGTCATTACACTTTTACTTGGTTTACTATTTTTAGCAATTCATGTTCCAAGTTTTGCAATATTCCTTATCATTATTGCTATATTATTCACTTTAATTGCACCAATATATTTAATTACGAAATATAGTCACAACCAACTTATACGTATGCCAGTCATTTATTCTATATTCATCTATATCATCATTTTGGGAATCATTTTACGTATTATAGTGGAAAGTACTGTTTCTAATACATTAAGTGATTTAAGTTCATTTTTTAATACAGGTTATTAAGGAGGATGTTTCAAATGAAGTATTGTAGTAATTGTGGTGCTGAAATTAAACCTGGTCAACGCGTTTGTACCCAATGTGGGACGCCTATTCAACAAAGAGCAACTAATCAATCACCTAACCATAAATCAAAATGGCCTCTATTTATTATTATTGCAGTGATATTAGTCATTATTATCGCTTTGTTTGTGGCTTATAAAATAATAGACGCGCAACTATCACCTACAAAACAAGCAGAAACCATTGCTAAAGATTTAAAAAACAAAGATACAGATCGTCTAGCTAGCCATTTAAAATCAAATGGTGAAGCTATTTCTAAAGATGAAGCTAAGGCTATTTATAAATATATTGACGAAACCGATAGCGTAGATCGTGTTGCTGATGAACTACAAAGTAGTGCAAAAAATATCAAAGAAGACAAATTAAACGAACAAACTGTCACTGTTGGCGATACTTCTCTAATCAATATTACCGAAGATGGAAAAAAATGGGGCATATTTAAAAATTACATTTTTAATGTTAATGAGGAACCTGTTTCTATTACTTCAGAAGAAGACACGACACTATCTTACAAACTTAATGACAAAACAACACAAGTTAAATTAAAACAAGGTAAGACGAAAACACTTGATGATTTTCCAATCGGCATATATGACTTAAAAGCAACGCAAAAGGTTGATAACAAAAAATTCGATGGTGTCATTCATATCGATATGTCAGAAAGTAATAGTGCAGATCTGCAATTCAAACAAAAACGTTTTACAGTTAGTATTGATTCATCTTTTGCAGATTCCGATTCACTTAAACTTTATATAAATGGTAATGAACAATCAGATTTTGATGAATATGAATCTGTCACTTACGGCCCTTATGCACCTGATGAAAAAGTCGAAGTTTATGCTACCACTGAAGTTGAGGGTAAACAATTCAAATCTAGTGTAGAAAATGTTTCAAGTCCAAATGATGATGAAGATGAAATTGACGTAGCTTTAACATTTGACGATGATGCAATAAGCGATTATGAAGATAAAATGATTGAAAAAGAAGCAGATTCTGATGACGACGATGATAGTACTTCCAATTCTGATGAAAAAGTAACACGTGATAATGTTATTGATAAAGTTGAATCTTATGAAGGGAGTACTTTGGATACAGATAATTATACTTATAAAGAACCCGAAAAAACTGGAGACGGTTGGGGATTCTCCTTCACAGATAAAGACGGAGAGTTAGCAGGTTCTTATAAAATTGATGAGGATGGTTACGTTACTGAATATGACGAAGACGGTGAAGAAGTCGATTCAGGATATTAACAAACCACAAATAGTAATCCAACTTGTTACTTGAAACGTGGCCATTACATTGCATAATTACTTAAACACACTATTTAAAGGAGTGGGATTGAAATCTAATTTTATTAAAAAGATTTCTGTCCCACTCCTTAATTTATATCTTTGTTAAAGTAAAACAAAATATCACCAAATGCATCACCTCAGTCTAAATGATGATGTTATATTTTAAAAAATTAAGTAATATATATGAAAGACTATTAAAACAAGCAATGTTTATACTACTAGAGTTGGGTAATTTAAAAGTAAGCAATTAATATCTAAATATATTTGAAGGTGAAAAAATGGCTAATAATAACTCTTTCAATGATTATCCTAAAATTTTAAAAATTGAAGATGATGGAAAAATTATTGCGTTAGACAAATATGGGAACGTTAATACGGATTTAAATATTCATACTGTGAATGACCAGCAACAACAAGATACCTTCGGAACGATCTTATACAATCCCTATCGTCGTACTGAAAAAAATAGCGAATCTTATAATGACAATAATTACAATGATTACAAGTCAGAAACAAGCTACAATCAGCGAGATCGCGAACGTGAGTTGCAGTTATTAGAAGAAAATAAAAAATCAAAACGCAAACAATTTTGGCTAGGTTTAGGTATGGTGGTTTTATTAGTTATCATTGTCATCTTTGCAGTTAGTACTTTTATGAATGGTGGCAATGATGATCAACAAACTGCAAATGAATCAAGTGAACAATCCACCGCCAATCAAAATCAATCGAATGATACTCAAGGCGATAATGTCAATTTCGAACGTCAGAACAATCAAGTTAAAGATGATATACAATCATTAAAAACAGATATTTCAAACTCTAATGAAGCAACAGATTCTAAATTACAAGCATTACAAGATAAGATTGATAGTTTAAAACAAGAAGCTGATTCTAATAAAACAAATCATTTAGCTGATAAATATCAAACTACGATAGATGATTTAAAACAGGCAAAAACCGAAAAAGATAATGGTAATACTGATAAAATGCAAGAAGAATTGGAAAAAGTAAATAGTAAGCTAGATGATATAAAATCTAAATTTTCTTCTTTGTTTAATAAAGATGAAGAAGCAAATAATGATAACGCTGAAAGTTAGCATGTAAAATTAATATATGTTTTCAAAAATTATAAAATATAGATGATATTCTCAAAATAAAAACTGTCGACTAAGGTCTCACCTTGTCGACAGTTTTTTATTTATGTTCACCTACTGTCTGACATGTCTATCTGTTACCTTAATCTCTCGTTTCCCTAGCTTTTTATTAGTTATAAAACTATTAAATATATATCTTTTTATAAACACCCTCATTTCTATTTAACTTTATTAACGTTTGAAAATATACTTTCCACAATTCAAACATAAAATTATTGAAGTTCGATTATTAATTGAAAAAAATTTTCATTCAAACTAATTTAATAAATTACACGAATTATAAAAAGCCATAAAACTCCTGATTTCCAGCAATATGTAGCATATTCAAATTGATATTTCGCAGTTATATAGATATTACAATTTTACGAACTATTATATGTAAGCGCATACAATTCAGAATATTCATGCTATTATCTTATCAACTTAAACAAATGTTTAATTTGTAAACTTAAGTTTAATTTTGCATAAAGGAGGTTGCCATATGAATAAAAATGAACAAGCAGTTTTAAATCGTATTCAGGAAAATCCATTCATTTCACAACAAGAATTAGCACAGTCCATTGGATTATCTAGGCCAGCAGTTGCAAATATTATATCCGGACTTATTCGTAAAGAATATGTTTTAGGAAAAGCATATGTTTTAAATGAAGATTATCCAATTGTGTGCATTGGCGCTGCGAACTTAGACAGAAAATTTTATGTTCATAGCGACTTACAATTAGAAACGTCTAATCCTGTTACCTCAACGAGATCTATAGGTGGTGTTGCGCGCAACATTGCTGAGAATCTAGGCCGTATGGGAGAAACAGTCGCATTTTTATCTGTGAGTGGCAATGATAGTGAGTGGGATATGATTCACAAATTATCAACCCCATTCATGAATTTAGACCACGTTCAACAAATTGAAAATGCAAACACTGGTTCCTATACTGCATTAATCAATAGCGACGGTAATATGGAATATGGCTTAGCAGATATGGAGGTCTATGATTATATCACTCCAGAATTTTTAATTAAGCGTACACACTTATTAATAAAAGCAAAATGTATCATCGCAGACCTCAATATTTCAAAAAGTGCAATGGATTTTTTATGTGTCTATTCAGAAAAACATAGTATTAAATTAATAGTGATTCCAGTTTCATCCCCAAAAATGAAAAACATGCCTGATTCGTTACATGCTATCGATTGGCTCATTATCAATAGAGATGAAACAGAAACTTATTTAAATACGAACATACAAGACACTGATGATTTGCGTAAAGCTGCACAGAAATGGAATCAGTTGGGTGTTTCAAATGTCGTTATTACAAACGGTGTAAAAGAACTTATTTTTAGAAATAATGACGAAGAAGTAATTAAACCTGTCATACCTTCTGAGCATGTCGTTGACGTAACAGGTGCTGGTGACGCTTTCTCTAGTGCAGTCATTTTCAGTTGGTTAAATGACCTAGATACCGAAAGCATACTGACAGCAGGCATGATTAATTCTCGTAAAACAATTGAAACAGAATATACAGTGAGGCAAAACTTAGATAAAAAACAATTATTTAGAGATTTGGAGGACTATAAAAATGAAGCAATATATTGAATTTTCCACAGAAGTAGCACAAGCTAAAGCAGACAAGAAGCCCATCGTAGCCTTAGAATCAACAATTATTTCACATGGTATGCCATACCCGCAAAATGTAGAAATGGCTACGACTGTTGAAAATATCATACGTGAATATGGCGCTATTCCAGCAACAATTGCATTAATTGATGGAAAGATTAAAATTGGACTGGAAAATGATGAACTAGAATTACTTGCTAAAAGTGATAATGTCGCAAAAGTTTCACGTCGTGATTTTGCAGAAGTACTCGCTACTAAACAGATTGGCGCAACTACTGTTGCATCAACAATGATGAGTGCAGAATTAGCAGAAATTCAATTCTTTGTAACTGGTGGTATTGGTGGTGTACATAGGGGCGTTGAAAACACTATGGATATCTCAGCAGACTTAGAAGAATTAGGTAAAACAAATGTAACAGTAATATGTGCAGGTGCTAAATCTATTCTAGATTTACCAAAAACAATGGAATATCTTGAAACAAAAGGTGTACCAGTAATTGGTTACCAAACAGATGAATTACCAGCGTTCTTCACAAGACAAAGTGGTATTAAATTAAACAGTTCTTCTGAAAACCCAGACAACATCGCACATATTTGTAAAATTAAAAATGATTTAAATATTGAAGGCGGTATTGTCATCGCTAATCCAGTTCAGAAAGAAAATGAACTACCAAAATCATATATTGACGGCATTATTGAAGAAGCAGTTAAAGAAGCAGAAACGCAAGGTATTAGTGGTAAAGATTCTACGCCATTTTTACTCAGTAAAATTGTCGAAAAGTCTGAAGGCAAGAGTTTAAATACAAATATCAAACTAGTTGAAAACAATGCGGTACTTGGAGCTAAAATTGCAGTTGCTTTCAATAAATTGTAGGTGATACTTATGTCAATCATATTTGCCATTACTGGTATACTTTTTGCGTTATTCATCGCTTTTTTATTTAGCTATAACAGAAAGGCGATTGATTTCAAAAAAACAGTAATTATGTTAATCGTTCAAATCGTCATTGTATTATTCATGATGAATACGACTATTGGTTTAACGATATTAACAACACTAGGTTCATTTTTTGAAGAATTAATCAATATTAGTAAAGCTGGTATCGAGTTTGTCTTCGGCGGTTTACAAAACAAAGGTGCTTCAACTTTCTTTATTACAGTGTTACTACCTTTAGTATTTATTTCAGTACTAATCGGTGTATTAAACTATTTTAAAATTCTTCCGTTTATCATTAAATATGTTGGTATTATTATCAATAAAATCACACGTATGGGCCGTCTCGAAAGTTACTTTGCAATCTCAACGTCGATGTTAGGACAGCCAGAAGTTTATTTAACTATTAAAGAAATGATTCCTAAATTATCTAAAGAGAAACTATATACAATTACCACTTCTGGTATGAGTGCAGTCAGTATGGCTATGTTAGGTTCATATATGCAAATGATTGAACCTAAATATGTTGTTACTGCCGTTATGCTCAATATTTTCAGTGCATTAATTATCGCAAGTGTCATCAATCCATATCAATCAGATGATAGTGATGTTGAGATTTCCAACTCATCCACAGTTAAAAGCAATTCAAATAGTGATGAAACAAAGCCGAAAAAGGTTCCATTTTTCCAAATGATTGGTGATAGTGCTACGGATGGTTTTAAAATTGCCGTAAGTGTCGCCATTATGTTACTTGCATTTATCTCTTTGATGGAAGCAGTCACAGTGTTATTTAATTTTGTTGGTTTAGATTTCAAACAATTAATCGGCTTTATTTTTGCACCGATTGCTTTTATTATAGGTGTACCTTGGAACGAAGCAGTTCAAGCTGGATCACTGATGGCAACTAAATTAATCACTAATGAATTTGTTGCTATGTTAGACTTCCAAAAATTAGCTGGAGATTTAACACAACGTACACAAGGTATCATTTCTGTCTATCTTGTTAGTTTTGCTAATTTTGGTACTGTAGGCATTATCGTTGGTGCTATCAAAGGATTTAGTGATGCACAAGGTAATAAGGTGGCTTCGTTTGCCCTACGCTTGCTGCTAGGTTCTACACTTGCTTCAATTATTTCAGCATCAATAGTTGGTTTAGTATTATAGTATTTTAAAAAGAGTATGTACTGAAATCAAATTCACTTAAAATGATTTCGTCGTCCATTCCAGTAATTAAATAATAAAAGGCTGAGACAATTCAATTTGTCTCAGCCTCTTTCAATATTTATTAGTTAAAAAAACCTAAGATGAAGTCAGCGCCTTTAGCTAATGCGTCCGCAATGCTAGTTCCCATTGTCACCCAGTCAGCACTTAAACCTGCTTTTACAGCTTCACTGATTGCGTTTACGAAATCAGACATTTAACACACCTCATTCCTCGATATATTATTTGTTAAAGGTTGATTACCTTTAACTAAATTATAATAAAAAATATTAATATTGTTGTAAATATTTCTTAATTTGTAGTTTTTTATACCTAAGTGTTATTACAATACTTAATTTTTACAATTAATGTTTCCTAGTTGTCATTCAGTGATAAAGTTTTATATTATTTTTATAACGACAGAAATGATGAGTCTGAGACATAAATCCTAGAAAAATAGCACTCAGATGATTTAATTCAATTCATCTGAGTGCTTCTTTTTTTATTCAATACTTCGTATTGTTGGCTCTCTTTCTTAAGGGACAGTTTCAGTCTATAGTCTTCAGCTTGCCCTGTTACCTCAAGCGTCTCGCCAAAACACAACGTATTCAAATATCTTTATGACAAATGCCTTTCTAATCGCTGAACTTGATCTTGATCTAAAGCTTCGAATACTTCATTATCTACAATTACATCAACATGAGGATGTTGATGTAATATAGATGCTGGTAATGCTTCAGATATATCCCCCTCTATTAATTGTGAAATGGCTTCTTTTTTATTTCTGCCCATCGCTAACAAAATAATACGTTTCGCACGCATAATGGATGCCAGTCCCATAGAAATTGCTTGCTTAGGAACATCTTCTATTGAATCAAAATAACGACTATTTGCATTAATCGTTGAAGAAGATAAATCTACAACTCTTGTGACACTTTCAAACGACGAACCAGGCTCATTAAATCCTATATGGCCGTTTTCACCTATACCTAAAATTTGTATATCTGCAGGGCTTTTATCTTTTAAATATTGTTCATACATTAAGCATTCTTGTTCTAAATTATCGGTATCTCCTTGTGGTATAAATATATTTTCTTTATGCCACGTTTGATGATGTTTAAATAACTGTTGGTACATATATGCATGATAACTTTGATCATTGTCTGCGCTTAAACCCACATATTCATCCAAATTAAATGTCACTATTTGATCTAGTTGCAAATTATTATTATTGATTAATATTTTTAAATACTTGTAAACATCTGTCATAGTATTTCCTGTAGCAAGCCCCAATACTGAATCCGGTTTTAATTTCATTTGTTTTAACAGTTCAATCGCAACATATTGACTTGCAAGTTGTCGATTCTCCAAATTCAAAATATACATATACTCACCAATCACTTTCTACATATTACTTTTGTTTAATGATAAATTGAATATTTTATAAATTACACTTGCTCGCTTTCTAGCAATTCTTCTACTTCATTTTTTATCGTTGTAACATGTGGCCCATAAACAATTTGTACACCATTACCTTTCTGAATAATACCTCTAGCTTCGGTAGAATTAAGCACTTGTTTATTGACAGGTTCATCCGACTTTAACGTCACTCTTAGTCTTGTAGCACAACAATCGACAATATCTATATTTTCTTTACCGCCTAAACCCTTGATGATTGTTTTAGCCCGTTCTGTCGTTTCAACGGTTTCTGTAGTTGCTTCCGCTTCTCTACCAGGTGTTTTAAAATTGAATTTGTTAATTAAAAATCTAAAAATAACATAATATAAAATAAACCAAAGGATGCCAATTGGTATCACCCATAAAAAATTTGTCTTAGCATTACCTTGCAAAACGCCGAATAATAAAAAGTCTATAAATCCACCACTGAATGTTTGACCTATCGTAATATTAAATATGTCCGCCATCATAAAAGCTAAACCATCTAAAAATGCATGTATCACATATAAAACAGGTGCAACAAATAAAAAGCTGAACTCTAGCGGTTCTGTAATACCTGTTAAAAATGAAGTTAAAGCAGCCGATAACATTAAACCGCCAACGACTTTTTTATGTTGCGGTTTAGCAGTATGATAAATTGCTAAAGCTGCACCACATAGGCCAAACATCATTGTAATAAATCGCCCTGACATATAACGCGAAACACCTGAATAGTATTTCGTTACATCTGGATCACCTAGTTGAGCAAAGAAAATATTTTGAGTACCTTGAACAAGATGACCTTTGACTTCTAATGAGCCACCTAATGCAGTTTGCCAAAACGGTAAATAGAAAATGTGATGTAAACCAAATGGTCCCAACAGTCTTAATATAAATCCAAAGAAAAAAGTACCAATGACACCCGTTTTATCTACGATACCTCCAACGCCAAATATCCATCCTTGCACTGTAGGCCAAACAAAGAACATGATAACCCCGAGTATGATTGCAGAGATTGCTGTAATAATTGGCACAAAACGAGATCCTCCAAAGAATCCTAAATACGACGGAAGTGATATCTTGTGATATTTATTATGTAAGAGCGCTGTCATAACACCTGTTATAATTCCCCCAAACACGCCCGTTTCTACTGTTTGAATTCCAAGAACCATACTTTGTCCTTCTTCTGCCAAATTGCCTTTTGCTAACGTATCTGTAATGATCAACAACCCATTCATCGAAGCGTTCATAATCAGGAATCCTAGCATTGCTGCTAATCCTGCAGTACCTTTATCACTTCTAGCTAATCCTATAGCAACACCTATAGCAAAAATTACTGGTAAATTTTGAAATACAATATTACCTGCAGATGACATAAGGACAAATATATTCTGTAATAAAGTAATATCCAACACAGGATATGCTTTAATTGTATTCGGATTACTTAATGCGCCACCGATTCCCAACAATAATCCAGCTGCTGGTAATATAGCGATAGGCAACATAAATGATTTACCAAATTGTTGCGCCTTTTCAAACAACTTACTCATAGTCATCAACCTCCTAATTACCATAAATATACAATCAAAGAAAATATTAATCAATATAAATTACCATTATGAAAAACTTTTTCATAAAATAGATAACTATTTTTATTTTAAATACAAAAAACCTCACAAAGTCACTTTACTTTGTGAAGTTCTATATTTATTCAATTATGATATGACGCTAAAAAATATCTCCTAATGTTCCAGCCATAATTGCTTTGATTGAATGTAATCTATTTTCCGCTTGTTCAAATATAACAGCATGTTCACCTTTAAATACATCATCTGTTATCTCCATTTCAGTTAATCCATGGGTCTTATAAATTTGTTGTCCCACTTTTGTATGCACATCATGAAAAGCTGGCAAACAATGTAATACAATAACATCCGGATTCATTGTATTGACAAGCATAGCTTCATTAATTTGATATGGAAGTAATTTTTCAATACGCTGTGTTTGAACTGATTCATCTTCTCCCATTGAAAACCAAACATCTGTATATATTGCATCTGTTTTATAAACTGCTTGTTGAATATTATCAGTAATTAAAATATTACTATGAGATTGTGTTGCATAATTTTTAGCGAGTTGCTGAATATCTTGATCAGGCTGTAGCGATTGAGGGGCTGCAATATGGATATTCATACCTAATATTGCACCGGTAACTAATAAATCATGCGCCACATTATTTCTTGCATCACCGACATAAGTCAGTGTCTTACCTTGTAATGTACCTAGGTGTTCTTTTAATGTATAAAAGTCTGCAATCATTTGAGTAGGATGCCATTCGTTTGTTAAACCATTCCATACTGGAACTTTGGCATGTTGCGCTATACTTTCTACATCTTTTTGATAAAAACCTCTAAATTCAATACCATCATACATACTACCTAATACTTTTGCCGTATCCTCTGTTGATTCTTTGACACCTAAGTGAATTTCACCTTGACCAAAATAATCTGGAAATGCACCTAAATCATTAGCTGCTACGCTAAATGCTGAACGTGTTCTTGTAGATGGTTTTTCAAATAATAAAGCAATATTCTTACCTTTAAGATAAGGGTGTGGAATACCACGCTTTTTCTTTTCTTTTAATTCTCCGGTAAAGTCAATCAATGTTACTAGTTCATCTGCAGTAAAGTCACTCGTTTTCAAAAAGCTCTTACCTTTTAACAATGCTAGTTTTTTTAAATCTGTTGTGTACGCCCCAATTTCATCACTCCAATATTTTTATAAGATTTATATACATATTAAACTTAAATAGAGTTATTTTCAAGTATAAATATACCTTTTTTTGTATATTTTTAAATATTTTATAAAATCAACAACGTGTAAGCTACTTTGAAAACATATTTATATACAATCACGACCTTATTTGCAACGGTTAAGCAAGCAAAATTTCTGACAATAAACAACGTGGCAATCATTTAACTAAGTTGTGCTTTCTTACACTATATTTTAATGATATATAGTAAATTAATGATGTAATCGCTAGCTCATTGGAGGTGAATATATATGTTAGATTTACTATTTGCCACTATTAAGCAAATTGCTGCTCATTTTGTTTCTGGTGGTTTCCAAGAAAAATAATTCCCTTTATCCCACATCATCTCAAAATCATTGCATAATCATCCTTTAAAAATGAATAAAAATAGGCATACAATATCAAAATCCATCATTTTGAAACTGTATGCCCGTTTTTTATTATTTACTAATTTCAAATTCATACTATTAGGTATATCATGCACTAAACCAAGTACTTACTTTTTCATAGCTTCTATATAGATTATTTAAGCTATGATGCAAAATTTTCAGTTTTCCTACGTTCTCTTTCTTCTGGGGTTTTTAAAAAACGTGTCATGATTGCACTAGCAACATATAATCCAAAAATTAAGTACATCATGCCTTTCACACCAATACTGTCATAAAACAATGCCACTAATCCTGGTCCTGCAAATACACAAAGTCCAGCTCCTAAATTTAAAATTGCCATTGCAGGCCCTTTATCTCCATCATGAACTAATGAAGGAACAAGCGCAGAAATAGGGACAAAGCCTGCTAAACACATTCCCCATAAAAATCCTACAGCACCGACAATAAAGACATTACCTGTAAATAATTCAGGGACAAAATACAACCCTAACGTAAATATCGCGCATCCCACACCACCAATATAGGAAATTGTATTTTTCCAGCCAATTTTATCACTCAACGCACCAAAAATTAGATTGAAAATAATATTAGCAATAAAAATTGTCCCCCAAATATTTAACCAAGTTGTAGTTGCAATACCTTTGGAAGCTAAATAAATCGGCAAGAATAATGGAAAAGCATACTGCGCTGCTTGGTTAATGACTCTAACAACACATGCCACTGCAACACGCGGTTCTCTTTTTAGTATCGTTAAACCTGCAAGCACCTCACTAAAGTGTTCTTTAAAGCCGTGGCCTTTTTCTTCAATAATAAACTGATCTCTATTTACAAACACTGCTAAAAATGTTCCTATTAACACCCAAATGATCGCAGTCCATAATGTAAAGAAATGTCCAAATAACTGAATCGCAAATGAAGAATAAAATGATCCTAGAACACTAAGCCCTCCTGTAAACACAAACCAAAACCATCCTACTGCAGCTCCTAAACGTTTTTGCGGAGAGCGATAAGCAACCCAAACCAAAAAAGAATAAGCAAATAACGGATAGCCAAAACCTCTTATTGCATAAGAAGGAATCATGATATTGTAATTCATCGTTGGAATTGCCAAACCAACGAATATTGCATGACCTATGATATATAACCCAGTCCCTAACAGCATTACTTTTCTTGGACCAATAATTTCTACCAAGACACCTGATAACCAAGAACCAATGGCTATCGTCACACCATAGCACGTTGTCAAAATCGCTGTTTGTTGTACGGACAGACCATGATCATGTAAATAAGGACTAATCCATGCTAACTCCAGACCATCCCCCATCATAAATATTAATACACCAACATATCCCCAAAATAACGTTGGAGGCATGCCCATTTTAGTTAATTTATCACTCATATTACGCACCCCTTATAAATCAATCGTTAATATTAGAATTGATTTAAATATTTTCTTCCAATTTTTGTGACTATCGTTTTGTAAACGCTTTCAAATATTATCATTATATTATTATATTTTTTCTAATAACGCAAATTTATTTTCGTTTATTTTCGTTTTAAGACATAAATGAATAAAATCAATAAATATAGGCTGTTAAAGTTAAAGAAAGAATATTTGCATAACACTTAATTTTTTAAAATTAAAAATATATTTTTTATACATGATTGAAAATTTATTTGTAAACGTTTACAATGAAAATTATTTAAACATCATATGACTAGATGATTATTAAATTTTTATGAGGGAGTTTTATATAAAATGATGTTATTAGTTGCTTTCAGTGCAGTAATCGTACCTTTTTTATTTCTCGTACTCTTACGTATGTCTGCTTTAAAAGGAATGATTATTAGCGCTATCGTTGTTACAATCTTAGGGATATTTGTATGGGGGATGCAAGGTAATGTCGTTATTGCTTCAATACTTCAAGGTACACATAAAACATTAACGATACTTTACATTTTATTCGGGGCACTCGTTTTACTTAATACATTACGTCAGACAGGTGCCGTAAACCGTATAAATGCAGGATTCAAAAAAATTTCACCAGATATGCGTGTCCAAGTAATTATTGTCGCTTTCTTATTTGGTTCACTTATTGAAGGTGCTTCAGGTTTTGGTACACCAGCAATGGTTACGGCACCTTTAATGGTTGCTTTAGGTTTTAGACCTATGATTGCTGTTGTTACAGCTTTAATTGCCGACAGTATTGCCGTGTCTTTCGGAGCTGTAGGTACACCAGTTATTGTTGGATTGAGTACTTTAAGAGAAGCAAATCAATCTTTTTTCCAGTCTACAGCTGAACAAATAACTGTATTAGATTTATTAAGTGGTATTTTCATACCTATTATCGTAATCGCTACAATGGTGATTTTCTTTGGAAAAAACAAGAAACTAAAATCTATTATTGAAATTTTACCGTGGCTAGCTTTAATAGGTATTGTATATGCCGTGTCTGCCTTTGTATATGCACATGTATTCGGTGCAGAATTTGTCGCTATATTAGGATCATTAACTGGACTTGTAGTAGCAGTCTTAACTGCAAGTAAGGGGTGGCTATTACCTAAAACAGTGTGGAGAGATGGCTTAGATGACACATACGAAGCAGATAGTACGGAACATTCTATGAGTTTACTAACTGCTTGGGCACCTTATGTAATGGTTGTTATCTTACTTCTATTAACGAGAACCGTGCCAAGTATTGAATACTTCACAACACATGTCCTTGATTTTTCTTGGAATAATATTTTGAATTTCTCTGAAATATCATCTGAATGGCAATTTCTTTATTCACCTGGGACGATTTTATTATTATCTGCAGTTTTCGCAATTATAGTTCAAAGAAAATCTATTAAGGATTTTGGTAATGCAAGTTTAACGTCTCTATCCACAATAAAAATCACTGGTATTACACTTATTGCTACGCTCGCTATGGTGCATGTTTTTATTAACTCTGGTATGAATGCACATGATTTAATTAGTATGCCAGAATACATCGCCAAAAATATGGCCAACACTTTAGGTCCTATTTGGCTATTTGTTGCACCATTCTTAGGTGCTTTAGGCTCATTTATTACAGGTAGTGCAACTGTTTCAACGTTGACCTTCTCGCCTATTCAATTAAATATCGCCAACTCTATTGGTGGAGATCCATTTATTGTATTAGCTGCACAAATCATTGGCGCAGCTGCTGGTAATATGATTTGTGTGCACAATGTAGTAGCAGTGTGTGCAGTGGTTAATATGCCAGGCAAAGAAGGTAGTGTCATAAGAAAAACATTAGGACCTGCACTTCTGTATTGTATTTTAGTTGGTATTAGTGCTTATATTATCTCATTATTATTCACTTAGTATAAGCAAGTCTGATATACAAACATCTTGAACTAACAAATCAGAGTGAAATATTGAAATCTAATTGATTTAAAACCATTTTGTCATCCTACTCTGACAAAAAAGGCTGAGACAAGTTGAATTGTCTCAGCCTTTTCTTTTTATGAAATTTTATCAATCGCTATATTACTATATACACATATCAAATACCATTTCTAGTTTAACTTTATTTAGTTTGCAGCTCTTAAAGTGTTAATAATAAGAAAATGTTTATAATCGTAGACAAATCCTATAACAAACATAAGCGAAATATGTACTGCAGTATATATTTCTAAAAAATTAAGTTGTAGTAGATAGCGTTAAATGGCTTCTGAAAATAGGCTTTATTGTTACTTAAAGCGTATTATTTCATATAAAATTCTTATTATTATCATATTGATTATTATTTTGATAAAGTACAAGTAAATTATTTCTTATATTTATATGTTAAAAATGAGGATTGGGTGGGGTTCGTTTATGAAAATTGAAAACATTAAATTATTCACTTCAGAGTTTGAAGAGACATTCCAATTTTATGAAGAAATTTTAGAATGTCCTGTTCGTATGATTAGTCGGGAAGCTTTTACAGTTGAAATTGGAGAGACTCATTTGTGTTTTCAACAAACAGACGATGATGTCCAACCATTTTACCACTTTGCAATTGACATTCCATACAACCATTTTTATGACATGAAACAGCATTATCAAAATATATTATTTTTATTGATGGAAGATGGTAAACATACGACTTATTTCGAATCTTTTGTTGCACATTCATTTTACTTTCAAGATCCATCAGGGAATGTCGTTGAACTCATTGCACGCATTTCTAATATTACGGATGACCCTGAATTTTCAAGAATTAGTGAGATTGGGTTCGTTTGTAATGAAACGACGGAAGTCTTTGAAGCATTATCAAAGTATCATTTAAATACATATGAAAATCAAACATTTGTACCAGATGATTTAAATTTTATCGGCGATCATTATGATGACAGTTTTATTTTACTGACGCCGGAAGATAATAAATGGCTATTCTCTGATCAATTTTCTGAAGCCCATCCCATGTGCATTCAAACAAATGAATTTAAGTTAACCTTAGATAACCAAGCTCAGTGGCATTTAAATGAACTATAAAAAATAATAAGCACACAATATCAATTTACAAGTTTTGATACTGTGTGCTTATTTTTTTATTACTGTTATATTATGGTTGATACTACGTTTATCGTAACTTTTGATATAATCCGTATTCCAAATACATTTATTCTTTAACTTGTGATTTGTCGCTGACAAATTTCTTTAAAGTTTTATTTAAGCCATCTTTCGCTTCTTGATCATAACCATAGCTACCATCTTCGTTTTGTGTGATGTGCTTATCTAATATAAATCTACCTTTATGAATTGTATCTGCACCTAGTTCTTTGATCACTGGATCAAGACTGTATTGGATTGCCAATACATGCGCAAATGTGCCACCTAAAGCTAATGGTAGTACTGTTTTACCAGTAAATGCTCCACGTGGTAATAAGTCTAAATATGTTTTTACGATACCTGAGTAAGCTGCTTTAAATACTGGAGATACTATAATAATACCATCTGCATCTTCTATCGTTTTATGCGTAGTATTTATTGATTCATTAGAGAAATCTGCAGTAATTAAAGCCTCAGCATCTAATTGATGTACATGAATGACATTTGTTTCGATGCCCTCAGCATTCAAATATGATTCCGCATAATCTATAATACCTGTGAGTCTTGATTTAAGTTTATTGCCGCCAGCAATAATTGCTACTTTTGCCAATATGATTATCCCCTTTCTATATAAAATTTTCATATATATAACTGTCATTTTCATTCTTAACTATTTAAAAAATATATGAAAAAACAAAATAATTTGGAACCAAATTCCACTTCTTTAGCGTATCATCAAATACGGGTAAAATCATAGAAAATGATTTGAAATATTACAATAATTATTTTGCATTCCTTTCGGTTTATATTCAATAATACATTCATTAATGCCACAATAAATGTATACATTTAATTTATAACATTGATTATGCATTTCCATGGAAATACTGATGTTTTATTCAAAGCTATATGTTGAATTACCTAAATCCATTTATAAATTACCGCTTCTACCATTGCTTCACAAATTGTTATGACATTTAACTTTCCAATTGATGTATTACTTATATTCCTAACACATACTTAATTTTCAATATCACACGTCGAAATGTGTAATCGTACAAGTACAGTTTATTTTGTTTTCATTATTAAAGATTTTACAATATAAATAATTTTGTTATATTCTTTTTTTAAAAATCGTTTCGCTTTAAAAATCATTTTTTCTAGATGTATACTTAATTTAGTCATACAAAGGAGTGATACACAATGAGTACATTTTCTAATAAAGAAAAAGTACAAATCCTATCAGATATTGTTGCAATTGAAACAGTAAATGATAACGAGATTGAAGTTTGTAATTATTTAGAGCAATTATTTTCGAATTATGGGATTGAATCAAAAATCCAAAAAATTGATGAACGACGTGCTAATCTTATTGCTGAAATAGGTGAAGGAAATCCAGTAATTGGTATCTCAGGTCACATGGACGTGGTTTCTGCGGGTAATAAATCTCAATGGACATACGATCCATTTTCACTTACTGAGGATGATGGATTTTTATATGGCCGTGGTGCAGCAGATATGAAATCTGGACTTGCTGCGTTAGCAATTGCACTTATTGATATTAAACAATCTCAAGCACTGCAACATGGTCGTATTAGATTTTTAGCAACTAGTGGTGAAGAAATGGAACAACTTGGTTCCCAAACTTTATATGAACATGGCTATATGGACGACGTTGATGCATTACTTATAGCAGAACCTTGCCAAGATATCATGGTATACGCACATAAAGGTTCTATGGACTATCGTATAACTTCCTATGGTAAATCAGCACACAGCTCTATGCCGGTAATGGGCATAAATGCGATAAAACCATTGATTTCATTTATACAAGATATCGATGACGCTTATGCTAGAATTTCCAAAGAAGTACAAGGAAAAGCGTTAGATTTCACAAAATTTATTGATAGAATTAAACCTTCATTGCCTGCAACAACAGCACTTGAAGATGTAGAATCTGCACTGCAAGGTTTAGTTATAAGTAATACTTTAATTAAAGGTGGGGTACAAGTTAACTCTGTCCCTGAAAAGGCTGATGCAGATTTTAATATTCGTACAATTCCAGAATATGATAACGCACAAGTAAAAGCATTATTCTCAAACACAATTAAAAGTCATAATGATAAAGGCGCAAATTTATCAAGCAACTTATATTTAGACCTAGATCCAGTACTTACTACTGGTGATAATAGCTTAATTAATACCGCTCAGACTATAGCTAAATCTCTATTTGATAAGGACTTTATTGCCTCTCCAATCGGTGGCGTTACAGATGCTTCAAACTTATTAAAAAATAAAGATGAAAGTTTCCCATTCTTAGTATTTGGCCCTGGTATTAAACCACATCAAATTGATGAATGTGTAGAAAAAGATATGTATTTAAAATTCATTGATTTTTACAGTGAACTTTTAACAACTTATTCTAAAAATCTTTAGTTTTGATTTAATTAAATAATCTTTAGCTATATAAAAAAGCTCAGAACATAGTAAATGTCTGGGCTTTTTTATATATAGGGCACGAGATGTCAGATCTGTAAACTTACTTTTAAAACTTCATCCTTGTCTGAGTGGGACAAAAGCTTCACTTTTAAAAAATTGTGTATATGCCACTCATGGTAAATATTATTTACGGATTGTAGTGCCTACATTATGGCCATGTTGCAGTTTTTGAATAATATGTGCTTCATTCCCTGCAGCAATAACCACTTTTTGGCATCCCATTTCTATTGCTTTTACAGCGTCTTGTACTTTAGGTATCATTCCACCATATATTAATTTTTGTTCAATATATGTTTCGATGTTTTTCGCATTCAGTGACGGTTGTACTTTTTCGTTGATTAAAACGCCCGGAATATCGCTCAATAAATAAATTGGTGCCTGTAAAGCTTGCGCAAGTTTGTATGCCAATGTATCGGCGTTAACATTATATACTTGAGACGTCGTCTGATTAGCACCTATAGATGCGATGACTGGTAGAAAAGATTGAGTTAAAGTTGCGATAACACTTGTATCTATATGAATAGGTTCGCCAACAAAACCATATTTTAGATCTAACGGTTTAACATCAAATAATTGAGCATCTATGCCATTCATACCAATACTTTGAACACCAAATTGATTGATTTTATTGACTAAACTAGGATTCACTTGTCCAATTAATGTTTGAGTCGTAACAGAAAGCACATCGTCAGTAGTAACTCTCAAACCATTTTTAAATTTTGATTCTACTTTTTGTAATTCCAAAGATTGATTTATAAAAGGGCCTCCTCCATGGACGATTATTGGATTATAACCTTGATTTTTTAATGCAACAATATCTTCAATTGTAGAATCATGCATATCCGTCAAAGTGCTTCCACCTATTTTAATTACAATGTAATCCATATCAAACACCTCTTAAGTTCTATACGACGCATTTATGCGCACGTATTCATATGATAAGTCACAACCATAAGCGGTAGCTTCTCCTTCTCCATCACCTACAGTAGCCTCTATAACGATGTTATCTGCTTCCAATTGTTGTTTTAAATAAGCTTCATCAAATGCCACCGACATGCCTTGTTTAACCACAGAAACTTGGCATAATTTCACATTGGTTGCATTAGGGTCTATATATTTTGATGCGTAGCCCATCGCTGTTACAATTCTTCCAAAATTTGCATCTTCACCATGAATTGCTGTTTTAACTAAGTTAGATGAAACAATGCTTTTCGCCATTTTTCTAGCCTCATGAATATCTATTGCACCTTTAACCTTAGCTGTCACCAATTTTGTAGCGCCTTCACCATCTTTTGCAATCGACTGAGCCAAATAACGTGCAACATAATTGATAGCATAAACAAATTTTTGCCACTCAGGATGATTTTCATCTAACGAATGATGATTAGCTTGACCATTTGCCATACATAAGACCATGTCATTCGTACTAGAATCACCATCAACGGTTATCATATTAAAAGAGTGATCTGTAGTTTGACTTAAACATTGATTCAATGCCTTACTATCAACTTTTGCATCTGTCGTTATAAAACCTAGCATAGTCGCCATGTTAGGATGTATCATTCCAGATCCTTTTGCAGTGCCACCAATTGTCACTGTTTGATTATCTATGTCTACTTTTACAGACAAATGTTTCGTGGTCGTATCTGTCGTTAAAATCGATTGATTAAAATATTCACTCTGATTAAACGAATCTTGTAAAACATGATCGACGCCATGTTTTATTTTATCCATAGGTAAAAACGAACCAATAACCCCTGTCGAAGCAATACCAACATGATGTGGTTCTATGTTTAATCGTTCAGCTACCCAACTTTGCGTATCTTTCGCATCTTGTATACCTCTATCTCCAGTGCATGAATTCGCATTTGCTGAATTAACTACAACTGCCTGCAATGTTTGATTGATGCTGATACTATCTTCAGTTACTTTAAGAGGTGCCGCTTTGAAACGATTAAGGGTATATACACCTGCTGCAGTTGCTTCTGTCGTAGAATAAATCCAACCAAAATCTTTTTTCTTTCTTCTTAAACCAGCATGAAAACCACCAGCTATAAAGCCCAATGGTGATCCTACATCACCATTAATATCTACAGTAATTTGATTGAGTGTATCTATTGTTTCAATATCTTTCATCTCATCTCTCCTTTCGGATCTTATTAAGGATAAATTGGTAACTGATTCAAACCAGTTGCCTCATCTAAACCATAAAGTAAATTTAAATTTTGGATTGCTTGACCACTAGCACCTTTAACTAAATTATCTATCACTGATACGATGACAGCTCTTTGATTTTTTTCATCTACATATAGACCTATATCGCAAAAATTACTACCATACACTTCTTTTGTTTTAGGGTATTCTCCTAAGTCTCTAATTCTTATAAATGGTTTCTGTCCATAATCATTTTTATAAATAGCATGTAAATGCTCAGCTGTCGTATATTCGTTTAACTTCACATAAATTGTAGATAAAATACCTCTTGTCATCGGTACTAAATGCGGCGTAAACATCACATTACACTTTGTTCCTGCAATTTTAGATATATACTGTTCTATCTCTGGTTTATGTTTGTGGTTTCCAATTGCATAAGCACTAAAATTTTCATTCATTTCAGCGTAATGCACATGTTGTGCTAATGAACGGCCTGCTCCTGAAACACCCGTTTTTGAATCAATAATAATTGATTGAATATCGATTACATTTTGAGCAATCAGAGGATGTAAAGCTAATAAAATAGAAGTAGGAAAACAACCAGGATTTGCTATCAAATTTGTGCGTTGTGGATCTATTTCACTCCACTCTGCAATACTATAAAGCGCCTTATCTAAAAGTGCTTGTTCTGCAGCTGCTTCACCATAAAATGTTTGATATAGATTTCTATCCGTCAACCTAAAATCCCCTGACAAATCAATCACTTTAATACCTTTATTAATTAAATTTGGTGCTAAATGTTTGCTGACATTGGAAGGTGTTGCAAAAAATATAACATCACAAGACGTCGCTTGTTCATTTAATTCAGTATAATTAAGTGCGATATGGTTTAAATGCGGAAATGTTTTACTGATTGGTTCATCAATCTTAGAATGTGAAAATACATATTTAATTACGACGTTAGGATGATGTTGTAATAAACGTATAAGTTCTACCGCACCATAACCGCTTCCGCCTACTATTCCAACTGTTATCATCTGATTCATACCTTTCTGAATATTCGGAATTTTTAATGTGCTATTTTATTTTTTTCAAGCACTTCTTTAATCACTTCAGCAATTTGGTTAATCTCATCTTCATTAATAACTAACGGTGGTGCAATTCTAATTACATTGCCTTGTGTTTCTTTACACAACACACCTTTTTCTATCATTTCCAAGCAATAGGGCTGCGCTTGTTCTGTTAATTCAATACCGATAAATAACCCTCTCCCTCTGACATCATCAATGATTGGACTATCAATAAGTTGTAAATGGTTCAGCAATGTTTGGCCTAATTCAGCGGAACGTTCAATTAAGTTTTCGTCTAGCAAAACATCTATGGCTGCCATCGATACTGCACATGCAAGTGGATTACCGCCAAATGTAGAACCATGTGTGCCGGGTGTTAAGACATTCATGATTGTTTCATTTGCTAAGATAGCTGAAATAGGGTAAAGTCCGCCGCCCAATGATTTACCGAGTAAATAAATATCGGGCTCTACACCTTCCCATTCCATAGCAAACATCTTGCCTGTCCTACCTAGTCCAACCTGTATTTCATCGGCAATGAATAAAATATTATGTTGATTACATAAATTACGCACTTCTTGAATAAAATAGTTTGGAGGAATATTCACGCCGCCTTCACCTTGAATCGGTTCTAAAATAATGGCCGATGTATTATCATTAATCAATACTTTCAAATGTTCAATATCTCCAAATTCTATATAATTAATATTATCTAGCAATGGGCCAAACCCTTCTTTGTAATTATCTTGGGCAGATAAAGATAAAGACCCTAATGTACGACCATGAAAGTTACCTTTCATAGCAATGATTTCACTTTCATTTTCTTTAATACCTTTGACATCTGAGCCCCATTTTCGTGCAATTTTAATTGCTGTTTCCACAGCTTCAGTCCCAGTATTCATAGGTAGTACTTTGTCTTTATTTGCTAACTTACAAATTTTTTCTTCCCATTGTCCTAAGTTATTACTATATAAGGCACGTGATACCATAGTTATTTGCTCGCTTTGTGCTTGAAATGCTTCTATAATTTTCGGATGACAATGTCCTTGATTCACTACTGAAAATCCTGCTATACAATCAATATATCGCTTACCTTCAACATCCCATACTTGCGCACCTTTACCTTTGGCTAATGCTAATTTCAAAGGACTATAATTATTTGAACTATATTGATCTGTTAATTCGAATAACTCATTCATTAAATACACCAACCTTATTATTATTCTAATATTTGTATTAATATTCATGAATATTACACTTTTAAATATAATAAGTCAAAGGTTTATTTAAATAATTTTTTATAAAAATATATTTAAAGGCTTTAAAACAACCAAAAAAGCATCTATCAAAATTATAAAAATTCAATAGATGCACATAAATCATTGTATACAATTTGCATATCATCATTTAATATTTAAGATAATATTCGTACCTATCATTCAAATTATACATTTAGTCGTTTTAACAATTGCGGTAAAGGATATATTTAAGTGAAATGCCACATTAAATAACTAACAAAGGGGTATAGAGCGGAAAAATCACCATTTTTTATTCCGCTCATACTATTGTTACTTTACATAAACAAATCCATGATTAATACAATGACCAAACCAACAATAGAAGATGTAAATAATAAAAGCCCCCAAGTTTTAAATGTATCTTTAATCGTTATATTAAAATATTCTTTAAATAACCAAAATGATGCATCATTCACATGCGTAATCGTGTTACTACCAGCAGCAGTTGCTAAAACCATCAATACTGGATTAACATTAAATGTAGGAATTAATGGCCCTACAATTCCAGCTGCAGTTATTGCCGACACCACGCCTTGTCCTGTAGCAATACGAATAAGTGCTGTAATTAACCACGCCATGATAAGTGGTGAAATATTTGTATTTTGCATTATTCCCGCAATATAATCACCTACATTTGCTTTTAAAATGATTTCTTTAAATGCACCACCAGCACCAACAATAAATATAATCGTTGCTACACCTTTCAACCCACTTTCAAAAGATTTCATCAATTCATCCATCTTTTTACCTTTTCTTAATCCAAAGACAACAATTGATGTAAGAATTGCGATTATAAGACTAATTTCTGCACTCCCAAAAAATGATACAATTTCATGCCATAAAGTGTCTTTAGTTATAAACATACTTAATATTGTTGAAAGTGAAATTAAAATAGCAGGAATTAATGGTATTAATAAACTCATTCCAAAACTAGGCATTTCACTTTCACTAAATTCTTTATTTTTCTGTAACAATGGTGGCACAGGATAATTTAAATTTTTCATCATTTTTGGCAAAAGAATACCTGCAATTATCACGCCAGGAATAAAGACAATCATTCCTAAAATGTATACCATTCCCATATCAGCATGATAAGCATCTACCAATGCAGTTGGACCTGCTTGAGGTGGAAATAAACTATGAGAAAGTGTCGTTGCGGCAACCATAGTAATAGCTAATTTCATAAATGGTATTTTAGCTTCAACCGCAATACTGATCACTAAAGGGGCTAAAATCATAAAGGCTACTTCATAAAATACAGAAATACCAAAGACAGCGCCAATAATAATCAATGCCCAATGTACATGCTTTGCACCAAATTTATTAATTAACGTAGTAGCTATTCGCTGAGCCGCGCCTGAGTCGACCATTAACTTACCTAAAATTGCACCAAATCCAATAATAAGCGCGAGACTACCTAACGTTGAACCTAATCCTTCTTTAATTGTATCTAATATTACCATCGGCTTCATACCGTTCAATAAGCCAACAGCAATAGCTGCAAAAATCAAAGAAAAAATACTGTTAACCTTTAATTTAATATTTAAGAATAATAATAACGCTACGCCAATAATAAGTGATATTATCGGTAAATGCTCACTCACAAATGACAATTTAAGTCCCCCAGTCAAACCAATTTTATGAAAACGTATTCATAAACATATATTATACACCTTTTATTTTAAAATAACAACGTTGTTATTTTGAGGGTTTAAGCTTCATAAAAATTAAGAAGCACTTGCAAAGCAAATGGTTGAATTTTACCTTGCGCGTGCTTTTTAGGAGTGAATGGTCAAATTATCTTGAAACTAAAGTTAATTCTGATAACTTTCAAATTGCCATTGTTTATCTGATAATACTTTTTTATAAAAAGGATCGACACCTATGACTTTAATACAATCAGCCAGTGCCTCTACCTCATCTAAATGATGTGTTGTTAATATAATCAAACAATTTCGCTTCATTTGATTGAGTAAATTATGAATATCAAACCTTGATTTCAAATCTATACCTACCGTAGGTTCGTCTAATATGAGAACTTGTGGGTTGTTCAATAAACCAATTAATACATTTACTTTACGTTTCGTTCCTCCAGATAGACGAGAAACAGTAATGTCCAAATCATCAATATTTAATTGTTCCATATATTTTGTAATTAGCGCGTCCGATATTGCGTTTTTACATAAAGCTTTAAAACAATTGATGTTTTCTGCGACAGTCATATGCTCAAATAACGCAATATCTTGTGGTACATATCCAATCATTGCTTGTAATTGTTTTTTAGATAACTTTTTCCCAAAGTACGTAATTTCACCTTGATCGGGTTTTTCTAACCCCGAAAGCATTCTTAATAATGTCGATTTGCCAGCACCATTTTCACCTAATAGCACAGTTAATTGTTGATTTTCTAACTTCATATTTAGAGATTGAAAAATTGTTTTATTATGATATTTCTTCTGCACATGTTTTAATGCTATCATCCCATCACTCCTAAATTTGTATAAAGACATAAATCACACTCATGACAAGCGCATATATAAACGTCATAAATAACCTATGACTCAGTGTGTTAATTTTAAATAATAGATACGCAACACCTGCTTCAAATAATACAATGATGAAAAGTGATTTTAAATAAAATATCCATGATAGTGACTGATGAAACAATAATGCGCTTATAATTAATGTCATTAGCAACAAAATTGCATGTATAAGTATGTATGTAACATACAATCTTAACTGACTAAATTGTACTAAAAAAATTCTAATCAACGGACCGTTCTGTTTTAATCTTTGGTGCAAAATAATTTGCACACTACTGATACACAACAATATCGCAAAAATAACACTCAATGATATAGAAGTTTCTGAATGTGACTTCACAAAATAATGTGCAATTTGCGATTGAGGTGTCTTGTCATCCAATATTTTATTCACTCTAGTCAAGGATGTACGATCACCATTATCATCTAGATGACTTTTAACGATGTTAGGTATCTGTTGTTCATATAATGACATACTTATAATTTCTAAAGTAATATCACCAATAAAATCATCTCTTCCATACAATAAAATGGTTTCTTTCAAACGATTGTCATGTAACTGTTGACTGTAATTTTTCGGTATTTGTAAACTTACAATCGCTTCTTTTCTTTCTATATATTCATCCAAATATGTTTCTTCTGCTGGCACTTCGATTTTAGTAATGTATTCGTTACTTGTGATGCTTTTGATTAAGCTTTTTGAAGCTTCTGATTGATCTAAATCTTGAACTGCCACAGGAATTTGAAATGATTTATTTAGCGTTTTATATACACCCCATATAGCAATTAAAGAGATTAATAAGATACAGATAAAGGCTAAATGTTGTTTCCACTGTTTTTTAACAACTATGAAGAAATAGGGTTGAATCATGAGCGATACCTCCCAATCACTATCAAGACTAAGATAAAAATTGATATAAATAGACTACTATAAAAAGTTATTGGTACATCTAAAATATAATTATTCAATACAATTTCTAGCATTTGATTTGTTACAAAACTAAACGGTAAGTAATCAACCATACCCAAAATAGAATGTTTAAAATAAATTGTTGGTATCGTCATCCCTGATAATACAATAATCAATGTACTCAATATAATTTTTAGTGCATAGTTCATCCATTTAAAAGCAATTAAATCAATAATGGTTAACCAAATAATAATCATCAAGACATAGTAACTAAGTTGAATTACAATCGTTAACCAATTATAACTTTCAAATTGATTAGGTATGGATTTAATCAACCAAAGCGCACCGAAAAATGTCCATAATCCTGTATAAAATAGCGTGAATATACTTCTAATCAACGTTAATTTTTCAAAAGAAAAATGATGCATGCTTAACCTTGACCACAACGCCGTCGTTTGGTTCATTTTTAAAATGGTAAATAATGACAAAGCGAAAATATAAATAGACGCTAAATAAGTCGTGATTACATAATAACTTACACTGTCATATATATGTATAGGTTCATAATCAAATGCACCAGTACGGTTTAGTCCCGTAAACAATAGATCTGTTAATAACATCAATGTATGATCTTTATCATTATGTGATGACAATGTTGTATAACTTAGACCGCCACCCATCGATAGCATGAGTCTTTGATATACTGAATCTGTTAACTGATTAATAACTAGACTTTTTGTAGATTGTTTATCATATGTATGTACTGAAATGGGCAAACTTCCATTTTTATAAAAATCATGTGTCATACCTTTTTCAAAAACATAATAACCCTCTAAAGTTTTATTTTCTAACTTTTTTTCAGCTACTTTTTGATTATACTTTTTTATGCTAATATCCTTCCCCAAATTGGCACCGTCACCTAGTGATTTCAATATGATTTGCGTTTCTGGAGACTGATCTTTATCAACAACACCAATTCTAAATTTCTCATTATCTTGATTTAATTGTTGAATCACTATTAAAGTAGCAAATAACCCTACAACTATAATTAATAAGTATAGTAGTAAATGCCATTTTTTTAATAAAAAAGAGTGGTAAATGCGAAACAATTGTAATGTTTTCATTTTACCACTCTCCTTTTAGTTATTTTTTAAAATCTTTTGCTAAATCTTTAACGATACCTTCTGTTTTTTTAGAAATTTCCTTTTGTAATTTTTTTAAATCACTATCGGACAATTCATTTAAATCTTTAGCACCTGATTTTTCAAATTTAATATCGTCTTTAAGTTTTGTCTCACCTTTGATATTAAATGTTACTGGTTGATATTGAACGTCTGTAGTTAATTTGAAATCTTGTTTTTGCGTATTATTTTTCACGTCGGTTTCTAAATTATTATGATATTCAAATTCAGTTTTGCGATAATTTGCATCGACGCTCACTTTACCTTTATCTGTACGTTTGTCACCATCTTGAGTTTCATTGTTTGATAGTTTTATCGTAGATTTCTTGTAACTTTCATTAGCTCCAATAGTATAATTATCTTTATATTTATCATCGTCTTTTGTTGATTTACCTTTCAATGATAGCTCAGTATCATCTGCAGTAATTTTATAATTCATAGCTAATTTGTCATCATCAATTTGATTCGTTCCTGCTAATTTTACCTCTGAATCATTTTTATCTTTAGCAGTTAATTCACGTTTTAAAATCAGATTATCTTCTTCCCAAATCACAGATTTAATACTTGGAAAATCATTTTTATCTTGATCTTTCACTTCTTGTATAGCTTCATCAATTTTATCTTCATAATCTTCTGTTTTGAATTGATCTTCTGCAATTTTTTTAATATCTTTATCTTTCTTAGCTTTTTCCAAAACTGATTTCACGATTGCTTTTGTTTCACCTTTGCTAAGTTTCAAAGTTACTTTCTTAACATCTTTTTCATCACCATCTACATCAATCGTAGCATTTTCTTTTTCAAAATTATCTTTGTCTAATTTATCTATGACAACATCTGTATATTTACTACTTATTTTTTCTATATCTTTTTGTGAAATTTGAGACCCTGATAATAATGAGTTTAAGTTTAATGTATCATTTGTCAATACACTCTCTTTACCTGTTGTGCTTGATGTATCTCCAGTTATTTTTTCATAAACGTCTACAAGTTCGTCATTTTTAGCTTTGTAAATATCATTAAACAATGGTGATGCATAATATTGATTATCTTTGTCTGCTGCCCATTGAAACTTCCCAATTTCATTGTCAGCTATCGTTGGATTTAAAGCTAAAACTGATTTTTCTTTTTTAGGATCGTGTCCCACTGTCAATCCTATTTCAGAAGCATCCGCGACAGATTTAGGAATACCTGATGATTCTAATAAACTTTTTGGAACATCAGCATTTGCTTTTAAATCGATTAAATATGATTCATCTTTCATTTTATCTTGAAATTTAAATTCATTTTCAAATCGATCCTTAGCATATTCTTGAAATTGGTTAGCTGTTTCCTTTTCGCTCAATAAATATGTGTTTTTAGGTGTATTTTTGGTAATAAAGTAATAAGCGGCGCCCCCAATACCGGCAATTAAAAGCACACCAATTACAACTGAGATAATAATTTTTACTGTTTTAGACATACCCTTCAACCTCCCATTAACTTTGATTGTTTTAATAATACCACAAAAGGCTTAATAATAATTTATTTATTTGATTTTTCTTTTATTTTTTACTTGCGCTTTAAATTAATTACTAAACATTTTTAATAAATGTAATATATCATTACATCCAATCAATTGTGCACACAATACATATATAATTGATATTTTTACATCTTCTCTTAATTTGTAATATATTCATAACCAACGAATTACAATATGAGAATAAAATGAGCCTCAAAGATTACTTTCATCAGCAATCTTTGAGGCTCAATCTTAAGCTCTAAATTTTAAAATGTATAATTGAAAAATTGTGATTTCAGTCACTCTATGTTGTGCTATTTTTTTCATGTTTAACTTCTTTTTCCCACCATAATGCATCTTTTGGATTTTGAATCACGTCTTCGTAATCTTCCTGTGATTCTACATTAGGATATGATCCTCTTAAAGATTTATTAGATGTTGATTTGAACATTGTTACAAAGATAATTAGTCCAACTATATTTATAAACATTAAATAGTAGGAAGGTGCAATTTGTTGGCCGGTTGTTTCTACTAGTGTAGAAAGGATAAATGGTGTTAGACCACCAAAAATAGCAGCACCTATATTATATACAAGCGACAGTGTACGCAATCTAACTTTAGTATGGAACATACTTGGTAACACTGAAGGCATAACACCTTCAAATGTTGACATAAATAGTGCAATAATAAATAAACCTAAGACTACTAAAGGCAACATTGGGATACTCATTAACCAAAAAGCTAACACTGAGAATAAACTAAAGCCTACTAAACCAAATATAATCGTCCGTTTATTTCCAATTTTATCACTATACCATCCGAAGAAAAATACGGCTGGTATCATGAGTAACATGGTAATCGTACTTAATATTGAGCCCATCGTTCCACCTAAATTAATCGTCGTATTCAAGAACGAAGGCATATATGACAATACCATGTAATTAGCTACATTTAAGAAAGCTACACCAGTAAAACAAACAACAACATCTTTCCAGTAATATTTAAAGATATCTAAATATGAATATTCTAATTCTTTTTGTTCTTCTAGTGTAGACTCATAGGCTGGACTTTCGTCAAGACTTGAACGAAGTATAATACCTACAATACCTAATGGTGCTGCTATGATAAATGGAATTCTCCATCCCCATTCAGCCATCTGTTGGTCATTCAACAAACTATACATTGTACCAGCAAGTATTGCAGCTAATATATTCCCTGCAAGTGTTCCTACTTCAAGTCCGCTACCTAATTTACCTCTTGTTTTATCTGGAGATGTTTCAGCAATATAAGTCATTGCTCCTGCATATTCACCACCAGTGGAGAATGATTGAATCATTCGAACTACTAATAAGAGTATTGGTGCCCAAATTCCAATTTGTTCTTGCGTTGGTAACAAACCTAGCATTAATGTAGAGGCAGCCATCAATAAAATGGTTGTAGATAAAACGATTTTTCTACCATATTTATCTCCCAAATGACTAAAAAATATTCCTCCAATTGGTCTTACAATAAATGCAAAAGCAAAGACGGCAAAGGTTGACACAATTTGCATTTCTTGTGGTAAATTACCAAAGAAATTCGCACTGATAACTACTGCCAATTGTGCATACAATCCAAAATCAAACCATTCGATTGCGTTACCTATCCCCGTTGCTACTACACCTTTTTTAGCTTGATTAGAATCTACATGATTCACTTTTTCTTTTTTAAACTTCACAAATAAAAACACCCCTTATTTATTTCCATAGATATAACATAACCTTTACGCGTATATATAAACACTTTCATTCTCTATTTTCAGAATTTTCCTACTCAATGACTATTAATATAGCGTTCTTAAGATTTATGAACTTTTGTTGAATGAACTATTTCTAATAACTGAGTTTGGTATAATGATTAAAAATCATTAAATTCGGAGGATTACATTTTATGAAAAAAGTTTATTTTAACCATGACGGTGGTGTAGATGATTTAGTCTCACTTTTTTTATTAATTCAAATGGAAGAAATTGATTTGATTGGTGTCAGTGCAATTGGCGCTGATAGCTATGTAGAACCAGCTGTGAGTGCTTCACGAAAAATTATAAATCGTTTTTCATCAACGCCTATCCATGTAGCAGCATCGAAAGAACGCGGCAAAAATCCATTTCCTAAAGATTGGCGTATGCATGCATTCTTTATGGATGCTTTACCCATACTGAATGAACCTACTTCGCAACACTCCAAATTGCTAAAACACGCAGCATATGAAGATATTATAGAAAAAGTGAGCGCAAGCGATGAAAAAGTCACTTTATTATTTACTGGACCGCTTACGGATTTAGCTAAAGCTATCACTATCGAACCAAAACTCGTAAATAACATTGAACGCTTAGTATGGATGGGAGGCACATTTTTAGATAAAGGTAATGTTGAAGAACCCGAACATGACGGTACAGCTGAATGGAATGCATTTTGGGATCCTGAAGCAGTTAAAACTATTTTTGATTCAACGCTAAAAATTGATATGGTCGCTTTAGAAAGTACAAATCAAGTACCTATGACTTGGGATATCAGACAAATGTGGGCAAACGAACGTGCGTATACCGGTGTTGATTTTTTAGGTGTAAGTTATGCTGCAGTGCCTCCGCTCACACATTTCCAAACAAATTCTACATATTTCTTATGGGATGTTTTAACAACTGCTTACATAGGCAAACCAGACTTAGTAAAACAACATGACGTTAAAACTTCTGTGCATGTTGATGGCCCTAGTCAAGGAAGTACATATATCGATGAAGAAAATGGCCGATTAGTTTCTGTGGTACATCATGTTGAACATGATAGTTTCTTTAATTACATCACAAATTTAGCTAAGCAAGTAAAATAAATATATGTAAATCAAAGAAGAAGCATAATCAAAATATGTGAATTGATTATGCTTCTTCTTTTTATACTTAAAAATATATGCTTTGATTTTATAAGCAGTTAATAATCAGAAACTTTCTTCTGTTAAAAATGCAGGATCAATATGTGCTTTAGTGATTTCCTCTAAACGTTGTACGTTAACGTCACCTTGCTTTGTTTGATTTAACCCATGCCTATGAGCTAATTCATTATTATATTGATTCAATGGATACATTTTAAAATTTTGTTTCTTATTTTTATACAACGTAGGTTCTAGCTCATAATGTGTTACCAGTGATTTCCATTTGACCTGATTAATTTTAGTTTGTTTCGGAGACTTTTCAATATTGAACGTTAAATTGCCTCCCAGTACATTGTTTTCATCACCTGTTGCCTGACCATTCAAAAAATTTCCCAGGGAATAAGCCACTAGTGTTTTATGATTATTTTTACCTTTAACCCACTTCACAGGTTGAATGACATGGGGGTGTGTCCCAATCACTACATCTACCCCAGCATCCGCAAACACTTTCGCATATTTCTTTTGTGTTTTATTTGGGTTATGTTTGCCTTCATTACCCCAATGCGCTGAAACGATAACAACATCACTTTGTTTTTTGGCCTTAGCTACATCTTTTTTAATTTGTTTTTCATCAAAATAATTAATGAAATATGGTTTATCAGATTGAATATCATTCGTGCCATATGTATAACTCAATAAAGCTATATTAATATCGTTCTTATTCATGATTTGAATTTCATCTCTATTATTTTGCGAATTGTATGTCCCAAAATATTCAATATCATCAAATTGTTTCCAAAGCGCAATTTCATTCATAAGTCCGCTCGTCCCTTGATCTAATGCATGATTATTAGCACCGTTCACTAAATTGAACCCTGTATCAGATAAATCTTTTGCTATAGCTTCTGGCGTATTAAATCGCTTAAATCCGGACAAACCTTTACTATCTCCACCAATGGGAGATTCTTGATTTATATAAGCTATATCTGAAGTTTCAATATCTTTTTTTAAATGACTATACATTGGTTTAAAATCAAAATTTCCATTGTTCACCGAAGCATCATTATATACTTCTGGATGAATTAAATTATCTCCCACTGCATAAAATGAAACATTATGGTTCAAATGCTTAATATTTAATAAACAGCAGGCACTAACTACGATAAAACATAAAAACAATAAAGGAAGTAAAACTTTATATCTCATCACCTAAAACCCCTTCAATACAACATAAATTGTTGAAATGTTTTTCAAATTATAAATTCAATCGCTTCATATATTTATAAACTATTTATAGCATAACAAACTTTAACAAGTTAAGCTTTTATTACATATATTCAAATGAATTTTATATTGTGTAATAAGTACTTTAAAAATAAACACGCGAACCCAAATAGGGTTCGCGTGCTTATTTTTGAGTATCAAATTTTTCGTCTAAACTCTTATTGTCTTTATTAATTTATAATTTTAATCCTTTTAAAAATGCAAATTCATATTTAGACAACGTTACTTATCAATAATGACTTGTCTATTATCTAAATTATAACTAATAATTAGACGAATTTTATCAAAACTATATTTATTAAACATATTTTGTAACAGTTTCTGCTGACAATCTGTATGAGTCATGTCCAGGATTTTTAGCCTTTCCAATTGCAACAATCATTACTGGTTCAAAGCGTTCTGGGTCTAAATCGAATGCTTCAGCAATTTGATCTTTTTCAAAACCACCAATTGGATTTGTGTCATAACCATAAGATCTAGCGACGAGCATAAATTGCATTGCTGCTAAACTACTATCAATTTTAATAATATCATTCATTTCTGAACGATTTAAACTTTTATATAAGGGCAATATTTTTCCTAACATTTCAACCTTTACTTCTTCAGGCATATAACCATTTAAAACTGCATTATGATAAATATCTTCTCCATATTCATAATTTTGCATGTCGCCAAATATAATAACCATAGCTGCGGATGTATCATTTTGGCGTGTATTAAAACGAACAAGTGGTTTCAATTTTTCTTTCCCTGCTTCACTTTCAACCACTAAAAATCTCCACGGTTGCATATTCACAGATGATGGCGCTTTTGTTGCTTTTTGTATCATCTCATCCATTTCTGATCTAGGAATTTTAACTTGCTCATCAAACACTTTTACAGATTTTCTATTTAGTACAACATCTTCAAAATCATTATTTTTCATTTCAAAATTCTCCTTAGTCTTTTTTACAAAATCAAATTATACGCAATTTGTTATATTTTACAAATCATCTGTTTAAAAATTTAATGATTTTTAAACTTCGAGATCAACATTATTTTGACTCATGAATTTCCTATAATGAAGTTTTTGATTTATCAAAACAATGAATAAACTAAGAAAAACATTTTTCTCAATAAGTCTTATAAAGTATAATTAGAATTAACAATAGTTGATGTTTTGAATATATATTTATATTGTAGTAAAATAAATAAATCCGTTTTAACTCACAAACGGTGAAATTGCTTTTAAAAAAACACCCTATTATATTGAACATTAGCAGACGACGTGTGCTGTTCAAATAATAAATAGAGTTAATGGAAAAAGAGGTAAAATAATGAAATCTGTATCTGTTATTGTAACTTATTATAACTCAGAAGATTATATTGAAAAATGCTTAAACAGCTTAAAAAATCAAAGGTTCCAAGATTTTGAATTAATAATAGTTAACGATGGTTCAACTGATAATTCAAAATCTATTGCAACTGAAACAATCAAAGATTGGAACATCTCAATTAAAGAAATTGATTTAACTCAAAACTTCGGGCATGCTTACGCAAGAAATATCGCGTTAGAAGCAGTAACATCACCTTATTTTATATTTATAGATTCTGATGATTATCTTGCATCATACGCGCTCGCTTTTTATATGAAACATTTAAATCAATACGATGCTTTAATTGCACCTATTCATTCTTTCACTTTAGATGTACCACAATACGTTGACCAAAATTTAGTGAAAGTGCAATATTTAAACACTAAAACAAAATCAAATCAGTTTCTGCGTAAACATTCTGTTTGTAACATCGTTTTTAAAACAGCCATCATACGTGGACATAATATTAAATTCAATGAAGATTTAGATATCTTTATCGATTGGTCTTTCGTCTTAGAATTCATTAAATATTCTAATGGCTTTGTAAGAATCAGTAGATTCCCTTTCTATATTAAAGGAGAAATCTATGATCCTTTCGAAAAACCGACTTTATCAACTCAAGATTTCAATATTATTTTTAATGACTATGTATATAGCTTTTCAGACGCTGTAAAACGTGCGCCTTTAAAAGAAAATAAAAAATTCATAAAAACTAAAATGAAGAATTTGTATAGAGATTCTTTTGAACCATCATTAAGAAAAACACCAGAAAGATATGAATCAAATAGCGAACTTTTACCAAAAGTCACTAGGCAGTTAATGACTACAATATTCAAGAGTGAAAAACCCTTATTTATTTTAGAATCATTAATGCTTATGTTTAATAAGAAAACACCAGCATTTAAAGTTAATAGATTTAGAAAGCGTGCTCGCTTAGCCAAAAATGTTGTTTTACGTCGAAAAAATAAAAATCGTTCATTATATCAACTTACAGATAATGAAAACAAAGTTAAGCCGAATACAATCATTTTTGAAGCTTTTGGTGGTAAAAATTATAGTGACAGTCCAAAATATATCTATGAGTATATGATGAAGTACCATCCAAACTATGAATTTATTTGGGTTTTCAGAAAACCTGATCAAGTATATTTACCAGGACCTGCTAAAAAAGTTAAAAAAGGTTCACAAGCATATTATGAAGCATATGCTAGCGCTAAATACTGGGTAACAAATGCAAGACTGCCTTTATACTTGAATAAAAAAGCTAATCAAGTTTATATTCAAACTTGGCATGGAACACCTTTAAAACGTTTAGCAAATGATATGAAAGTCATCCGTATGCCTGGAACAACAACTGATAACTATAAACGTAATTTCAAGGAAGAAACAAGCAGATGGGATTATCTTATCTCTCCAAACGCTTATTCATCTAAGATATTTGAAACAGCTTTTTGGATGCCGCCAGAAAAAATACTTGAAATTGGTTATCCTAGAAATGATGTCTTAGTTAATCGTGCAAATGATCAAGCTTACATTCAAGAAATTAAAGAAAACTTAAACTTGCCTGAAGATAAAAAAGTAATTATGTACGCACCAACTTGGCGTGATGATGAATTTGTCAAAAAAGGAAAATATTTATTCGACTTAAAAATCGATTTAAATAACTTGCAAGAAAAAATTGGTGATGACTATGTTATTCTATTAAGAATGCATTACCTTATCGCTAACGCATTAGATTTAAGAGGTTATGAAGATTTTGCAATTGATGTATCAAATTATAGTGATATCTCGGAATTATATCTAATTTCTGACTGCTTAATTACAGATTATTCTTCAGTAATGTTTGATTATGGTGTGCTAAAAAGACCTCAAATCTTCTTTGCTTATGACCTAGATAAATATGCCAAAGACTTGAGAGGCTTCTATTTAGATTATCACAAAGATTTACCGGGACCTATTTATCAAGATGCTCATAAACTAGCAGAGGACCTACAACACTTAGATCAAATTGAAAATGACTATAAAGTTGAAATTAATAAGTTTTATAACGATTTTTGTTCAATTGAAAATGGTAATGCTTCTAAAGCAATCGCTGATTTAATTACCAAAAATCAATAAATATTGAATGAATGATGCAAAGCGCATGGATATACATGCTTATGCTCAAAATAAGAGCGCTAATCCATTATGGATTAGCGCTCTATTATTTTTAAAATCTTATACTTTTGAACGAGCATACGCTACTTGGGCAGAAGTACATTTCAAAATCACTGTAACTGATGCGCTATAGTATAAAGTAAACACATTTTTGTCTAAGCGTATTAAGCTTCATATATTAAAGAGAACACTATTTTACAACAGTTGGCCTCGATTCAACATATTAAACATAAACATCCCTTTCTCTGTATCTTATCAAGAGTAAAT